>JAYPCB010000007.1:10260-37671 GCA_038124525.1 Cryomorphaceae bacterium
CCGCCACAAAATTGGCGGAATACCGTGGCCTTCACGATGCCTTTGATGGGCAAGCGCAAGGCGAGGGAAGCGAGGGTCACATTTTTAAGCGCACCGACCACCCCGGGAGAACTCAGGGTAGCGAACAACAGTCGACTCTGTTGCAGGTCAGCATTGGTTTTCATACCGAATGCCACCTCTGTATTGGTGAAGTCAATCATCTGCCTGTGAATTGGACTCCAAATATAGGTTTCAAATCGTACTTTTGGTATGTGAAACAGCAAGGAACAGCACCGGTTTATTCAGCTTCGGGATATGCAGTATTAGATGCCTATCTCGAGGCCCAGCGTCCGTCGAAAACGTTCCTGTTGGTGGACTCCAATACCAGTGCTTGTTTGCCTGGTTTTGTGGGCCAATTACCTCATCTCGATGGCAATTTCGAAATCCTTGAGGTCGAACCCGGCGAGGGCAGCAAATCCATAGAAGTGGCCGCAGGGCTGTGGTCCGTGTTGTTAGAATATGGCGCCGACCGCAATAGTCTGATGATCAATGTAGGGGGCGGGGTCGTCCTCGATCTTGGCGGTTTTGTGGCGAGCACCTTCAAGCGCGGCATCCCCTTCATCAACGTACCCACCTCGCTGCTTGCCATGGTCGATGCTAGCGTGGGAGGGAAGACGGGAATCAACCACGACGGTATTAAAAACCAAGTAGGCACCTTCACCGACCCCGAGCTCGTTTTGATAGACCCTTCGTTCCTGAGCACCTTGCCGGAAGAGGAGTGGCGCAGCGGGCACGGCGAGATGATCAAGCACAGTTTGTTATCAGGGCAAAATTGGCCCCAAGTATTACATTGGACGCCTCAAACCCTGACCGACGCGCACCTCAAACAAAGCGTGGAGACCAAGCTGGCCATCGTGCGCTCTGATTTTAAAGAGAACGGCTTACGCAAGGTCCTCAATCTTGGCCACACCTTTGGCCATGCTTGGGAATCTTGGTGCGCCCAACACATCCCCATCAGCCACGGTGCGGCGGTCATTCAAGGCCTTCATGTGGCCCTGTACCTTAGCGAGCAACACGATGCCCATGGCGCCTTAAGCCAAAGTTATCCGTGGACCAAGGTGGACGAAAATTACCTCGATGCGTTGTGGGCGCTAATGCAAGCCGATAAGAAGAATGCCGAGGGGCAGGTGCGCTTTGTGCTGCTAGAAAATATCGGCGCTCCTACCTTCGACCGTCCTATTTCCCGGGACCAATTCCGCGCTGCTGTCCAATACCTGAATTCCCTCTAATGGACGGGCTGCTCCATCTCCCCAAGCATTCCGGCATCCTAGAAGGTACCGTTGATTTGCCGCTAAACAAAAGCTTGGCGAACCGAGCCCAAATCCTTGCCGCCCTATACCCGCACCTCACCCTAAGGACCATTCCTAAGGCCGAAGATTCGCGCTTCCTCGCCCAAGCTTTATCCTCCGATGAACGCGACCTCCACGTTGGCGCCGGCGGCACCACCTTGCGCTTCGCCACGGCCTATTGGGCTACCCAACCCGGTGCCCTCAAGGTTCTCAGCGGCACCGATGCCCTGAACAGCCGACCCATCGCGGAACTGGTCGACGCCCTCAATACCCTTGGAGCTGATATTACCTACGAAGGGAAGGACCAGCACTCGCCGCTGCGCATTTGCGGGGCCTCACTCACCGGTTCCTCCCTCGCTCTCGGAACCCTGAAAAGTTCCCAATTCCTCACCGCCCTCATGCTCATCGGCCCCGCACTCCCCAATGGCCTCAAGCTGAGCTGGGAATCCTTGCCGTCGCGCAGTTATGTGGAAATGACCGTGGCGATGATGAGAGAATTGGGCTTCGACATCACCCTAGAGGGAAACAGTGCGGCCATGGCGCCCTACACCGCCACAACCCCGCGTACCATTGTGCTCGAACGCGATTGGTCCGCCCTGGCTTTCTGGTGCGAGGCCGTCGCCTTATCCACCTCCGCCTCACTTTTCTTCCCCGGCCTTCAACCCCATAGTCTCCAAGGCGACCGCAAGGTCCTTGACTACTTTGAACCGCTCGGCGTCGGCCATACGTTCACCTCAGACGGCCTCCAACTCACCAAAAAGAGCACCCTGGCCTACGGCAAACTCGTCTACAACCTCGAGCAATGCCCAGACCTTGCCCAAGCGTTGATCACCACCTGCTTTGCCCTGCGCCAGCCCATGGAGATCTTCGGACTCTCGACCTTGCCCCACAAGGAATGCGATAGATTGCAAGCCTTGGTGGACCTCGCAACGGAATTGGGCATCACCGTCCAAGCCACCGATCATAGCCTCACTTGTACTTCCTACCCACATACGTTCGCAGCCCTGGGCCCGCAACCTTCCCGCGAAGACCACCGCGTCGCCATGTCACTCGCCCCGCTTTCCATGCTCATGCCCCTGTCCATCGAGCATCCGGAAGTAGTGGCCAAGAGTTATCCGGATTTTTGGCAGCACTGGGGCCAATTCTCTTAAATCCCACCGAAGCGACCCAACCACCTCAGGCGCTTCTCCCACATTCCAGCTGCCCAGCAGCGCCATTCCCTTATACCGCCAACCCACTGCGCCACCGAAAAAATCATCGTACAGCGCCATGCTAGGAATGCTGCCCGGCATATACGGCATAGTCATCCAAATAGGGCCCTGACGCACCTCCGCTGCTGCCCACATCCATTGCCATTTGTGCTCGCCCCTTACCAACTCCTTCCTCACGCTCACCCCTCGGCTACCTCCGTGACCGTAACCTTGCACCTTGAACCCGTCATTCTCGTAACTCACCACCGTTCGCACCCATTCCTTCTTGGCCACAAACACCTGCCAAGGCCCTTTTTGCCACCGCGCACTGACCTGTCCCGCCCGCCAATTCCATTGCCAATCCCCCCAAACCTGCCGCCCGCTCATCAGCATATTTGGCACCCACTGTGCTCCCTCGCGCTCGACATTGCCTTCGACCAACACATCGTCCATCCATCCGTTCACCCCAATCCACTGCTTCTCCCTGCTCCATTCCCCATAGTACCGCCAATTCCCGCCGTACCATTTGCCGTACACACTGGCCTCATCCCCGTGCCAAGCCGCCCCCACATATCCCTTCTGACCTTCCCACTGCGCCCGTCCCAAACCGCCGTCCTCACCACGTCCCAAGGCGGCGGTCCACGAGCCGCTCACCGCCTCCACCGCCCAACCGCTCTCGCTGCCATAAGCACTGGCCGTCCCGCGCAACCCCCTCCCAAAAAACTCGCGGCTCTGCGGCACCCCGAAGGTGGGCGCAGACAGCACCAATCCTTGGCCGGCACTGAGAAAGAATTGGCCCGTAAGCACGTTCAGTTCCACCGCGCCGACCCGCTGGCGGCTTTGCAGAAACCCGCTGTATTGCATTCCCTTGTCGCGGTGCCAGCTCGCACGCCATTGGCCACCCGGGTGGTGGATGTTGGTTTGGAGGGGCGTGGCGCTCGACGGGCGGAGACGACAGGAGGCGGAGGTTCCGCCACGCCGTTCGGTAGGGCGGTCTAGGGGCAGTTGCTCGATGAGGGTGTGGAGCATGGTGCTGTCTAAGGAGGTGATGGGGATCAGCTCGTCGTAGGTGAGGATTTCCCCCACGGCATTGCGGTAAGCACAGACCTCAAAGACAGCGGCCTTGCTCAGTCCGTAATCCTGCCAGAGTAGGGTGGGCGGGCAGTTGTTAAGGGTGAGGGTATCTCTTAGGGTTTCGTGCCACTGCTGTGTTTGGGCGAAGGTGGGCAAGTAGAGGGTCGAGAAGATGATTAAGGTAGAGGGGCGTACCATCGGGGCGGGAGGAGAAGGTGGTGGTTTTGAAGGCCTAGGCTGAGGTAGAACTCTTTATAGGGAAGATGGAGGTGTAGTGCCCAATGCTGTCCGGATTGGAGGTACTGCAGGTGCCAGGGGTGTTGATTGAATTGGACCGAATACACTAACTGGCCGCGTTCTTGCCAATCCCAGCCGGCACTTATGGACCAATGCTCGTCCAGAGACAGGCCTTGGCGAAGCCTCAGGGCCCAATTTTCATCGCGCTCCACCGCCCCGTACAACCACATATGGTCCCTGCGATGGAGGGTTTGCATGCCCCATCGAGCGTGCCAGTAGCGTTGGGAAGATAAGGCCGTTCGGGCGGGGGCAAGTTGGGCTTGTATCCAGCAGTTCTCATTGATCCAGAGGCCGTATTGCCCTTGGATTTGCGTGGAGGAATATGGGTTCAGTTGTTCGTGGTGGAGCTGAAGGCCAATGTTGCCATTGCGGTAGCCGAACTGTGCGGAAAAGGCGTCTTCAAAGCCATAGCCTTCTAGGAACAGCGATTGCGTGCTCGATGGAGGAAGGTCAAAAGGATGGATGTGGGCTAGGTACAGCCACAACGCAAGAGGTAGGGACATGGGAAGGGGTTTCCAAATAAATTGGACCCTAATCCTCTAAATCCCAAGAAATGTGGAAATCTAAAAGTTATCCTAGTAGTAACTGACGAGTTCTACCTGGAACGCGATGGGGCTGTAGCTCGGCACAGTGCTTGCACCTTTTTTGCCATATCCTAGTTCCGACGGAAATACGATGACCCCGCGTCCGCCTTCGCCTAAGGCTTGAAGGCCTTGTTGGAAGCCTTGTACCAAGAACGGCATGGCTACGTGGTCAGAAGCGTACCAGCCCGAAGAAAAGATGGTGCTGTCCAGCAGGTAGCCAATATGCTTAAAGCTCACTTCATTTGAGCTGTCTGGAATGCGGTTTAAGTTCCCCTCTTTTGTAACGTGGTAATACAAACCGGTTCCGGTGGGAGTAAAGTCTAATCCCGTGGTTGCGATATAATCTTCGATTTCAGCAATTTCGCGGTTGAAACGCTGTTCATCGGTAGTACACGAAGCAAATAATAATACCCCGAGGGCAATGGCTGTAATTCCTTTCATAGGACAAAAGTAATTAAGAATTGATTCCCTAACATTGTGTTATGAAATGGATTCCGCGGATTTTGTTGCTTTTTCTTGTTCCTGCATTGCAGGCGCAGGATCTCGGCCGTGCCCAAGGCTTTCCGGCAGATCCGGTCATTAGTGCCGCGTACGACGGTGACCGATTGTATTTGGGAACCCAGGGTTCAGGCGTATACGAACTGCTCGACGGATTCATCAGACCTAGCACTCGCTTTGAGAAGTTTAATCGAAGCTCGATTTTTAGTTTTTCCGTTAGCGATAGCGGGTTGGTGCCGGAGGTTCAAGGTGTTTTACAATCCTACCCCTTAGAGGTTACCAATGATGATGGCACCACCTATATCATCACGGCCGACGGCGTTCGAATAGCCTACAGTGATGCAGCCACGCAGATTAGTGATAAAGCCTCGGGAATTTGGCGCATGACCTTGGGTTTTGAGCGATTTAATTTTTTGAGAATTGGATCAGAATTGGTCACCCTGGATAGTACAGGTTATGAGCTCAATCGACAGAATTTTAAAGGCCTAATCTTTGATCTAGGCCCCACGGACTATGGATTGCTGCTGAGTGCGGAAGGCGGTTATTATCAGTGGGATCGGATTGGTTTTACCTGGGAGAAAGTGGGTTCAGGCATGCCTATTTTCGCTTTCGACGGGGCCAAAGCCCGCACACCACTGGGTCATATTGCACTGAATAAACTGCTAGAAGGGACTTGGACCATGGACGATTTTGAGCCCATGCCCGAGCGTCAGTCGCATCCTACGTACTACGACGTAGATACCGCGGATGGGCTGTACTATGGCGCTTATGCCGACGGTATTGATGTATTCAACGAAGATGGCATACGGTACACTCTTGGCATGG
Source organism: Cryomorphaceae bacterium (assembly GCA_038124525.1). GTDB lineage: Bacteria > Bacteroidota > Bacteroidia > Flavobacteriales > Schleiferiaceae > UBA10364. The sequence goes on from JAYPCB010000007.1 coordinate 16,057, forward strand.
CTCGTGGCTTGCCCGCTTTTCGACCTGGAAACTACGATATAGCCGTGATCGGCAACGATTTGTGGGTAGCAACACCTATGGGGTTGTGGAAATTTGATAATAAAGGGGTGCCCAATTCCCTTCGCCACCTCCACATCGACTTTACCGCCAATGGCCTTACCATTCCCTCTTTCGACGACCTCGAGGTGGAGCCGGCCTCTATAGGCTTCACCACGACGCATAAAAAGTCCTCCTCTGCCCCAATTCACGGGCGCTACCGCATCAATAGCGATCCTTGGAATACCTTCACCCCCGGCGAACCCGTCCTATTCGTGCGTCCCGCCCCGGGCAACTATACCCTCGACATTCAAACCAGCCATAGGTTGGATTTTGAGCAAGGCATGAACGCGCACTATGAGTACCGCATCTCCGCGTGGTGGTACAAACGTCCACTGTTCTGGTCCATCGCCATCATCCTTATCGCCTCAGGAATTTGGTACAGACAGCGCAAAGCCAAGATTCAGATTCAAGAAAAACTCGAACTTCAGGAGCGATTGGCCGATGCAGAATTAGCGAGCAAGCGCTTGCAGATGAATCCTCATTTCCTCTTCAACGCCCTGGACGCCATTTCGAACTTCATCTTTAAAAATCAACCCAAGGATGCGGTGCAGTACATGGGGAAATTGGCCAAGATGATGCGCCTCACCCTCGACAGCTCACGCAGTACCTCCATGGTTATAGCGGATGAAAAGGAACTCATCGAGAAATACCTTGACCTCTGCATCTTGCGTTACGGCACTTTCAAAACTTCCGTCGAAGTGGACGATGATTTAGACCCATACGATTACCACGTGCCGCCAATGCTCGTTCAGCCGTTGGTGGAAAATGCCGTGCAGCATGCCATTCGGCCTTTGTTGGCGGAAGGTAAGGAGGGCAGTATTAGGGTCCAATTCTCACTTCAAGGCCCATCGGTCCAAATCACCATCACGGACAACGGCCTAGGTTTTGATCCTGCGCAGAAAGCCTCAAAAAGTCACGGTTTGGCCATCATTGAAGAACGCCTACACCTACTTTCTAAAAAGTATGGCGGCGAGTTCTCGTTGCACTGCAACAGACTGGGCGAAGAACATTCACCCGATGGAATGCAGGTTTCACTCATTCTGACTATGGAAAATGACGGCTAACCCGTACATTAGAATTAAATCTTAACCGCCCATGCGTGCACTCTTGTTAGACGATGAACGTCCCGTTTTGGAGGCCCTTCAGGGGAAGCTCAACCTCTTCTGTCCAGAGGTAGAGGTCGTTGCATTGTGTCAAACTGTGAAAGAAGCACTAGAAGCACTGGACGAGGAAGATGTCGATGTCATTTTCTTGGATGTCAACCTCAATGGCGAATCTGGTTTTGATCTGATCGATCAGTGGACAGGCGGCGATCTCCCAGGTTTGATTTTCACCACCGCCCACGATGAGTTTGCCATTCAAGCGATCAAGCATGCGGCATTGGATTACCTTTTGAAGCCTATCGATGCGGAAGATTTGGTCAAGGCCGTACGAAAGGCAGGGGCTTCAAGAATTCCCGCCCAGCAGGCAAATATTGCAGCTGCGGCATCGAAGGAGGCGCCGAAAAAATTGGTCATCCCTACGACAGAGGGAATGTACATTCTCAATGTCAATGAGATTGTCCGTTGCGAAAGCAGTTCAAACTACACCCAGTTTTTCTTGAAGAACAAAACCTCTGTACTCGCGTCGAAGACGATGAAGGAGTATGAGACCTTGTTACGTCCTGCTGGGTTCGAGCGAGTGCATAAGAGTCACCTTGTTAACCTAGAAATGGTGAGCCGATACGTAAGCGCCGATGGTGGATATCTGTTATTGCATGATGGGTCTACGGTTCCGGTGAGCAATAGGAAGAAGGAGCTTTTGATTTCTCACTTGAAACGATTGTAGATGCCTGCTCAATATGCCCTTACTTACTATCTAGGTAGCGCTATTTTGGGCAGCTTGCTCTTGTCGGTATTAGTTTTTCTGTTGAGCAACATACCTAATGGCACGTTTAACCTTGACGGAGCTGGATTCGTATTCTTAATTAGTTGTGGAATCGCGATGGTTGGTTCATTGCCTTTTCATGCGTGGTTGAATTGGGTGTGGTATAAAAAGGTAGGTAGTCAGCCGTACGAAGATTTTTTTCAATCATTCCTTCGCAAGTATTGGGTGGGGAGTACGCTCTGTCTTATACTCCTTTATGTCGCGTATATCGTTTATTTTATTCTTGAGATTCAAGAAAACGGAGGGGATCCAATGGGCTTTATGAAGGCCGTGAACATCATACCATTACTTATACTCTGGATCTCCTATGTGCCTTTAGGATGGTGGGTCATCAAACGATTAAAAGTGGCGATGCAGCCTAGTGAAACGGACGTTTAATACGCCACCATAGTCTTTTGTACCATGGTGCTTTTTTAACGACAACTATGCCTAATGTTGCCTCTACTAGACCCACTTCCCTAGAAATATTCATAGGAACCACCTTTTCAAATTCAGTCAACGAATGTACGGGTGGATCAAAATGCCATATTTGATCTTCATAGCCCAGCATTGTAATGCGCAATTGATCCACAGAAGTGCTATCAAATAAAGAATGAGGTATAGCGTAGTGCCCGTCAAAATCGGTAAAGACACTATGAATCATTTCTCCTTTCGAGTATAAAAGGACTGTTGTAAAAGGAATGGGTTCATTCGTTTCTAAACTATATACATAACCTTTGAAATGCGGTTTAGTGGTGTCTACTGACGCAATACTGATCGGTTCCACAGTAGTAGCTTCCCGAGGGGTACAAACTGTAGTTTGAGAATTTGATTCTTGTGCGGTTAAAGGCGTGCTGATACTTAATGCAAATGCAGCGGCAATACCCATGGGCACTCGTTTTTCTTTCGGCGTTGAAATGAGTCGATTGAGTTGGTCAGCACGAAATTGGCCACAGATTTTTCCCTCTTTCTGATACGCCTTCCATATTTCTTTATCTGAAGACTGCGTGAAGTCTACAATGCATTTTTCACATACATCGCAGTGACGACCTCCTTGAACTGGGGTCATTTTCTGCCAGCTTTCTCCGCATGGCTCAGGGATGGAAATATTGATGGGGCTTCGCATACCTAAAAGGTAGCGAAAAAAGTATCTTATTTTGTGTACTTCGCCTTTACCTCCTCGGCACCTTTCAAGACTTTGGCTTTGAGGCCTTCTTTGTAGTCAACGACACGTTGTAATACCGCTGCATCCGAAGAACCTACAATCTGTGCAGCAAGGATACCTGCGTTCTTTGCACCATCTAGTGCTACCGTAGCTACAGGAACGCCGCCCGGCATTTGAAGAATAGAAAGTACGCTGTCCCAACCGTCGATCGAATTTGAACTGTGTACAGGAACGCCTATTACTGGAAGCGGGCTAACGGAAGCCACCATACCTGGGAGGTGTGCGGCGCCACCGGCGCCGGCAATGATCGCTTTAATACCTCTTTTGTGCGCATTCTGACCGTAATCCATAAGCTTCTCTGGCGTGCGGTGGGCACTGACGATATCAACTTCATAGGCTAGGCCCAATTCGTCCAATACATCGATAGCTTGTTGCATAACTGGCAGGTCTGAAGTGCTGCCCATAATGATTCCGATCATGACTATTTGCTTTTGACCAATATACTATTCTTTGCCCACTCGGCGCGCTTGCGGGCTTCATCTCTATCTTTTGCCACTACCGTGACGTGTCCCATTTTACGGAAAGGACGTGTTTGCGCCTTGCCGTAAATGTGGATGTTTACCCCTGGTTCTCCGAGCAACTCGTCGTACCCCTGATACACTACATCCCCGCTGTACCCTTCTGCACCTACTAGGTTCGCCATCACGCCCGCTGCTTTTAGTTCGGTAGAACCCAAGGGCAGGTCGAGGACGGCGCGAACGTGCTGTTCGAATTGGCTCGTGTAACAAGCTTCAATGGTGTGGTGCCCGCTGTTGTGCGGACGCGGGGCTACTTCGTTGACTAAGATCTCTCCGTCGGCAGTGACGAACAACTCAACTGCGAGTAGTCCGCAGATATCGTAGGCTTCCGCAGTTTTAATGGCAATCTCTTCTGCTTTGTGCTGCATCTCTTGGGTGAGCACAGAAGGACAGAGCACGTATTCTACTTGGTTCGCTGTAGGGTGGAATTCTTGATCTGCTACAGGGAAGGTCTTCACCTCGCCACTTTCGTTGCGGGCGACAATCACACTTACTTCTAGTTCAAAGTCCACAAATGCTTCGAGCATGCCCGGGGCATCTGGGATATGTTGTACATCTTCTTCGCTGCGGCAAACTATCACGCCAAAGCCGTCATAGCCACCGGTAGCAGCCTTCCACACAAAAGGGATGGGCCAACGCTCGCGAGCAGCTTCAAATTCGGCCTTGCCTGAGACCATCTCAAAACGTGAGGTGGGGATGTTGTGGTCGGCGTAGAATTGTTTTTGCTTGGTCTTGTCCTGGATGAGCTCGAGGCTATCTGGGTTCGGATGTACCTTCTTGCCTTGGGCGCGAAGGTCTCTCAACGCTTGTACGTTGACGGCTTCAATTTCAATACATACGGTATCACAATCGGCGGCAAATGCCATGACGGTATCGTAATCTTGAAGTGAGCCTACTTGAAATTCGTTGGCTCCAAACTGAGCTGGGGCGTCGGGAGAGGGATCGAGCACTTTCGTGCGGATGTCAAATTTGCGGGTGGTGTAGAGCATCATTTTGCCCAATTGGCCCCCGCCTAAAATTCCCAATTTATAATCTGTCGAGAAGATATTCTTTGCCATGCGTACCCCATTGTTTGTGGCAAAGGTAATTAATCTGCAGGGTCTATGCGGGCGACCAAGGGGATGGTATATAATCTTTTATTCCCAAGATCCATGACGAGTGCTCTAGTTCGGCGACGTTCTTGGTAGCGGAAGCGGCGCGTTTTGAAGTGAAATTCATCGCCAGGCGCCAAATCTTGTAATAGTATCTGGTCGTCCTCGCCATCGAGCTGCAACAAGATGCTCTGTAGACTTGGATCACCACCCACAGCGCTTTTCGGGCGCGCCGCATGGTGCAGAATTGCCTTTTTATATACCTCAGGCCAGGGATGTGCCTCAGCTAGCGAAATCAACAGTGCTCCGAAACATTGTTTCCATTCTTTGCCGTGTGGAGCGGCCCTGCGGCCGTACTTTTCCCAAGTAATGAGATGGGCTAGTTCGTGAACGAAGGTGGTGAGGAATTGGTAAGGGCCTAGATTCCCGTTCATGGTGATGCTCGAGCGCTTTCCAGGCTTCGGCGGTCTAAAATCGCCCAGCTTGCTCTTGCGGGGCCGCGTTATTTTGAGATCAAAATCATAGGGCGCCGTCCAGTCTTCCATCAAAGGCAGCACATCACCCGTAGGCAGTAGGGGTTGGATGATGCTGAGGTCCATTTATGCCTTAGTAGGTTGTTCTACAGCTAGTTCAGTGTGTGACTGGCAATTGCAGTCTCTAGATGTACCGCAGCCGCTCAATAGAATACTAAACAGGACAATAGAAATAATGATAATTCTATTCATTAGTTAGGAGTTGGTACTTCAAAGAAACTGTAAATTAGCCATATGATCACTAATTTTTTTGAAGGAATGGGTGCTTATGTCTTGCTGATGACAAAAGTCTTCCGCAGACCAGATCGTTGGCGACTATTCATTCGTTCTTTGGTCCAAGAGATTCGTTTATTAGGACTAGATTCTATCAGTATTGTGGTCATTCTAAGTGTCTTCATGGGTGCCGTCGTTACCATACAAACAGCCTTCCAGCTCAGCGATGATCCACTGATTCCTACCTATTACATTGCCATGGCGACCAGAGAGAGTATTACTCTTGAGTTTAGTCCGACGGTGGTAAGCTTGATTTTAGCCGGTAAGGTAGGATCTAATATTGCCTCAAGTTTGGGAACCATGAGAGTTTCAGAGCAAATTGATGCTTTGGAGATTATGGGTGTGAACAGCGCAAGCTTTCTAATTTTACCGAAAGTGGCTGCCCTCGTATTATTCAATCCTGTACTGATCATTTTATCTCTTTTTCTAGGTCTTTGGGGAGGAGCTATGGCAGGCGATTTGCTAGGATTGGTTCCTTTTGAAGAGAGTATCATGGGCTATAGGTTAGAGTATATAGTCTTTGAGAATGCTATATACGGATTGATCAAGGCAACCGCCTTTGCCTTTATTATTGGCAGCGTGAGTGCATATTCAGGGTATTCGGTTAAAGGCGGTGCCGTTGAAGTAGGAATAGCCAGTACCAACGCTGTGGTTCGCTCGTGTTTGGCAATCATTTTAGCGAACTATCTATTGACAGATTTAATCCTTACCTCATGATTCAGGCCAAAGGCATCGTAAAGAGTTTTGGTGAGAACCACGTACTCAAGGGCATTGATGTTGATTTCATTCAAGGTCAAACAAACTTGATTATAGGTCGTTCAGGATCGGGTAAAACGGTGTTTCTAAAGACAATTCTTGGACTCTTTGAACCGGATCAGGGCACCATCCATTATGGAGATGAGGTGCTCGGAGAAATGACCAAAGCACGTCGCAAAACCTTACGTCAAGAGATTGGAATGGTCTTCCAAGGCGGTGCCTTGTTCGACAGCATGACCGTGGCGGAAAACATTCGCTTTCCGCTCGAAATGTTTGCGGCAATGACTGAGCAGGAGAAAGACGAACGTGTGAAGTTCGTGATGGACCGCGTACGATTAGATGGTGCAGCAGATAAGTTTCCTAGTGAGATTTCTGGAGGGATGCAAAAGCGTGTAGCCATTGGCCGCGCCATCTCTATGAATCCCAAGTACCTCTTCTGTGATGAGCCAAATTCAGGTTTGGATCCAGAGACGGCTATTGTTATTGACCAATTAATTCAAGAACTCACCCACGAGTTCAATATGACCACTATCGTCAATACGCACGACATGAACTCCGTTCTGGAAATAGGAGATCACGTGATCTTTATGAAGGAAGGTCATAAGGTTTGGGAAGGAACAAATTCTGAAGTACTGGGCAGTACCAATGCAGATGTTGAAGATTATGTCTTCAAGAGTAAGCTCTTTAAGCAGGTACGCCAAGCATTCCGCAAGTAAAAATTGGGCACAAAAAAACCGGGCTCCTAAGAGCCCGGCTCGGGTATTTGTGTTAAGCGAGTGAGGCTTATTTGATTGAAATGCGCTCAACAACGTTGATGCCTTCGCCTTCTACAGAAAGTAAGAACATTCCTTTTGCTTGAGTGCTTAGATCAATAGTCTTGCGGTTACCCGCTAAGAAGTTTTCGTTAGAGCGGTATACCACTTGACCCAGTATATCTACAACCGTTACAGTTGCGTTCGCATTAGCGTTCAACTCTACGTTTACCACACCGTTAGATGGGTTAGGATAGATTGAAGCTTCTGTTAGAACTAACTCTTCTGAACCTACAGTTGAAGTGCCAGAGGCACGCAACCAGATCAAGTGAGAGTAGTTCATGTTGATGCTAGTTTGGTCGTTTCTCCAAGAAGAAGTACCTGACCAGTTACCGTAACGAGTATCCGTGAACAAGAAGTTAGAACAGTTCGTAGAGGTGCTGTCGAAATCTTGGATGAAGTACCCCTGTGGAGCAGAAGTGTTTCCTTCACGGTAGTAGTAGAAGTAGAATGGGTTGATATCACCAGAAGTGGTTTGGTAGTTGATGGTATCGTTACCGCTCAAGCTATCTGGGATGTATTGAACAAAGATGCCCAACAATTCATCACCGCTCATAGTGAAGCCGCCGTTTGGTACTTCAACACCTACGACAGCAACTGAAGAATCACCTTCGTCCAACGTGTACTCTACTTGAACAGTAGATGTAGAAGTAGGACCACCTGCTAGACCGTGTGATGTGCTACCTGCGTAGTCCATAGTCTTAGCCGTTGGCTGAACAGTTGAAGGAAGTGCCGCGAAGTAAGCCGCTGGGTACTGAACACCAGAGAATGGTGCTGAGAAACCATCTGCACCTTTGAAAATGGTGAAGCGGATTTTATCGTCACGGTTGCCTTGGTAGATTTCGTAACCACCTACTACGAAAAGTGAATCAATAGTTACTTGATCGCCTTCGTCAAATTCACCGTCGCCCCAACCGTAGTAGTTGAAATCATACAAAGCACCCACTGCGTGGTTGTATGAATTGCTAGCACTACCATCACCGTAAACGATTACCGTAGTTGAATCAGGAGTCGTTGTAATTGCACCCAATACCATGTCTGAGCTGTAGTATTGGTACAAGAAATCAGTGTAGTCGTATAATTCGTCTACAGCACCACCTCTTTTGAAGATGATGTCTTCGATTTTTTCGCGCGCAGCTGAGGATACAGGAAGTTCTGCTTGCATCAAGCGTGCATTAACTGCATCTTGAGCGACAGCGCTGAATCCTAGTGCCACTGCAGCAAGGAGTAGAACTTTTTTCATAAATCTTATTTAGTAGAATTAAAGTGCCAACAAGATAAGTAAAGGAAACGATTAATTAAAGTTTCCTTACCATCATAATTCCATCGCGAACGCTAAGAATTACTTGCTCTACGCGATTGTCTTGGGCCACGTGATCGTTGAGTGCTTGGATGGCCTTGGTATCCTTGTCGCCAGAATGAGGGCCGCCTACGACCTTGCCGGACCATAAAATATTGTCAATGAGCATGATGCCGCCTGTCCGGAGCTGCGGGAGCAGCTGCTCGTAATACTGAATGAGATTGATTTTATCGGCGTCCAAGAAAATCAAATCCCAAGGTCGATGAAGCGATTCTAATACCACTGCGGCAGGTCCGATGTGAAGGTGCATTTGATCCGCCTTTTCGTGTTTGGTCCAATATTTTTTAATGATGGTTTCCAATTCTTCATTGATCTCCACCGCATGGAACTCTCCGCCTGGTCGCAGCCCTTCGACTAAGAAATGTGACGCATAGCCAGTGTAGGTGCCCACTTCTAAGATGAAGGTAGGCTGCATCATGCTAGAGAACATCTTCAATATCTGTCCTTGCACGTGACCGCTCAACATTCGCGGCATCAATATCTTGAGCCAAGTTTCACGCTCGAGTTCATCTAGATAGGCTGGCGCTTCGGTAGTGCGTCCTGCGATGTAATTATGAAGATCGTCGCTGAGAAACTCCATTACTCCGCTTTTTTATAGATCAGTTCGTAGCCTTGGTGTGGCGATAAGAATGCCTGTGCGGCCTCCATTAAGTCCATGGCACTAATGCTGCGCACTTGCTGTGCAACATAATCAAAGCTGTTGATTTTGCCGAAATACAACAACGCCCGCCCAGCCCCGATACACGAATTAAGGCCATTCTCCTCCGCCAAAGCCATCTGCCCGATGAACTGATTTTTGGCCTTGCTCAGCTGTAGGGTCCCTAATTGCTGCTCTTGAAGTTTTTTGACTTCTTTGGCCGCAAGGGTGGCTGCTTTCTCGGTTTGTGAGGGATCACACCCGAGATAAATGCCCAACAACCCCACATCGCTGTAGAGATTCAGGAAACTCTCGATGTTGTAGGCAATGCCATGCTTTTCGCGGATGTTGAGGCCTAATCTATTGTTCATGGCAGGACCGCCAAGAATGTTATTGAGCAATAGCAAGGCACGACGCTGCGGGTGGTGAATACCCGGCGTGCGCCATCCAACGATATAATGATCTTGAAACTGTGCCACCTCTTCTACGCGGCGTTGCGGGCGATCGGGCGCATCAAAATGTGATTCCCAAGTATTGTTGTTAAGCGTGTACTCGGCGAAAAACTCCGCAGCCATTTGTTCCACGCGTTGTTGGCTGAAGGGACCTACAAAGGACAAGGTTATGCGGTCCGCCGTGTAAGTGCGCCCTTGAAATTCAAATATATCTTCACGGGTTAGGCCATCCACACTCTTCGGGGTACCTAGGATATTACGTCCGAGGGCATTGCCGTGGAAAATGAAATCTTCAAAATCGTCGAAAATGCGATCAGCGGGGCTGTCGAGGTAACTGTGGATTTCGTCCTTAATGACCTCCTTTTCTTTGTCCAATTCCTTTTGAGGAAAGGTGCTCTTGAAGACCACATCAGCAACCAATTCCGCCGCACGTCGAAAATCAGTCTTGAGAAAGCTGGCATGGATGATGGTTTCCTCTTTGGTGGTGTAGGCATTGAGCTCGCCACCCACATCATCTAAACGCGACAATACGTGGTATGCCTTGCGTTTTTCAGTGCCTTTGAAGAGGTTATGCTCGATAAAATGTGCCAATCCCTGCTGATGCTCAAGCTCGTCTCTCGAGCCTGCTTTGATGGCCACAGCCATGTGTGCAACGGTACTTTTCTTGTACTGAAAAGCACAACGCAGGCCGTTCGGCAAGGTGAAGCAATGGGTGTGTGGCATTATTTTTCGTCGATGACTTCGAGCAAGGTTCGGAACGCAAGTGCGTGATTCCCCCAAGCTTTCAATGATTTATCTCTGAGCTCAGGCGCATACATCTGCATGTAGAGCTTAATGCTTTCTAAATCGCTGGCGCGGTATTGAATGCTGTAGCTCGGGTGTTCTTGCTCCTGCTCCGGAAAAACTTCCGTGAACAAGTAGCTTTTAAACATACCCGTTTCCATTACCTCAGGGATGTGTGTATTTAGCATCCATTCCTTCCACTGTGCTTCAACGGAGGAATCTACGGCTACCGTAACATTATAGATGTGTTCGCTCATGGCGTAAAGGTACGGTAGAACTGTCTTGCTTCTTCAGTATAAAGGCCATTGGGATATTCGACGAGATAGTCCTCTAGCTCCAAGGCAGCAGATTCAGATTTCAGCAGTGCGGACATTTTCGCGGCGAAGTAAATGCCCTCTTCCAACCACATGCCGCCTTTAGATACCGCTTCGAGTTGGATGAAGTATTCTCTAGCCTGTGCATATTGGCCCAACTGTGCATGCAGCCTACCCAACCTTAGCAAGAGGTCGTCATAGAGCTCATGGGCAATGAGGATGTTTAAGAGACTTTCGTACTGTTCAAGGGCCTGGCTGTATTCCCACTGCGCCTCGAGCAGGAGGGCCTCTTTCATGAGTTGAAGCCCTTCCATAAGGGTATCCTCCACAGTGTTGGCGCTGATCAATAGCGCATATTCCATAGCATCATTGGCGATGGATTTACTGGTGCTTTGCAAGAGGACTTCGAGTTGTGTTTTGGCCCAAGTGATGTCTCCACGGTACAACGCACACAGGGCCTTTTCCAATCGAGCTTGGTCGCCTTCTTCAGAATCTCCCAAGAGCTGTTCCGACCGTGCATAATCCATGAGTGCCTCGTCAAACTGGCCATAGCTGCGTTTTGCATCGGCTTCGGCGAGGTATACCAAACCGCGTTGCTTGCCGGCAGGGTACATATCTCTCAGCAGTGCCAGGTTTTCACTATACGCACTAAGGGCTTCCGGAGATTTGGGCAAGCCTTTAAACTGCTGCGATTCCCGGTAGAGCTCCCACTGAAAAACACCGCGTTGGCTGCCCATAGGGTATTGGCTGCTCAATTGCTGAAACTCATCATTGAGGTTGCTGGCCACATAGCTTTGAGCGAGTTGGACGAGCACATATTCTAGCCTTCCGACATACCTAAGTTCTTGGGCATTGGAAAGCAGAAATTCTAATGCATCCTGGGCCAATGGGTGCTCCCCAAGTTCCACACATTCCTGCGCGATCTCAATCAAGGGCTCCACGGCCAGCGGCCCCTGCTTGGAGGAGGCCTTAAGATAGGTAATGGCCTGAGCAAAGTTTCCTTCTTGTCGTAGGACGAAGAGGTAGAGCTGCTCAAATAGGGGGTTGGCCCCACGCTTCAAGGCATCGAGCAGGACCTTTTTAACCGTCCGGCTGTGGATTCCACTCTCGTCGAAGCTGAGGTTCTGTGCAATCTTGGCTTCAATGGTAGCGAGGTACCCGCGGTTTTGTTGCAAGGCTTGCAGGTAGGCTTGGTATTGCAATTCATATTGGCCCAATTGTGCATGCAGCAACGCCCGCTCATAGGCCACATTAATTTGTGGTTTCTCTGCTTCGGCAAGCAGGAACAAATCAATTCCTTCCTGCACGTAGCCATAGCGTTCCAATTGCTGTACGGTCGCACGCACTGAAAATGGATTGCTGCGCGTTAAATTTTCTATGACCAAATAATCTGGACCGCGTCGGTCCAAACTCTTCGATAGGTGCCAATAATCGACATAATACTGCGGCCGCATTTGCCCATGCGCCTTTGCTTGACGTTTGGCCAATTTCGTTGCGGACACCGAATCTTCATTCAACAAATAGGCTTGAAGCAACTTCTCATAGGCCGGTCCTGTGGGGTTTTCCTGGTGCCTGTCTTCCAAGCACTCAATGGCTTCTGTTAGGGCAGAAACAGCCAACAAGGAATCACAGGGCACGCCCTTAGTCTGGGCGAAGGCCACCGTAGAGAATAAAAGGAAGAGTAGGGTCTTATTGCTGCGCATGTGGCGCCAAGATAAAACCTTTTAGAGAGTCTAATTGGGCTACCAATGATTCATAGTTGCGAAGGCATGAAAAAGAGCCGCCGTAACTCTTGGCGATGACCTTATCCGCAGAATGCAGGGCTGTGGCCTCTTGAATAAAATACGGCGCGGCCTCTGAGCTATCTATGGTGCCTGCGGCGACATCAAAGCTCAAATGCCGGAGTTGCATGGTGGTAAATTCAGGATCCAAACCGTCGCTGTACGACCCGTTGACTCGCCCGAGGTATTTCACGCAATTGGCCATATCATACAATGGGCCTGTATACATGCTTCTGTCCACCTGAAGCACTTCCATGTCGTCCAAATGTTCGGTGAAGAACACCTCAAAGGCCCCGAGGGTTTCAAAGGCCTCTTGCACTCGGTCAATATTGGTCGAGGCGATGACCTGCTCGTGGCTTTCGCTAAGGGTGATCATGGAATCCAGTTTTTGTCCCATCTCCATCTGCCAAGCTTGCTTTTGGCAGCTGCTCATAGATAGTGCGATTAGGGCAATGCCGAATACCTTGTACATGCCTTAAGAAATCTTGTCGAATCCAGTGTAAGAAACCAATGCTTCAGGGATGCGGATGCCGTCGGCTTGTTGGTGGTTTTCCAGTAAGGCGGCCAATACGCGCGGCAAGGCCATCGCAGATCCATTCAAGGTGTGGCACAATTGTGATTTGCCCTCTTCGTCCTTGAAACGCAGCTTCAAGCGGCTGGCTTGGAAGGTTTCGAAGTTTGAGACGGAGCTCACCTCTAACCAGCGTTCTTGTGCAGCGCTGTACACCTCGAAATCATAGGTCAAGGCTGAGGTGAATCCGGCATCGCCGCCACATAGGCGCAATATGCGGAACGGCAGTTCTAGTTTGCGCAACAAACCGGCGACATGTGCGACCATCTCGTCCAAGCGGTCGTAACTGTTCTTAGGGTGATCGATGGTCACGATCTCCACTTTGTCGAACTGGTGCAATCTGTTCAACCCACGTACATCCTTGCCGTAAGAGCCTGCTTCTCTTCTAAAACAAGGCGTGTAGGCCGTGCTTTTGATAGGGAAGTCGTTGGCATTGACGATCTCATCGCGGAAAATATTGGTGATGGGCACCTCTGCGGTTGGAATGGCGTATAAACCGTCCACCGGCATTTCGTACATCTGGCCTTCTTTATCCGGCAGCTGTCCCGTTCCATAGCCTGAAGCGGCATTCACAAAGTGTGGGGGTTGGTATTCCGTATATCCTGCTGCGCGGTTCTCGTCTAGGAAGAAATTGATCATGGCGCGTTGCAAGCGAGCACCTTGGTTCACGTATACAGGGAATCCTGCTCCGGTAATCTTTACCCCCAACTCAAAGTTGATGAGGTTATACTTTTCGGCCAATTCCCAGTGCGGCTGCGCATGCGCACCCAAGGAAGGGATTTCGCCCTCACGGCTCACTTCTTCGTTGTCGTTTTCGTCCTTACCGGCTTTCACACTTTCGTGTGGAACATTCGGCAAGGTCAACAGCAGCTCGTGCTCGCTATCTGCGACCGCCTGAACTTGCTCGTTCAGTTCCTTGATGGCTTCTTTCAATCCAGCAGTCTGGGCCTTCAATGCATTGGCCTCGTCGCCGCGTCCGCTTTTGTAGAGAATGCCTATTTCCTTCGCTAATTCATTGCTCTGGTGTTGCTTTTCCTCCAAATCGTGACGAATAGAACGACGTTTTGCGTCCAATTCTATGAGCGTATTCACGGTTTCTGTGGCATCAATACCGCGCTTTTTCAAGCCTTCGATGATGGCTTCTGGCGCCTTTCTGATTCGCTGAATTTCCAGCATGCTGTTTAGATTTATTCGTTGATTGAGACGACGTTCTCAATTTCCGGTACGTACTTTTTGATGGTGGTTTCAATACCGCCTTTCAAGGTGAAATCGCTGACCTTACAACCGACGCAAGCCCCATGAAACTGGACCTTAACGGTAGTTCCCTCAACGGCAACGACGCTCACATCTCCGCCGTCATTGGCGAGGAAGGGACGAACTTCGTCAAGGGCTTTTTCTATGCGTGGAATTAGATCGCTCATAACCTATTTTGTTGAGCATCCTGCCATGGTCGTGATCCTCACAATCTCAGTAGGAGGAAGATTCTCATTGCGCTTTGCTACTTCTGCTACAATATTACGAGTGATTTCTTCAAAAGCCAACGGGGTCGCTGTTCCTTCTTGCAAGGCGGCAGGACGGCCCACATCACCCGCTTCGCGGATGCTTTGTACCAACGGCAGTTCTCCTAAGAATGGAATGTCCAATTGCTTGGCCAAATTCTGTGCACCTTCTTTTCCAAAGAGGTAGTATTTGTTCTCCGGCAGCTCCGGTGGCGAGAAATAACTCATGTTTTCAATAAGCCCAAGCACCGGTACACTGATTTGGTCCATCTTGAACATGGCCACTCCCTTGCGCGCATCAGCCAAGGCTACTTTTTGTGGGGTGCTCACGATGACTGCTCCTGTCACCGGCACATTCTGCACCATGCTCAGGTGAATATCTCCTGTACCTGGAGGCAGGTCAATGAGGAGGAAGTCCAAATCTCCCCAGTGGGCATCATGAATTAATTGGGTCAAGGCCTTCGTTGCCATTGCCCCGCGCCACACCACGGCCTGGTCCATTTGTGCAAAGAAACCGATGGACATGATTTTAATACCATAGGCCTCTACAGGTCCCATCTTATTCTTGCCGTCCACGTGAACGCTCATCGGCTTGGCGTGCTGCACATCAAACATCAAAGGCGCTGAAGGCCCGTAGATATCGGCATCAATAAGCCCCACTTTGAAGCCCATTTTATGCAAGGTGATGGCCAAGTTTGCCGTCACGGTGCTCTTGCCCACACCACCCTTGCCTGAGGCTACGGCGATAATGTTCTGCACCCCTGGTATTGGCGCGCCCTTGATGGGATTTGCCGGGGTGTCTTTCGCACGCTCGCTTACGCTCACATTCACCACCACTTTGGCTTTCTCATTCACTCGGTCGTGAATGGCCTTCATGATATCAACCTCTAATTTCTTTTTGCTCTGTAGGGTCGGGCTGATGCTTTCCACATCGACAATCACCTCGTCCCCGAAAATCTGAATGTTGCGCACTAGATCAGCCGCCACAATATTGGCTTCCGTGCTGTTGCCTACATGGCTCAATGCTTCTTGAATATCAGCTTTTTTCATAGGGAAAGAAATAGGGTTACAAAAGTAATAACCACTACCTTCACATTAGGTTTTAATCGATGGAAAGTACGGCAGCAATATTCATGACAGGGGCAACGGGCCAATTAGGTTCTTTCATCCTAGCCGATCTTTTAGGATTTACCGGCCGTCCGGCACACCAAGGCCACATTTATAGCGCCTCCCGCGCCTCGAGTAGTTTCGAGCAATTGGAGATGACCGCCACCTTCCTTGGACTCGAATCTCACACCCTCCATAAGCACCCACAAGTTCGTTGGATTTCCCTTGACCTACTCAACCACCACGAAGCAATCACTGCCTTGCCTGCGCAGGACCACCGATGGGAGGTCATTCATACCGCCGCAGTCATCGATGTAAACAAAGGCACCTCGGGCACCAATCCCAATGTTCGTTTGACGCAAGAAGTGTTGTTGCTCGCCGAAGCATTGAATGCCCAACATTTTACCCATATCTCCAGTATCGCAGTAATGGGAAATGCCGCTACGCTCGATGAGGAAACCGTCCTTGAGGTAGCCGATTTTCAGCCCAATAAGAGCAAAGACTCCTTAGGTACCTATGCCAAAAGCAAGATTTTAAGTGAACTTGAGGTGTGGCGCGCCCATCAAGAAAGTATGAGTATCAGCATTATCCGTCCAGGGGTCATTGTCGGCATGGGACCTATCTCTGCCTCGCCTCAGGAATTATGGTGGCGCTTGTGGCACAAAAAACTTCCCATCAGCACGGACGGCCGTACCGGAATAGTCGATGTTAGAGATGTAGCTGAAATTGTGAGCCGAGCGCATCGCGAGCGCTTGCAAGGCCCTTTCGTGGCAGTGGGCTCCAACCCAGAATTCCACGACCTCCTATCTGGAATGCGCGATGCGCTCGGCCGTGATCAAAAATTGCGACCACTGAACCGCGACCCTTGGCTTCGTCGCATGCGGGCGCTGGATTCATTGAAGCATTTGCCTGTTGTAGGTAGGTTCTTTGGTGCTTCGATGCGCATCATGCTTTTCAGCCGCAATACCTACAACGGTGAGAGTGGTGCAGCCTTGTTGGAAAACGGATATCGCCCTGCAGAGCAAACCTTCCAAGAGATGGGGGTTGCCATGCGCGACGCCTTCGAAAAGGCATAAAAAAACCCGATTCTTTCGAACCGGGTTCCTTCGTCTAAAACAAAATTCTCGTTATGCGTTAGGTACAACGCTAACGTAAGACTTGTTGTCTTTTTTCTTGCGGAACTCAACTTTACCGTCAACTAGTGCGAACAATGTGTGGTCTTTACCTACACCTACGTTCTCACCAGGATTGTGTTTTGTACCACGCTGACGTACGATGATGTTTCCTGCGATTGCTTCTTGGCCACCAAAGATTTTGATACCCAATCGTTTACTTGCTGATTCGCGTCCGTTTTTCGAACTACCGACACCTTTCTTGTGAGCCATAATCTATTTATTTTTCTGCTTTTTTAGGAGCTGCTTTTTTAGGAGCTGCTTTCTTGGTTGCTGGCTTCTTAGTTGCTGGCTTTTTGGTTGCTGGCTTTTTAGCTGCAGGCTTCTTGGCAGTAGTTGCCTTTTTAGCCGCAGGTTTTTTAGCCGCTGCCTTCTTAGGAGCTGCTTCCGCGTCTTCAGTTGCCTTAGCTGCAGCTTTCTTAGCTGGAGCTTTCGCAGTGATTTTGTTAATAGTAATTGAAGTGAACATTTGACGGTGACCATTCATTTTCTGGTAACCTTTGCGACGTTTCTTCTTGAATACAAGAATTTTATCGCCTTTCACTTCGCCATTGACAGTCGCCTCAACTAGGGCACCGTCTATAACCGGGGCGCCAACCTTTACATCACCTTTCTCTTCGATCAAAAGGACACGGTCAAACTTAACCTTCTTGCCTTCTGCAACGTTCAAGCGGTTTACGTACAAGCGTTGGTCTTTCTCAACTTTGTATTGAAGCCCTGCTATCTCTACAATTGCGTACATTATACTTGTTTTTAAGGGCTGCAAATATAGAACAAACTTGTGATAAACAAAGTGTTAAAATAAATGAGTTTGAAAGAATATCCTTGCTGGGGGTGAGGGCGGCCTTGAATTGGCCCGTATATTTGAGCAACCTTAACAAATACTTCATGAAAAAGATGGTATTGACCGGGTTGCTGCTGTCGACACTTAGCGCTTGGTCTCAAAACAACATTGCCTTTGAAGAATACGATTTGGACAATGGGTTGCACGTTATTCTACACGAAGACCACAGCACGCCTATTGCGGCCGTAACCGTACTCTATCACGTTGGCTCTAAAAACGAAAATCCAGAACGCACGGGTTTCGCCCACTTCTTCGAGCACTTGCTCTTTGAAGGAAGTGAAAACATCGGTCGCGGTGAATTTGATAGCTACGTGACCAATGCGGGCGGGGCATTGAATGCCAATACCTCACAAGACCGCACGTTCTATTTTGAATTATTGCCGTCGAACCAAATGGAATTAGGCCTTTGGTTGGAGAGCGAGCGCATGTTGCACGCGAACATTCAAACCGTTGGGGTTGAAACCCAGCGAGAGGTAGTGAAAGAAGAGAAGCGTCAGCGCGTAGACAACCAACCTTATGGGTCTTGGTTGGAGAACATGATGAAGCGTTTGTACACTGAGCATCCTTATAATTGGGTTCCTATCGGTTCTATGGATCATTTGAATGCGGCCCAATTAGACGAGTTCATGGCCTTCTACAAGAAATTCTACATCCCGAACAATGCCACCTTGAGCATTGCTGGTGATATCGACGTTGAGAAAACCAAAGCATTGATTGAAGCTTACTTCGGAGACATTCCTTCAGGCACTCCTGTAGTACAACCTACAGTAGTGGAGCCACCACTAGGCGGGGAGAAAACCGCCACCATCTATGATAATATCCAATTACCTGCTGTAATGATGGGCTACCGCATGCCTCCACAAACCTCTGATGATGCTTATGCGCTTCAGATGGCATCGACAGTATTGAGCGGTGGACCTTCTTCACGCATGTACAAGCGTTTGGTCGATCAAGATCAAACAGCCCTATCTGTTTTCGCATTTCCTTTCTCATTAGAACAAGGCGGAGCTTTTATGACCTTCTCATTGGCCAATGCTGGAAAAACCATCGACGACATGGTCCCTGCCTTGGAAGAGGAGATTGCCAACCTGCAGAACGAGCTCATCTCAGAGCGTGAATTCCAGAAGATCCAAAATCAAATGGAGAGCAGGTTCGTACAGAGCAACTCAACCATGGCCGGTATTGCCGAGAGCTTGGCTGATTACCATACCTATTATGGTGATGCCAACCTCATCAACACCGAGCTCGAGCGTTACCGCGCCGTAACTCGCGAGGACATCCAGCGCGTGGCACAGAAATATTTGGTCAAAGACAACCGCGTAGTATTGCGCTATTTGCCAAAGAGTGAAGAACCAACAGCGGCAGCTGAATAATCCCGAGCCATGAGAAAGTATATCTATACCTTAATTATCGCCCTTGTTACCATCAGCCTAAGTGCTCAGGTAACCATCGACCGATCTACAGCACCTACACCAGGTCCTGCACGTACTCCGGAAATAGGTTCGTACGAAAGTTTTGAATTGAAGAATGGCCTCAAGGTCTTCGTCGTGGAGGACCACAAACTCCCGCGCATCACCATGTCCCTAATTTTGGACCGCGATCCGATCGTAGAAGGTGCAAAGGCAGGTTATGTAAGCATCGCCGGTGATCTCATCGGTGCGGGAACGGCAAATCGCACGAAATCTGCTTTGGATGAAGAAGTAGATTTTATGGGGGCCAATTTTGGTACGGGCTCTAACTCCATCCGCGTAGGTGGATTGAGCAAGTACACCGATCAACTCATCGACATCCTTTCCGATGTATTGTTGAATCCTAGCTTCCCTGAGGAAGAGTTTGATAAGCTGAAAAGCCAAATGATTTCTGGGTTGAAGGCCAATGCTGACGATCCGGATGCCATCTCTGGCAACTTGCGCGGTGCAGCCCTATACGGTCTTGAGCACCCTTATGGGGAGGTGATGACCGAAGCAACCGTGGAAGCCATCAGCATCGACGATTGCAAGGCATATTTTGATACGTACTTCCGTCCAAACATCGCCTACATGGTGGTGATCGGAGATATTACAGTAGCGGATGCCAAGAAGAAACTGAACAAAGCGTTAAAGAAGTGGAAAGCTGCTGATGTACCTGCACACGACTATGCGAAAACATCTCGTGCGGCATCGGCTCGTATCGTAATGGTGGATAAACCTTCTGCGGTTCAATCTGTAGTATGGTTGGGCAATGTCATTGACTTGCCACAAGGCCATCCGGACATCGAGCCTTTGCGTGTGGCCAACCAAATCTTAGGCGGCGGCATGTCGGGACGTTTGTTCACCAACTTGCGTGAGGACAAGGCCTTTACTTATGGTGCCTACTCAAACTTCGGTGTGGACGAGTTGAATGCAACATTCGGAGCATCGGCGAAAGTGCGCAATGAAGTGACAGATTCAGCCATCACTGAATTCTTGTACGAGATTAACCGCATGAAAAATGAAAGTGTGACGGAAGAGGACCTCGTTGCGGCGAAAGCCAGCTTGAGCGGTTCTTTTGGTCGTTCGCTAGAGAGTCCTGCGAGTGCGGCAAACTTTGCTTTGAACATCGCTCGTTACAACCTTCCTTCAGATTACTACAACAACTACCTATCGCGTCTTGAAGGGGTCACAGCTGAGGATGTGATGCGCGTTGCTAATACCTACATGAATGGTCCTTTGACCATCACTGTGGTGGGTAAGGCACAGGATGTTGCGGGCAAGCTTAGCGCCTTTGGTGAGGTAGAATATTTTGATGCCGAAGGAAATGCAACTGAGGCGCCGACCTTCTTGTTTATGCCGGAAGGCATCACAAAAGAATCGGTATTGAACAACTACTTCGAGGCCATCGGTGGTGCGGAAGCCTTCCAAAACATCACCTCTTTTGAGCAAGAAATGAGCCTTGAGGCGCCAGGTATGCCGGGTGCAGTTGGTATGAAGACGGTTAAGAACATCCCAGATTATTACCTCTCTGAGCAAAGTATGCAAGGCATGACCTTGATGAAGGTAGAATACAAGGATGGCGTAGCGACTCGCAGTGGTATGCGCGGCAATGCTGATTTAGAAGGAGAGGAATTGGCCTCAACAGCTAAGGAAGCGAAGTACGTGATCAGCCAACTAGAATGGTTGGAAAATCCAGAGGCCATTACCTTCGACGGGCAAACCCTTGTCAATGGTAAGGATGTCTACCAAATCACAGAAGGCGAGCAAACGCACTACTTCGATGTAGCTACAGGTTTACTATATATGAGTGTAGAGACTGCAGAAGGTCCTGAAGGCGATATTACTGTTACAACTGTATTTAAGGAGTGGCAGGAAGTAGGTGGTTTGACCTTCGTGAAGACCATCGAACAAAGCGCCGGTCCGCAATCATTCACAGTGACCGTGAATAGCGTTACCTGGAAATAACATTCGGCACGGCCGAAAAATTTGAATTCCTACCCACCCCGCGGCGCAGCCGCGGGGTGGGTTTTTTTATGATTATTTTTTCTTGTTCACCAGGTATATCCCAGTGATAATGACCCCTAGGCCGAGGAGGTGATTCCAAATGATCTGCTCGCCGTCCCACAGTCCCCAGAGCACGGCTACGACCGGAATGGCATAGGTCACTGAGCTAGAGAAAAGGGCAGTGGTGATTTGAATGAGGTAGTTGAACATGATCACGGCAATGCCCGAGCCGATCACCCCTAAGATGGCGATGAAGCCGAAATTTGTCCATGCTTGCGGATCGTTCAGGAACACCTCATGAACTCCGGAGGCCAAGCTAAACACGATGGTAAACGGCGCGGCGGTCGCGAGGGAAAGGGTCGTGACCGTAAGTGCTTTGAGGTGCGGTAAGTTTGATTTCAACGTGTTGACGCTCGTGCCGTACATCA
>JAYPCB010000008.1:0-13605 GCA_038124525.1 Cryomorphaceae bacterium
ATCAAAATCCGTAACGGTTCCAATGTTCGAAGGGGTGCCATTTTGCAAGACGGTTATGCTTGCCCCTACAATTGGATCTTTGAATTGATCAACGACAGATCCGCTTATTTGAGCATGTAAAAATCCCCCTAAAAGCAGGGCGAAAGTGAGTAGGGTTTTGTTCATACCCTAATGTAACAAAGATTTTAATAAAAAGGTTGACTTACCTCTTTATCTATCAACGAGTTGCAGCTGCTCGTACCAAACGATCATTGATGGCACGACCCAACCCCTCTTCTGGCAATCTAACTGCGTGAATTTCAGTATACTTGGAACCCAATTCTCGTAACATAGCAAACAGGTTTTTTGCCGCTTCGCTATAACTCTCGGAAACACTCAAGCTGTACTGATGATTATAAGGAGCATCCTCCACCTTCCCAAAAAGCAGTACTGCAGAATCATTCGTTACCATTGCAGCGCTCAACGCTTCTTCATGAGTGTCGTGCAATACTATTTTTGCACCCGGATTGTAATGTGCGCTCAGCATACCTGGCGCATGTGGAGTTGAACTACTCGTTTGTACAGGAAGTTCCCCTAATACTAGCTCTAATTGGGCCACATCCATCCCACCTAATCTCAAGACCTTCGGCGACTGCCCCGTAAAATCAACAATAGTACTTTCAAGACCCACTGTACAAGGTCCACCATCCAATACCCCACCGATGTGCTCACCTAGTTGCGCTAAAACGTGCTGTGCTGTTGTAGGCGAGGTATATCCAAAGGGATTGGCACTTGGAGCCGCAATGAATAAACCGCTTTGTTTTAATACCTGAAGCATCATGGGGTGCGCTGGGATGCGCACAGCCACAGTTGGATGACCGCTGGTCACTAAATCAGGAACAATTGGCTTCTTCTTCAACACTACCGTAAGCGGTCCTGGGGAAAATGCGAGCAATAAGGACTCAGCCTCAGGCGTGAGCTCCGCAATACTGCGTACGCCATCCAAATCTGCTACATGCACAATCAACGGATCAAAGGACGGTCGATTCTTTGCTTCAAATACCTTGGCAACAGCCGTGGCATCTAAGGCATTCGCGCCTAAGCCGTATACTGTTTCAGTAGGCAAGCCTACAATCTCTCCAGATTGCAATAAGCGTACTGCCTCATCTATATTGCAAAGCCCGGCCATCTTAAGGGATTCTTAAGTATTTATGGGTTTGAAGACTGATCTTCCACTTTGGATGTTCAAGAATATAATCCACCAACAACGGCATGATTTCATCGCGCTTGCTCCATTCTGGCTGAAGGTACAGCGTACACTTATCATTGATTTTGGCCGCATGTTCTTCCGCCCACTTCAAGTCGTGGCGATTGTACACAATAACTTTGAGCTCGTGGGCATGCTGGTAGTAGCCGTCTTTTACTGAAGCCGTTTTTTTGGGACTCAAGGTGATCCAATCCCAATGACCGGTCAATGGATAAGCACCACTTGTTTCGACATGTACGGTGATTCCTTCAGCATGGAAGGCATCGACCAGAGGTTTCATATTCCAAGTAAGTGGTTCACCGCCCGTCACGACTACTGTCTCCGAATATTTCTTGGCTTCCTCAACGATGCTTTGGATAGGTGTGGGAGGATGCGTATCCGGATTCCAGCTTTCCTTCACATCACACCAATGACAACCTACATCACATCCCCCAATACGTACAAAATAGGCGGCTTTTCCGGTATGTGCCCCCTCTCCTTGGATCGTATAAAACTGTTCCATGAGCGGGACTACCTCACCGCGACGAATGGTATCTTGAGCGAAGCTCTGTGATGTGGTAATGTCTTTCATTAGGCTTGGCCCAATTCTGTCACTTTCATCGTATTCATCATCAATGCAGCACGAGTCATCGGCCCGACCCCACCTGGAACAGGTGTGATGAAACTACATTTCGGCGCCACAGCATCAAAATCCACATCTCCAAGCAACCTGAAACCTGATTTTTTAGTAGCATCGTCTACTCGAGTAATGCCTACATCGATCACACACGCCCCTTCTTTAACCATATCCGCGGTTACAAAACCTGGTCGGCCCAAAGCAGCGACAATGATATCGGCTTTACGACAGATTTCTTCCAAGTTCTTGGTGCGACTGTGGCATAGAGTTACGGTACAGTTACCAGGGTAATTGTGCTGGCTTAGCAAAATGGACATAGGAGAGCCTACGATATGAGAGCGTCCGATCACCACACAGTCTTTCCCTTCAGTAGGTACCTCATAACGACGCAACAGCTCTACAATGCCCATTGGTGTGGCGGGGATGTAGGTAGGTAATCCTAAGGTCATTCGTCCAACATTTTGTGGATGAAATCCATCCACGTCCTTTTTAGGATCAACGGCCATCAACACTGCAGTTTCGTCGATGTGCTTTGGCAAGGGTAATTGGACAATATAGCCGTCAATATCCTCGTCATTATTGAGCTTATTGATCGCTTTAAGCAGTTCCTCTTGGGTCGTTTCAGCAGGCAGTTTAATCAACGTCGAGCCAAACCCAACCTCTTCGCAATCGCGAACTTTAGCATTCACATAGGTTCTCGATGCGCCATCTTCCCCAACAAGAAGTGCCGCCAAATGAGGGACCTTCCCTCCCTCTGCTTTCAGAGCTTTTACTTGTTCTGCCAATTCAGCACGAATCTTTGCAGAAGTTTCCTTACCGTCTAAAACTACCATCGTCTACTAGTATTAGCGCATACCGCGCATCATATTCATCATTCCTCGTTTGCCGCCTCCGCTTTGCATCATCTTCATCATTTTACGCATGTCAGTGAATTGCTTCAATAAAGCATTCACATCTTGAACGGTGCGGCCTGAACCGTTGGCTATGCGTTTCCGACGAGAGCCATTGATAATATCAGGGTTTTGACGCTCGTCTAAAGTCATGGAGTTAATCATGGCTTCGATGTGCTTGAACGCATCATCATCGATATCTACGTTTTTCAACGCCTTGCCCATTCCAGGAATCATTCCCATGAGGTCTTTCATGTTCCCCATTTTTTTGATTTGCTGGATTTGATTCATAAAGTCATCGAATCCGAAAGAATCGGTTGCGATCTTCTTACTCATCTTACGCGCCTCAGCCTCATCGAACTGTTCTTGGGCCTTTTCCACAAGAGAAACAACATCTCCCATGCCCAAGATTCTATCCGCCATACGATCCGGATGGAACACATCAAGTGCATCCATCTTCTCACCCATACCTACAAACTTGATAGGTTTGTTTACGACAGATTTGATAGTCAAGGCCGCACCGCCACGGGTATCCCCGTCTAGTTTGGTAAGAATGACTCCGTCGAAATCAAGGACATCATTAAAAGCTTTAGCTGTATTCACAGCATCTTGACCCGTCATCGAATCCACAACAAATAGCGTCTCAGATGGAGTAATGGCCTTGTGAATGTTGCCTATTTCCTGCATCATTGCTTCATCCACTGCCAAACGCCCAGCAGTATCGACAATCACCACATTGAAACCATTGGATTTCGCGTGGTTCAATGCGTTTGATGCAATGGCTACCGGATCATTATTGCCTTCCTCTGAATAAACTTCAATACCTAATTGTTCCCCAAGTACGTGAAGCTGATTAATAGCCGCTGGACGATAGACATCACAAGCGACGAGTAATGGCTTTTTGGTTTTTTTACGCTTGAGGTAATTGGCCAATTTTGCACTGTGGGTAGTTTTACCCGATCCTTGAAGACCGGCCATCAAAATTACTGTAGGTGAGCCTGTTAAGTCCAATCCTTCAGCCTGACCTCCCATCAGTTCAGCCATTTCATCACGGACAATTTTGACCATCATTTGGCCCGGTTGTACCGCATTGATAACGCCCTCGCCTATGGCCTTGTCTTTAACCTTATTGGTGAACTCTTTCGCAATTTTAAAGCTGACGTCGGCCTCTACTAAGGCACGACGAATTTGCTTCACACTATCCGCAATGTTCAGCTCGGTAATCTTGTGATTACCCTTTAATGTTTTAAACGCGCCTTCTAGGCGATCACTTAAATTTTCAAACATGGTCTTATACCGTTGGTATGTTTTCTAACGTTCGCAAGAAGAAGTCCCAACTCTTCTGTACGCTGCTGATTTGACATTTTTCGTCTGGACTGTGCGCCCCACGAATATTAGGTCCAAAAGAGATGAGCTCCATCTCGGGGTAATTGGTCCCTAAAATTCCACATTCTAGCCCTGCATGGCAGGCCGCTACATGAGGTTGCTCTTTGAACATCTCTACATACAGGTCGCGCATCGTGGTTAGAATGGCACTAGAAGGATTAGGCGTCCAACCAGGGTAGTTCCCGCTGAGTTCTACGCTACAACCCATTTGTGCGAAGTTGCGCTCAATAGCCCGTGCTAAGTCCATTTTCTCTGTTTCCACCGCACTACGTGTCAAACACATGATCACTAATTGACCATTCTCAATGGCCACACGCGCCAGGTTGTTCGAAGTTTGTACTAGACCTTCGATATCTGGGGACATGCGATAAATGCCATTAGGACAGGCATAGATGGCACTGATTAAGGACTCTTTGAATTCTACACTCACTACTTCTAAAGGTACTGCTGTTTCTGTCCAAAGAACTTGAGCGCTTGCATCTGTTGTGCGATGTTCGGCTCTAATTTCTGCAGATACGGCCTCCAACGTTGCTACAACATTACTTTCTATTGCCGCATCGAATACTACCACAGCATTGCTTTCGCGAGGGATGGCGTTGCGTAGGCCGCCACCGTTTAGCGCAGATAATTGGACACTAGCACCTAACCTGTCCAAGATTCTATTCATTAGCTTGTTGGCATTGCCCAATCCCTTGTGGATATCCATACCACTGTGGCCACCGTTTAATCCTTTCACCGACAACGCTAGAGCCTTCACTCCTGCAGGTGCTGCTACCATTGGTACAGCGGCAGCTGCGGTTACATCTATACCTCCTGCACAACCGATGGTCAATTCATCGTCGTCCTCAGTATCAATGTTCAATAGAATCTTCCCGCTCAGCATGCCGCCCTTTAGCTCGAGCGCCCCGGTCATACCCGTTTCCTCATCGATAGTAAAGAGGGCATCGATGGCAGGATGTGCGATATCGGTTGAGCTAAGGATCGCCATGATAAAGGCAACACCAATACCGTTGTCCGCGCCCAAGGTCGTGCCGTCGGCTTTGACCCAGTCTCCATCTACTGACATGCGGATGCCTTCTGTTTCAAAATCGAAATCTGTGCCGTTGTTCTTTTGGTGCACCATGTCCAAGTGCGCCTGCAATACCACAGGAGTTCTTCCCTCCATACCTGGTGAAGCAGGTTTGCGAATGAATACGTTACCAATGTGGTCAACCTCCGTGGGCAGGCCTAAGGAATGGCCAAAATCCACCATGAATTTGATCACGCGCTCTTCTTTCTTAGACGGGCGAGGTACTGCATTTAAATCTGCAAAATGGTTCCAGACACTCGAAGGCGAAAGGGATCTTACTGCTTCACTCATATTACATTCTATTTGGCACCTGGATACCCAGGCAATTCATCGACGAGGCTATGACCTCACCTACTTTCTTACTCAATAACAATCGGAAAGCAATTCGTTCATCACTCTCCGCATTTAGGATGCTGTTGTTTTGGTAGAAGCCATTGTACTTCTTGACCAAATCATAGGTGTAATTCGCCAAAACGGCTGGGCTCAGCTGCTTAGCGGCTTGCTCCACCATCGAAGGGTACTGCACCAAGGCTTTCATCAATACGACTTCCTCTTCATTTGGATTCAAATCGGTCCAATTCACCATTAAACCCTCAGGCGCTTTGCGTTGCAAACTCTGAATACGCGCATAAGTATATTGGATAAACGGTCCGGTATTCCCATTGAAGTCGATACTTTCCGCAGGGTTGAACAGCATGCGCTTTTTCGGATCTACTTTAAGGATGAAGTATTTCAATGCTCCTAGTCCAAGGGTTTGGAATAACTGATCCTGTTCCTCCTCAGGCATATTATCTAATTTGCCCAATTCCTTTGAGATTGCAGCTGCATCCTGAATCATAGAATCAATCAAATCATCTGCATCTACGACGGTTCCTTCGCGACTCTTCATCTTTCCAGAAGGTAAATCCACCATACCGTAACTCAAGTGGTGAAGGCTCTCCGCCCAAGTATATCCGAGACGCTTTAGAATAATGAACAGTACTTTGAAGTGGTAATCTTGTTCATTACCCACTACGTAGGTCATTCCCTTGGCATCAAAATCTTTGAAACGCTGAATGGCTGTACCAATATCTTGAGTCATGTACACGGAAGTACCATCGCGGCGCAATACCAGCTTGTGGTCTAATCCTTCATCCTCGAGGTCAATCCAAACCGAGCCGTCCTCTTTGCGATAGAACACGCCATCTTCCAATCCTTTGAGCACATCGTCTTTCCCAAGAACGTAGGTATCACTCTCGTAGTAGTTTTTATCGAAGCTAACGCCTAGTTTTTTGTAGGTATGGTTAAATCCTTCATATACCCAATGATTCATGGTGCGCCACAATTCCATTACGACGGCATCACCCTGCTCCCATTTCAAGAGCATCTCTTGTGCTTTTACGAGCGATGGCGCTTGCTTTTTAGCATCGTCCTCGCTCATGCCACCGGCGACAAGGGTTTGAATTTCACTTTTGTAGACTTGGTCAAACTTCACATAGTATTTACCGACCAAATGATCTCCTTTCATCCCTGTGCTCTCCGGAGTTTCTCCATTGCCATATTCAGACCAAGCCAACATGGACTTACAAATGTGAATACCGCGATCGTTGATGATCTGAACCTTTGTAACGGCCACCCCATCGGCCTCAAGAATATTAGAAACGCTGCTTCCCAAGAGGTTATTTCTAATGTGTCCAAGGTGAAGGGGCTTATTCGTATTTGGCGAGCTGTATTCTACGATATACTGTCCCTTACTCCCCGGAGCCGGTAAATTTAGATTCGTATCCAAGGCAAAGGCCTTGAACTCGTTGACGAAAACATTTGAATCTAATACCATGTTCAAGAATCCCTTAACCACATTGTAGGATACAATGGCACCAGCTTCCACTAGGGCAGTACCAATTTCTCCTGCAACATCTTCAGGTCTTTTCTTCGCAGCACGCACAAACGGGAATACCACCAAGGTGAGGTCGCCTTCGAATTCTTTGCGGGTTTCCTGCAATTCTATGGTGGCATCTACTTGGTAGAGGATCTGTACAATGTCCTGAATCTGAGTCTCTAACATGATTAAGATTTTTGGGGTAGGTAAATTTCTGCAAGCATGCATCTCGCACTTCCACCGCCCAACGTTTCTATGGTGGGAAGGTCGGAATAAATGATTGTATGGTCCAATTCTATTCTAGCCACTTGCTCCGGGGTAAGTGCGCGGTAGGCACTGCCGCTCATGACCAAAAATAATTGGTCCATAGCTCCCTTCACTAAGAGCATGTTTGCGGCGAACTGTATCTTCTGTTCTTTCGTGATTTCAAGAATGTCTTTGCCACTGTCCTTAATGGCCTTGACCACCGCAGCGCGTTCGGCAGCATCGTTTATGGTATCCAAGCATATGAGGGCATAGGTATTGGTCATGCACATCAGCACATTCGTGTGGTAAATAGGCTGAGGTCCCGCCGGGGTATCTTGAAATGCGCTGAATATTACGGGTGTATATTTTAATTGGCCACAAAGCGATACGAAAGCCTGCTCATCCGCGCGTTGACTTCGTGCCAAATAGGCTATTCGCTGATCGTGATCAAATACAATAGAGCCTGTGCCTTCAAGGAACACCCCCTCTTCTTCCAACGAGGTCAAGTCAATGAGCGCATCCGTGGTAAAACCCCATTTTATAAGGATTTGGAAAATCTCTTCGCGACGCTCTAAACGGCGGTTTTCGGCCTTCATTGGATAGAGCACTACGGTTCCGTCCGAGTGCATACTGATCCAGTTATTGGGGAAGATGCTGTCCGGGGTATGTGGCTCGGGAGTATCCTCCAACACATGAACATTCACGCCATGTTCGGTTAAGGTCGCTACGAAGTGTTCAAATTCCGCTAGAGCTTTTTCTTGGTCCGAAGCGCCAGAAGCAGCTTCCTGATTTTGATAGAAATTATCCACCGCTGTTTGCGCGTTCATACCAAAACGAACGGGACGGACCATTAAAATATGTGAACTAGCGTTATTCGTCATAAGCTCTCTGTAGTGGCATGGTACTGCAACGGAGCAGTCCACCCATTTTTACGATTTCATTGTACTGGACCAAATGAGTCTTATAACCCTGTCCAAGCAACCACTTGTTCAGCTTTGTTGCGGAGGCCGGCAAAATGATGTCATTTGGGCTTACGCTAAAGAAATTGGTATTCAGTTCGTACGCCTCATCGGCATCACATTCATATATATTTTCTTCGCCGAAGAATTCCTTAAGCCACTGTACGTCTTTTTGGTGCTTGAACAGATGTGGTGCGATCACGGCCCCTCTTCCAATGGGCTGGAATGCACAATCCAAATGCAAACTTCCGCCACGAGGATTGGTATCATCCTTTAAAAGTTCAAAACCTTTGAATTCTTTGGCAGGGAATTCATCGTTGAGGTATTCCATGCCGGCATAATTAGTACGTGCTGTTATGTAGCGGTCAAAATCCTCATCATTGCTTACTCCAACAAAGATGTGGTCGTGGTGCACTATCACATCTCCACCTTCCGCATGACAGCCTGATGGCATCAATATGATTTGAGCCGAAGGTATACCGGCTTCAATGAGGGACATCGCTTCATGTTCCTCGGCTCGGTCTTCAATGATATTCGGTATAATAAACTGATCCTCAATAACAAAGGCGATGTCTCTGGCAAACACCTGGTTCAAGGCAGTCAATACCTCGGGACGTAGTACCTGCACGTCCAAAGACTCTAAAACCTCAATCAAACCTTTCATTTGCGCCATACAATCCTCCTCTAAGGGATAGTTTTTTAGTTGTACGGATTCATAGCTCCGCGCATCGTAGCAATCCTCGAGTTCAGGAGTCCCTCCCATTCTTCGAGCCACGCCCACGACAACACTAAGCAACCTTCCATATTCGTTATGAATTTCCGGTTGTATCTGCATGCATTGAGGTTTAAGCGACAAAAATAGGACTTAAAAGTGTTGATAACGCTATTCAACCGCCCGAGTTTACTAATACTTGAGACATTATTTTTGAATAAAACATCCTAAGTCAGCTATGGCGAAAAAAGCAACGTCTTCGAAGTCAAAATCACCCTCCAAAATTCAACTGCGTTTTCAAGAATTGAATGCGAATTGGAAGGAAATCGCCGGTGACCCGACCGTTAAAGTATTTACAGCCGTTCTATTTATTTTCTTAGGATTGTTCACCCTGGTTTCTAGTTTGAGTTTTATGGCCAATTGGTCCAAGGACTTCACCCTTCAATGGTCCTCTACCATAGACGACCATACAGGCATAGGGAATGTTTTCGGATTGTTAGGGCACAAGCTAGGTTGGACATTTATCATGCGCGGCTTTGGTTTGAGTGCCTTGGTATTTCCCGTTTGGTTTATGGCGGTCGGGTCGCGCAATGCTTTTGCCTTGCATCGAATTAAGCCCGCGAAGCTACTGCTCCACATGCTCTTCTTTGCCTTGGTCGGCAGTACACTGATTGCTTGGGTAGTTCCTACTCATCCGACATTGTGGAGCGGTCTTTCAGGACATTATATCTATCATCATTTGGCCATTATTGTGGGCCATATGGGAGTAGCACTTATTGGCTTCGTGGCGCTATTACTATATGTAGTTGTGGCGAGAAAGCTGGAAACCCTTCGTTTGCCGAAGAAGCAAAAAGTAGAAGAATCTCCTGAGGAAGAAGAGGAACCTGAGGAGCAAATCATCGAGTTCAACAACGAGGTTGATGAAGAACCCTGGGCTCCGGAACCAACAGCTGTCGAAGTGGATGAGGAACCTTTGCCAGAACCAGAGATGATTATTCCTACACCTGCTCCGACAGCTGTCGCCGCCAATGCGGACGAAAAAGAAGAGGATACTATTGACGTGCAGGTTGAAGTGCATCAAGAATTGATCGAAGATGATAAAGCCATCAATAAAAAGGTTAAGGATTTCGGGGAATACGACCCTACGCTTGACTTGAGCAGGTTCCAATTGCCTAAAATTGATTTACTACAACAATACGGCGATGGACAAATCACCTTTGATAAAGATGAGATTGAAGCGAACAAAAACCGCATTGTAGAAACGCTTCAGAATTACAACATTGAAATCAAGGAAATCAAAGCCACCATTGGACCTACGGTGACCTTGTATGAAATTGTTCCCGCAGCGGGTATTCGGATTTCCAAGATCAAAAACTTGGAAGACGACATTGCCCTAAGCCTTGCAGCGCTCGGTATCCGTATCATCGCTCCTATTCCCGGCAAGGGAACTATTGGGATTGAAGTACCAAATGCCAACGCTCAAATGGTCAGCATGCGTCAAGTCATTGCCTCGAAGAAATTCCAAGAAGCAAAAATGGAATTGCCAGTAGCCATGGGACGTACGATCACTAATGAGAACTTCATTTTTGATTTAGCTAAAATGCCACACCTTTTGATGGCAGGTGCTACGGGGCAAGGTAAATCTGTGGGGTTGAATGCCATCCTAACTTCATTGCTCTACAAAAAGCACCCTAGCCAATTAAAGTTTGTCTTAGTCGATCCGAAGAAGGTCGAGCTTACACTCTACAACAAGATAGAACGTCATTATTTGGCCATCTTACCAGATTCAGATGAGGCGATCATCACCGATACCACCAAGGTGATCAACACGTTGAATAGTCTCTGTATTGAGATGGACAACCGTTACGAGTTGCTGAAATCAGCCATGGTCCGAAATATTAAGGAGTACAATGCAAAATTCATTGCACGACGCTTAAACCCAGAAGAGGGACACAAATACTTACCATATATCGTCCTCGTTATTGACGAGTTCGCAGATTTGATCATGACTGCGGGCAAGGAAGTAGAAATGCCTATTGCCCGACTTGCCCAGCTAGCTCGTGCCATTGGTATTCACCTCATCGTCGCCACTCAGCGTCCATCGGTAAACGTGATTACAGGTATTATCAAGGCGAACTTCCCTGCACGTGCAGCGTTCCGCGTAACCTCTAAAATTGATTCTCGTACAATTCTAGATGCAGGTGGTGCCGATCAACTCATCGGTAAAGGTGATATGCTCTTCTCTCAAGGATCAGATTTAGTCCGATTACAATGTGCCTTTGTAGATACCCCTGAAGTCGAAGAGATTTGTGATTTTATTGGTAACCAGCAGGCCTACCCAACCGCCTATCAACTTCCAGAGTACGTAGGTGAAGAAGGCGGAGGTGTTGGCGACATAGACCCTTCAGAAAGAGATGCGCTCTTTGAGGATGCCGCACGTTTAGTGGTCGCAACCCAACAAGGATCAACGTCAATGATTCAACGAAAACTCAAGCTTGGATACAATAGAGCCGGCCGTATTGTAGACCAATTAGAAGCTGCAGGTATACTAGGACCATTCGAAGGGTCTAAGGCAAGACAAGTATTAGTACCAGATGAAATGGCTTTGGAACAAAAATTGAACGGAGATGCGTAAATTCGCCCCCATGAGAATATTAGCCCTTTTATTGTTGCCATTCATTACTATGGCACAATCCCATAACGAAGCCAAAGACCTTCTCAATAAGGTATATGAGAAGACCCTAGGCCTCGAAACTCAGCACATCTCTTTCACCAATACCATTGCAGCACCAAGTAATGGCGGCATGAAAGAACGCAGCTCAAATGGGGAACTATATGCCATTGGCGAAAAGGTGCGCATTAAAACGGATGCCTTTGAATTTCTCTCAGACGCTAACAACGCTTACTTGATTTATCCCGAGGATGAGGAGATCGAAAAAACTGCTTCAGGCGAAGAAACTTCTCTAAGCCCTTCAGACATCTTGAAGAACTACCAGAGCGGATACAGCTACAAGATGGCTGGAAAAGCCACAGAAAACGGTAAGTCCATACAATATGTCGTCCTAAAACCCGTTGCTAGTGAGGAGGTTAAGGAGATCATGATTGGTGTAGATACGAAAAGTATGTTGCTTGAAAATTATACTCAGTTCGGAACCAATGGGATCAACACCACCTTCACGGTTAAAAAGTATGAAGTAAACATCCCATTGAGCGCAGAGATGTTCAACATCAATGCCAAGGAATTTGACGGGTTTTATCGACTGTAGGAATGAATAAACTAGACTGGTACGTCTTAAAAAGTTACGTAAGACCATTGCTCCCCACCGTGGGAATTATGGTCTTTTTCTTTTTGATGCAGATGGTCTGGAAGTACGTGGATGACCTTGCCGGCAAAGGCATCGAATGGTACGTACTTCTAGAACTCATGATGTATTGGGCTGCCAGCGTTGTTCCTTTTGCATTGCCCGTAAGTGTGTTGTTTGCCTCCCTCCTCACCTTCGGGAACTTTGGTGAGCACTACGAAATGGCTGCAATGAAGAGTTCTGGCATTAGTCTATTCAGAGGTATTCGCTCGCTGATCATTTTAAACATAGGCATTGCAATAGGATCATTTTATTTCTACAATAATGTCATTCCTGTGGCCAATTTAAAAGGCCAAAGCCTCCTCATAAACATCTCCAAGAGCAAGCCCGCCTTCCATATCACACCGGGTATTTTTTACAATGGCTTCGAAGGCTACTCGATTAAGATTGGGGAAAAATCAGGCGACGGAGAGCAGGAGCTTCAAGACATCTACATCTACGACCACAAGGAGAATAAAAAAGGAAACCAGAAAGTCCTTACCGCCGCCAGTGGTATCATGCGCACGGTAGCCAATGATCAATACCTAGAGATCGAACTGCACGATGGGGCCACTTATGAAGATATTGTCAAGACAGATCGCGAGGAACGAAAGAAGATGCCTTGGGCGCGTAGTGAGTTTGATACGGCCTACATAAGATTCAATCTTGGCGGTTTTGATAATCCAAACCTCTACAAAACGCGACGTAGAGACTTCATGATGCTCAACACCCAACAGTTGAAGCTCAAAGCGGATACGTTGAAGGATCAGATGATTGAGCGCGAAGCAAACTTCAAAAAGAACTTAACGGGCAAGTATAAGTTTGACTACATCGAACCGGAGACTGCAGATGCCACCGAAGCCTTGAGAGATGATATAATGAAGAATCTCCTCAGCGGCATGCGATTGAGAGCTTCACAAAACGCTATCCGATTGGCCAGGTCGAATCTCGATTACCTCAGACAGATGGAGCGTGAGATGGATTGGCGCAATGAAACTAGGTTGCGCCATTGGCTCGAGTATTATAAAAAGTTTGCACTGGGTGTGAGTGTATTGATCATGTTCTTTATCGGCGCACCCTTAGGCAGCATCATTCGCAAAGGCGGCATAGGCTTGCCTTTGGTCATCAGCACTGTGGCTTTCTTAATCTTCCATGTCTTGAATACCACCTTCGAAAAGATGGGACGTGAGGAGTTGATGGATCCGCTCATTGCGACTTGGTTACCTTCTATGATATTGGCACCCGTTGCGTTGTGGTTAACCTACAGTGCTTCAACGGATAA
>JAYPCB010000008.1:13615-25007 GCA_038124525.1 Cryomorphaceae bacterium
ACCCTCACGGCAAAATTCTACCGAAAGAAGGATGAAGAATAAGGTTCTCATTCTATCGAACAAACTCCCCTATCCTAGTGATGATGGAAGTTCTATCGCCATGGCACGGTTGCTGGAAACCTTGGTGATGAAGGAATTGGACCTACATTATTATGCCATCAATACCGATAAGCATGGTAAAAATGTGGACGTGAGTAAAGCGCATCAACCCAATGTGACGTTTGAAGCATTTGCTTGGAACACCTCCCCGAAGCCAAGTACTGCACTGGGGAATCTGGCAACAAGTTTGCCTTATCATGTGAGTCGCTTTTACATTCCTATCCTGTTACAACGACTTAAAGCGTTCGATACCAATAGTTTCCATACAGTTGTTTTGGAAGGTGCGTTTATGGGCATGTATGCAAGCGAGGCCAAGCGTATCGGGCAACAGACCATATTACGCGCGCACAATGTGGAGCATGAGATTTGGCAACGATTGGCTGAGAACGAGAAAAATCCGTTGAAAAGGTGGTATTTAACACTTCAGTCTCGAAGATTGAAAAGATTTGAAAGCCAATTATCACAAGCCGTCGACCAAATCTGGTGCATCTCAGAAAAGGACCAGGAGTGGTTTGAATCCCTAACTCCAGCGGCTTCTTTTATTCCTACCGCCGTACTACCCAAACCTGGACCACCGAGCATTGAACCGCTTCGTTGCCACCACTTAGGAGCATTGGATTGGGCGCCTTCCCTACAAGGCCTGCAATGGTTCATGACTGAAATCTGGCCACAGGTCCTCCTCAGAGTTCCTCAAGCTGAATTCCACATTGCGGGGAACAATCCCCCCGAAAATTTCCAATTCCCCAAGGACCAAAACATCTTTTTTCACGGTCGCGTAGCCGATGCCACTGCTTTCACTCACGAGCACGGAATCAGCGTTATTCCTCTATTGGCGGGTTCTGGTATGCGTATAAAAATCCTACAGAACAGTGCTGCTGCTGTTCCGTCTATATCTACCGCTATAGGAGCCGAAGGAATTTATACCAAGGACTCCACCGAGGCCGTTATTGTTGAATCTGCCCCCGAATTTGTTGAGGCTCTTATTGAACTCGTACAGCAGTCAGAACGAGCCTTAGCCATAGGAAAAAAGGCTCAAGAGGATATTTTGAATAGGTTCGGAATGCAACCTACCTTGCAACGCATAGAAAAGGTATGGTCGTAGCAGCAACAACAATATTCTTCATTTGTCTCCTTTGGATTACCATACCCTACTTGTGGTATCCGTTGTGGCAATTGGCCTTTCCTGGTAAACCTCTGGAAATCAATCCGACAATATCCTATCCAAAGGTCAGTGTGGTATTTGCAGCGTATAACGAACGTACCATCATTGAGGAGAAAATCAGGAGCATCTTCACGTCAAAATACCCACAAGATGGCATCGAGGTTTGGATAGGCAGCGACCTTTCGGACGACGGTCAAGACGATATCATTCGTGAACTTCAAAAAGAGTATCCCGGCCTGTATCTGCACGTTAATACTGAGCGTTCGGGTAAATCTGCCACTATTAATAGATTGGTGGAACTGTGTACAGGTGAGATCATCGTTGCCACCGATGCGAATATCATTTTTGATGAGAATACCCTAGTGGAATTGGCAGGTCCAATTATCTCCTCACAAGCCACAGCCGTCGCGGGTACCTTGACCTACGGGAAGGCGAAGACCGCAGGCACCACAGCAACCACGGAGCGACAATACCTCACCATTGAAAATAAAATACGTAAATCTGAAAGCCAGAAATACGGATTTTGCTTGGGGATGGAAGGCGGTCTGTACAGCATGCGGAAATCTGCATGGCAACCTATTCCTCCGCACACCTTCATGGAAGATTTCTTCCAAACGGTTCAGCTCATTCAAAACAATCATCGAATCTTCTATAGTGATACGGCCCTTGGATATGAAGATGTGAGCACCTCATTGAGAGAGGAATTCAAACGCAAAAAGCGCATCAGCATTGGCAATTATCAAAACTTAAAGCGTTTCCGAGGCTTACTGTTGCAGAAAGTACATCCCTTCGGATGGATTTTCTTATTTCATAAAATTTTGCGCTGGACTGCACCTCAAGCCATGCTCATTGGGGCCTTGGCCTTAGTATTTACTCCCTTCGCGCTGCCAACATTTACAGGTGTTGGAGTGTTAGTATTGTTGGAACTGCTCTTCTATCGCGGTGCAGGTCCTTTGGTGTATTTTTGCGCCATGAATCTTGCAATGTTGCAAGGTTACCTAACCTATTTACAAGGGGTGTCGTCAAGTGTATGGCAACCCACCAAAAGAAATCAGAATGAGTCTTAACACCATAGAAGAAGCAATAGAGGATATCAAAGCCGGCAAAGTGGTCATTGTTGTTGACGATGAGGACCGTGAGAACGAAGGTGATTTCGTTGCTGCAGCCTCTAAAGTCAGCCCAGAAATGATCAATTTCATGGCCG
Organism: Cryomorphaceae bacterium; assembly: GCA_038124525.1. Classification (GTDB taxonomy): domain Bacteria; phylum Bacteroidota; class Bacteroidia; order Flavobacteriales; family Schleiferiaceae; genus UBA10364. The sequence continues at coordinate 16,081 of JAYPCB010000008.1, forward strand.
CTGAGGGACGTGGATTGATTTGTACGCCCATTCTCCCAGCGCGTGCGGCGGAATTGGATCTCCCTCCTATGGTGAACAATAACACAGACCCCAATAAAACGGCCTTTACGGTGAGTATTGACCGCATTGGAGAAGGATGTACCACGGGAATTAGTGCCTACGACCGTTATATGACCGTGAAGTCGTTGGTGGATCCTGCCATCAAGCCGGAACAACTCGCGCGCCCTGGTCACATATTTCCATTGATTGCCAAACAGGGCGGTGTCTTACGCCGCGTCGGCCATACAGAAGCAGCTGTAGATCTGGCACGTTTGGCTGGATTAGAGCCCGCCGGAGTTATTGTAGAAATCATGAACGAAGACGGTACCATGGCGCGTTTGCCCCAGCTTCGTGAAATCGCAGTGAAACACGGCCTAAAAATCGTATCGATTGAGGATTTAGTAGCGTATAGAATGGCGCAGGAAAGTCTCATAGAATTGGCCGAAAAATTCCAAATAGAAACGCCACACGGCATGTTCTGCCTGCACGCGTTTGAGCAAAAGACCAATCACCAAGTGCACATCGCCCTAACCATGGGTCAGTGGACGGACGAGGAGACCGTACCGGTACGCATTCAAAGTGCGGGCGTAGCTAATGATATTTTTCACTTGCTCACCAGCAATGAAAGTTCACAACTGGAGAAGTCTTTAAAGGCCATCAGCCAACGTGGAAAAGGAGCAATCATTTACATGAATCAAGAGCCTAATGGCGACCGATTACTCCATAGGATTCGCTCGTTCAACAAAGGAAACACCGAGCAAAAATCCAGTTTCAGTAAAGATGCACGAGATTTTGGGGTTGGCGCTCAAATCATTAGATTTCTAGGGATTAAGCATATTGATTTGCTAACCAACAACCCTATCAAGAGAATTGGGGTAAGCGGATACGGCCTTGAAATTGTTCAAAACTCACCCTTGGATTGAAAGAAGGAAACACCATAGCAGGAGCCATCAGGTTTTACAGGTCTTTTGACCAATTACCTTCCCTAGGTACTATGCTCCTATTAACCGGCCTTAGCGGCATCTTCGAAACCCTTCCCATTCTCGCTTCCCTCCCGCTATTGCGAACCATTTTCCTTGACCAGTCCAGCATCCACATTGCTGGAATGGACTTCCAATGGATCGAATATGGAGCTATCCTACTGTTAATTTTAGTACTGCGTCTAGTTTTAGGGTATTTGAGTCAATACAAGAATGGTTTTATTAGGGTCCAATTAATGACCGAGTTCCGCCAAAATCCTTCCAACGATAGAAGCGCTCGATTTGAATTTGGAAAACGCACCCAAGGATTGAACTTCCTGTTTGTCGGTTGGTCCCAATTCGTCCCAGGCATAGCATTTCTAGCCCTAGGTGTATTTCTTATGCCAAAATTTGGCGCCTTAGTTCTTGCCACACTTTTGCTATGGTCGTTCTTGATCAACCAGCTGAAGAAGAAACAAGACCAACAACATCATTTGGTTTCGAAACTGCAACAAGAATTGGACGCTGAAGAAGATGCAAATCTCGTATCGCAGTGGGGACAGGCTAGACAACGCGCCATTCACTGGGATTCGCTCAATAAAAATGCCCGTGAGTTCATCATTCTATCGACCTTGATTCTTACCCTGTGGGCTGCGGAGCAATGGGGCTGGTTGGGCGACAATACCTCGTTGATTTCCATCATTATGCTGTTACGTGGCATGCAGCAACTCTACACGGCGTACCATATGTCACAGCAATTGTCTGGATTGCGTCGTTACTTCAAAGCTTAATAATAGGTCGTTCCCTTTCAAGGGATTACCTTTGTATTGCTAAACAACCTTGAGATTTCATTTTATGAAAAGATTTCTTCCCATCACTCTTGCTGGGGCTCTAGGATTGTTCAGTTGTCAAACCGATCTCGTGGACCCCACGGATATAAATATTGTCGCTGAACCTGCCCTGGCCTTCCCATTAGGGAGTGTAAACCTAACCATGGAGCACCTTCTTGCTCCTGACGATAGTCTAATTTACAACGATAACGCTACCTACAAGGTGGTCGTCGCCCAAGACAGCGTCTTTGGAATCAACGTGAATGATTTGATTTCAATTCCCGCGCAAAGCCCTTCTTCTAGCGCTATTAGCATGGGGACGATTGCGGTGGACAACGTAACGATGTCTCAAAGCATTGCACTTGGAGCTATTGCGAGTGATGCAGGTTTGACCTCAATTAGTGCGGCCCACGGATCTAATGCACCTTTTCCATCTATGAATGAAAGTAATGTTGGAACATACGGTGGTAGCGGATTTGGATCTTTCAGCAGTGCTTCCTTTTCAAACGGTACGCTCTCATTGGAATTGACCAACAACTGGCCTGTGCCTGTTTCCCTCGGTGTAGATTTGGTCAATACTGCAACCGGAAGTACAATCGTATCATATTCTTTATCAAACGTCAGTGCCAATGGAGGAACGGTAACAGATACAGAATCTCTAGTGAACAAGACACTGCCGAGTAGCATAGGTTTTAAAATCACTTCTTTGACTTCACCTGGCTCTGGGACTTCATTTGTTGGTATTGATACCACGGATAACCTTGTCTTGGATATCTCTTCGGCAGATTTGGAAGTATATACTGCAGTGACTCAAATTAACTCTCAAGACATTTCCTCGGATACTCAATACGTTGATTTGAGCACAGGTGGAAGCGAAGAATTAAGAGAGCTCCTGCTCGCGACTGCAAGTTTTGATTACGAATTCACTTCCTCACTCGCGACTGATTTGGAATTGAACTTGAACTTCCCTGGTTCGGACAAAAACGGTAATGAAATAGATACCACCATTACTATTTCAGCCGGAGCCACGACTACAGGTTCGATCAATATGAACAACACCATTTTGGATCTTACTCAGGATCCCGCTCAGAACCACAGTAGATTGCCTATTGCGGTTAGCGCTACTCTTTTGGGTTCCACCAGTATGGTAACTGTAGATAGCTCAGATGCGTTGAACATGACCTTTGAAATGGCCAATCTTCAGTTCGGTCACATCAAAGGGTTCTTCGGTACACAACAGATTACCATTGATCCAGGAGCTGTGGATTTAGCCATTGACTTCTTGGATAACTTCGAAGGATCAATCAGTTTTGCGGAACCAAGTATTTCAATGGATGTGACCAATTCTATTGGCCTTCCCATCGAATTGGTCCTAGATTTCGCTTCTTATAAAGATGGAACCGCTTACGCATTAAACGGCCCTAATTATGTGTTGCCTTACCCTACAACAATGGGCAATACAGCTACGGGAACGTTGAGCTACGACAATACTAACTCATCCATCGTAGATGTCTTCACCCTTCCGAAGGATAGCATTGTATACGGAGGAGAGGTCAATGTAAATCACGATACCGCGACCTTCGGCACAGATAACTTTGTGACCAATACCTCTTCGATTTCTGGAGATCTTCTCATGGAAATGCCCTTTTACTTTACGGCTGCAGGTCTAGCCTTCGGTGATACTTTGGCGACGGATATGGACAACGCCAATGCCTTGCCTGAGGGTGCTACGTTAGAAAGTGCTAAAATTCTTTTGCAAACGACCACTACCCTGCCTTTGGACGCCAACGTTCAGATCAAGTTCTATGATGCTTCATGGAACGAGGTCATGATGAAAGATCTTGGGTTAATGGAAAGTGGTACGCCAGATGCGGCGGGTATCATTACTACTGCCAATGTTCTCGATGGTGAATTAGCACTAGATGCTACAGAAGCGCTTACGCTATTGAACGCTAAGCATATTGTCGCAGAAGCTACCATGGACACTTACAACGCAGGCAATGATCCTGTGAAGTTGAGGACTGATGCTACATTGAAATTGGACCTAGGGGTTCAATTGCAAGTGAAATACGAACTATAAACAGTACTAAAGATGAAAAAGATAGCACTACTACTATTGACCATCGTTACTGTTTCTAGTAACGCACAGAACTTGACCACATTCGGTCTATCGGGAAATGCCAACAACTTAACGCACAACCCAGCTGCTGATCCATTGACCTCATTCCACCTAAACTACATGGGGCTAAACAATACTCTAGGAATGAATCAAACGGCGGGTGAAATTTTCGCCACGACGGATCTTCTAGCAAACTTGAGTAACCTCAATTCGAACGCATTGAGTCTTACCGGAGAAACCAGCATTGATATTTTCCACCTCGGGTTTAAAGCAGGTAAAAACTATGTTTTCGCCGGCTACACCCAAAATATTGCCCTTGGATTTGATTTCGATAAGGATCTTGCCCACTTCGCTAAATATGGATTTGGTGATGGAAATGGTAACTTGAATTTGAACTATCAAGGTGATTTCAGCGACTTCGGTGCATCCCTCGATGTCACGAACGATGTATTCGTAGGATTACAGCGTTCTTTCATGGAGAACAAGCTACGATTAGGTGTGAGTGCACATCAGATTGGTTATGGATTGGGCATGAGAGTGCAAGCCGATGCATTTAGTATCAACAGTACAGCCACGGCCATTCCTGGACGCAACAATGTGAATGTGAACTATGACTTCACCATAGCTACAGCTGGTGTATTAGATGCTACCGCAACGACGGATCAGTTATCTGATTTGGGTAACGCACTAGCAGCTACAGATGCACTTGTTGCGAGCCTTACTACCCCGGCAAACTGCACGACGGCATTTACATTGGGAGCCAATTACAAACCTATCGATAAGCTGAGCCTACAGTTTAGTATGAGCGGCTTGGGAGCCTCTCCTATTGCCATTTCAACAGATGTAGCAAAGCGTCTTGCAGGAGGTGTCGCCATCGATGGCTTCGAGTACATCAGCAATGCAACAGATACACTTGGTTCTGCTGTACGCAACGAGGTACAGAGCTTTACGGAAGGTATTTCAAATGGTCTCAACACCAACCTAGAAAACACTACCTACAGCTACGAATATGCGATACCACAGGTAACCAACGCAGCGATGAACTACCACCTCAAAGGTCAAACCTATGTTGGAGTTCATTACACTAGCCGTACAAACTCCATTACGGATTATGAGTACCTAGGATTTACCTCATTATTGTGGCTGCACAAAAACATTCAATTGAAAGGCGCTTATTACCTCACTATGAATGAGAATAATGCAGATTTAATCACAACCGCCTTGCAATTCAGAGTTACACCGCTACTACAGGTATATGTGGGAACTACTACAACTGGCGATATCGCAACGGTTGCAGCTAATTCCAGCGAGTCTATCATGGTGGGTGCTGCCACTCAAGGAGTAAACATTACTGCAGGTTTAAGTATGGCATTCTTCGATCAAAGATTTAAAAAAGGCAGCAAGAAAAAAGAAGAAACTCCAACCCTAACCCCTCAAGAGGTTAAGAAGGTCATTGAGGCATACGATCAAAGTAAAACGGTCAAAATTAACAAGTGATATTTCTAAAAAGCCCGGCGACGCCGGGCTTTTTATGCCAATAATTTTCTCAGTAGTACGACAGGATCTTCGTCCACATTGAGCCTATCTATGGATAACCCCGCCCCTCTCGATGTGAGCTCCAAGGTGGAGAGTTGCTCCTTACAGAAAGTCGTGTATCGGCGCACTTCCTCCTCCGTGAGATAGGTCTTTTTTCCCGTTTCATGATCAATCACCTGGTAACCGGATAGTCCTTTTCCATCTATTTCAAACTGCTGGCTATACATGATCATTAACCGAACATGATGATTGGCGTGTTTGAATTTTGAAAGCGATTGAACCAATGCGGCTGCATCTTGGTGATAGATATCTGTAAAAATCAGAATCTGACTTCGCTTCGGTATCCTGGAATGTAGCGTTTCGAGCTGGTCTAAAAAAATCTCATTGCCAATCTGGCGCTCTTGTAAACCTCTTATGTTGTGAAGGAGGAGCTGAATGTTTTCCTCTTTATTGGAACTTTCAAAGAATTGAGCATCGGCATCATTCACCTCAAACAATCCCAATGCATCTCGTTGCTTCTGGAGCAATGATGCAATCAGGGTGATCACTTGAACGGTACGCTCCCACTTCCCTGCGTCTTCATTCGGATAAAACATACTGGAACTGGAATCCAACACGAAGAATGTCCTCATATTAGATTCTGCCTCATACAACTTCGTTAGAAAGCGATCCGTCTTCGCATACACGGACCAATCAATGTGCTTGGGAGAATCACCCGGTACATACTGACGGTGCTGGGCAAATTCTACGCTGTAGCCAAAATCAGGGCTGCGGTGCAGCCCTGACATAAAGCCTTGGACGCGTTCCTGCGCCCACCAATACAAGTCGTTGATTTGGTCCGTATTCACTAGCTCAGCTCTAATTTCTTCCGAGCCCATGAAGATAAGGTGATGTAATCAAGGGGCACCTCAGAATTCACAAGCTCGAGAACCAATTTGATTCTCCATCGCAATAAACGAATTCGTTCAATCAAATCCGAAGGAAACCCGCCCCTTATCATGCGTGCAGTGTTGGCAATTCTAATATGTTCCAATAGCAGTGTCAATCGCTTCATCGCATTTTGATAATAGCTAATGAACGTATGCTCGAATCTAGCACTGACCCCTAAATCCAAATCATTGCAAATACCGACGATATCGTCCTTTATTTTAAAGGCAAGATTGAACGTTCCATTGCTGTGATATCCTCTGGTAAGGTCTTGAATGGTTCTATTGATGGCCAGGGATTCCTGGTACATGGGTTGAGAGATATGTGTCTTCATGATTAGTTTGGACGGTTTAAGTTTTGAATTTGAAAAAGATAGATACGCATCTGCCCAACCTCATTTTGCAGGCGGTAGTACAATTCATGAATTTCGTGCAGCACATGGTCCATCCCAGGAAAATCAAGTCCTTCTTGAATGATACACCGCAATAAGGTCTTGAATTCAATGACTTGGTGAACAAGAAAATCATACGCTAGAATGTGTTGTTCGAGCGGACTGTGCTCATTGAATTCACAAATCGCTTGTGTCATAAACGCATGGCATTGCAACATACTTTCATAAACCGGTTGGCCTTTAAGCTCATGGAAATACGTTAGCACGCGATGCGCGGATTGCTGAAGGAAGAAAGTCGATTTACTCTGGATCAAATGTGTGTTACTGTACATTTTTACGGTATTTGAGTGTTGTTTATTGAAGATCGAAGGCATTGGTTGGAAGAGGTGGACCAATGGCCCTTAGGTTCTCGAAAAAAGTGCAATTCGCTCCAATCAAGTCTAGGAGTTGGGTTGGTTTTCATCATGGGTTTAAGTCTTGTTCGATTTTAAAACTACGAGGATATCCTTCAAAAAATTGTGAGTTTGGAAAACTTTAGGTTATCCACAATACCTATTTTAGGGCCATGATTATCACCAAGACCCCATTCCGTATTTCCTTTGTTGGTGGCGGTAGTGACTTACCTGCCTTCTTCGAGAAACAAAAAGGTGCCGTGCTCAGTACTAGCATTAATAAGTACATGTACATCAGCACCCACCAGTACTTCGAAGCTGATAAAATCCGTTGTAAGTATTCTCAAACAGAGACCGTTGGGGATGTCAACGAATTGAAGCACCCCATCCTTAAGACGGTGCTGAGCGATTTTAACCTTAACGGGATTGAGGTGAGTTCTATTGCGGATATTCCTGGCGGTACAGGTATGGGCAGCAGCTCGAGCTTTACGGTTGGACTGCTCCACAATCTGAACACCTATATCGGGAAGGAAGTTAGCAAGGAGGATTTGGGTGCAGGTGCATGTCGCATTGAGATTGAGCTTTTGGGCGAGCCCATTGGCAAGCAGGATCAATATGCGGCGGCCTATGGAGGCTTGAATGTGATTGAATTTAATCCGGATGGAACGGTTACGGTAAGCCCTGTGAATATTAGTGATGAGATCAGGGACCAATTGGACCAAAATCTAAAACTCTATTATCTCGGCAATCAAAGATCTGCCAGCGCCATCCTTTCCGAGCAGAAGAAAAACACCTCTGCCGAGGATAAATTCAAGGCTTTGGAACATATGGTGAGCCTCGTTTACAAACTGCGAGACAGTTTGGAAGCGGGTAAATTGAATGATTTCGGGGCCTTGATGCATGAGAATTGGCTGCTTAAACAGCAGCTGGCTTCTGGAATCACCACTCCTCAAATCACGGAAACTTATGATGCTGGCTTAAAAGCGGGTGCCTTGGGCGGGAAGTTGTTGGGAGCCGGTGGTGGCGGCTTTATTCTGTTCTATGCCCCTGCTGATGTACATGATGCATTGAATCTGGCCATGGAAAGTGTAGGGGCTACTCCTTTTGAGTTCTCTATGGAAACGGAAGGCTCCAAACTTATACATGTGGAAAGATAATCGGTATAAGTACTTGCATTAAATTACTTTCCTTACTTTTGCGCCTCATTAAGTATTAATTAACTGGGTTTCGGACCCTTGTAAAACAATTAATTATGGCAACAAAGATTCGTTTGCAACGTGGTGGACGCAAAGCACGTCCTATTTACTCAATCGTAGTGGCAGATGCTCGCGCTAAGCGTGACGGTCGTTTCATCGAGAAACTAGGTACGTACAACCCTAACACCAACCCGGCAACAATCGATCTAAACTTTGACTCAGCTATATCTTGGGTCATGAAAGGTGCTCAGCCTACTGATACCGCTCGTGCAATTCTATCTTACCGTGGTGTAATGATGAAAAAGCACTTGTTGGAGGGTGTACGCAAAGGTGCTTTGACTGAAGAGCAAGCAGAAGCAAAGTTTGAAGCTTGGACCAACGAGAAGGAGTCTAAGATTCAAAACAAAGTAGAATCTCTAGCTAGTGCAGATGCTAAAGCGAAGTCAGACCGTTTGGCTGCTGAATCTGAAGCTAACAAGGCACGTGCTGCGGCTATTGCTGCTGCAAACGCACCTGTAGAGGAAGCACCAGCTGAAGA
>JAYPCB010000008.1:25107-33519 GCA_038124525.1 Cryomorphaceae bacterium
GTGCTGCGGCTATTGCTGCTGCAAACGCACCTGTAGAGGAAGCACCAGCTGAAGAGGTTGAAGCTACTGAAGAAACTGCCGACGCAGCAGAAGCTACTGAAGAAGTAGTTGCTGAAGCTGAGGAAGCTCCTGCAGAAGAAAGCGCAGAGTAATTGTGCAAAAGGAGCAGTGTTTTTCACTCGGTAAAATCACGAAACTCCACGGGTACAAGGGAGGTCTTATTTTACATATAGACTCTTTTACCCCACAATACTTTAAAGATTTGGAATCAGTTCTACTGGATATTGACCAGGAACTGGTTCCATTTTTTTTGTGCCAAAAAGGAAAACTCAACGGCAAGAAATTGCTCATATACCTCGAAGACGTTCGTCCTGAGGATGCTCACAAATATGTGGGTCGTGAGGCATATTTACCTGAATCCATGCTGCCTGAGGTTGAGGATGATGCGTATTACGACAAGGCCATTATTGGATATACGGCTTGGGACGGATCCAATGAGATAGGCGACGTGGTTGATGTCGTGGAAAATTCAAGCCAGAACCTCTTTGTCGTAGAGAAGGATGAGCAAGAATTCCTTATCCCGGCGGTAGATGCGTTCATCAAGGGCATCGATACCAATGAAAAAATCATTTATCTTGAATTGCCTGAAGGTCTGCTTGACCTATAATTCAAGATGAACGAAAAACCCGCTTACGATCCCAGTTCCCTGCAACTGATCTATTCAGTACTGTTAATGGCCCAATTAGTCATTACAGTAGTAGTCATGTATGTGGCGCAAGAGCACGCCAGCGTGCGCTTTGAATGGGGCTATTGGAATCATATCTTTATTCCTGTAATCGCCGGGGTTTTAGGCTCTTTAGGCAAGACCATTTGGAACAAAGGGATGGCGAAGATTAGCCAAACTCAGGAGATAGATGATAAACTGCAGGTATTGACGCGTATTCATATTTGGCAATGGGTGATGGTAGAATTGGCCACCATATTGCTCCTAACCTACACCTTGATGGAGTCGAACTTCTTTTACTTCATTTTTGCCTTGGTGAATATCATCTATTTTTTCACCTTGCGTCCTAAGATTTTTAGTTTGACTGGAGGCATATGAATTACCTCAAACCGTTCGAAATGAAAGAATTCACCGTGGCGCACGATCAATGTGCGATGCGCGTGAACACCGACGGATGCTTGCTTGGCGCCGTTTCGGGCGAGGAATTCGAGTCGGATCAAGTCCAACATGTGCTCGATATCGGCACAGGGAGTGGTGTCATTGCGATGCAATTGGCCCAGCGCTTTGAAAAGGCCTATGTGGATGCCGTAGAAATCCACGGACCTAGTGCAAAACAAGCCACCGAAAACTTCAGCAAAAGCCCCTATGCCGGCCGAATGGTGTGTTATCACGAACCCATTCAAGAATTTGAGCATAATCTTTTGTATGATTTAATCGTGAGTAACCCTCCCTATTTTGAGACAGGCCCCACCAAGCTGGATGCAGGTATCGCTGCGGCTAGACATGCACTAACGCTTGATTTCAAAAGCTTGGTGATGAACGCGGCGCGATTATTAAAAAATAATGGCCAATTCTGGGTCATCCTCCCGTGTGACCAAAGCGACCGATTCTTAGACGAAGCCATGGACGAAGGACTGAGCTTGAAGACCATTATCCAAGTGCATCCAAAAGCCGAACGTGAAGCCAATAGATGTATTTACGGGTTGTGTAAATGTGAGGTAGACGAACCAATACGCAAGAAGATTACCTTGTACGCGGAGGATCAACATTATACCGAGGAGGCACGTGAAGTGCTCTCCCCTTTCTACGCTTCGCTTTAATATCCGCTATATGAGACTGATTTCTCGTAGAATTGGACCCCGAAATCCGAACTAAGTTCCTCTAAAATAGGCCCATACCATTGCGCGGTCATCGGTAATTGTACGCCTGTACTTTCGATTTCCCCCTCTAGGATCAAACGTGCGGCAATAGCCAGTGGAAGCCCAACGGTAGCAGCCATAGCCGTCTGTGTGGCGCTCTGCCCCTCTACTCCCATGGAACTTTCCACCATGAAGCGCTCGCCATTCTTTTCCCAGCCAATCTTATGGTACATCACAATCAAATCCTTATCAGATTCTTCCAACGTCCACACCTGGCGGAGAATGTACTCCAAGCATTGCGCCGGTGAGCCTGATTCAAACGGGAACATCTGAGATGAGAATAATCCCGCCCAAACGAGTTTGTCCATTAAATCAGAATCCTGTGGGATACCCAGGTAGTATTTCAGCTTTAGTTCCACACTATCCTGTGAGTTGTAGGCCAGGAATAGATTCGTAAACTCACGGAACGACAACAAATGAGTATTGGCGATTTGATACGAATCATCGGTCATACCCAATTTCACAAAAGAATCCCAGGCACGCGCAAATCCGGGCCTCCGCAAGGTTCCACGGTAGAGTGTTTCCACATTTTCAAGGCCATATACTTCGCGGTATTTCAGGCTGTCACGATTCGCAATCCCTTCAAATTTACCGAACCCTTCTACATTCATGAATTCGGTTCTGCGGAAGACCATATGCGGGGGAATGTATTTGTACTTTCCTTCTTGAATGAACTTCACAGCCCCTCCCTGCCCGGCTAGAACCACATTGCGAGGGTTCCAAGTAAACTTATATCGCCACGGGTTGCCCTCTTCAGAAGATGGGCTCAGCAAACCACCGGTAAAACTTTCGAAAAGCACCACCTTTCCACCATCACTTCGAATGGCATCTAAAAGCTTCATGGCGCTCATATGATCAATCCCAGGGTCTAGCCCACACTCATTTAAGAAAACCAATCCTTCGCGCTGCACATCACTATTGAATTCGTGCATCTCTGGCGTCGCATAACTGGCCGTCACCAAATGTGCACCAAATTTCAAGCACATCTTCGCCACCGGTAAATGCATATGTGCGGGGACCATTGAAATAACTAATTGGCACCCCTTAATTTCCTCTGTAAGCGCCTGCTCATCCTGAATATCTAAGGCACCGGACGAAGCATGTGGTACAACCTCACCGAGGCGCTTGGCAGCCAATGCTCCATCTCGATCAACCACCCGAAGCTCCCATTGATGAGAATCTATTCTCTTTTTAAGATATGGGACCAATTGCTGTGTGCTGAGACCAGCACCGATGAGTAGAATTTTTTGACGCATGAAGCGGTATATACTAAATTATGATTGTTACGAATTCAACTGTATGTGGAATTACCGTCCTAAATATAACACATCTTCGTGCCGATTAGGATGTAACTTTGAAGTATGAAAAGAATTGCTGCAATTTTTGGAGGCCTCGCCGTCATTCTGGGCGCCCTAGGTGCACATGCACTCAAAGATTTGTTGGACGCCACTGCCATGGAAAGCTTCAAAACAGCCACCATGTACCAGCTTTTTCACGCCATTGCCTTGATCGCACTGCCTTCTAGACCTAAATTCCTTTGGACCGCTAGATGCTGGATCGGTGGTATACTACTCTTTTCAGGTAGCATTTACCTTTTGGTCTTCGATGAAATCATAGGTATGAACCTCTCTTTTATAGGCCCCATTACCCCCTTAGGAGGTCTTTTCTTAATTGCCGGTTGGATATCTCTTTGGTTCGCATATCCCAACAAAACAAGTCATTAGGATAATTTCTGATTTCTCGTAGATAATTTTTGATGATTTAAGGCCCAATTCTATCCTAAGGTCTCTACATTTGTCATACCTATTATAGAACCAACCACATTACGAATGACCACCCAGAACCACCTTGAGTTTTTGAACTCATTGGGTATCATGCCGAACGTTGTGCATAGCAACTTGCATCCAGATGTTTTGGAAGAGCATAGTCTTGACCGAAATATGGCAGTGCGCTCAACCTTTGGTGCCATAGCTATCCAGACCGGAAAATTTACCGGGAGAAGTCCAGAAGATCGCTTTATTGTCAAGGATTCCTACACCGAAGATGCACTTTGGTGGGGCAGTATCAATAAACCCTTCACCACAACAAATTACAATCTCCTTAAACGAGATATTTGTGAGTACTTTCGCGACAAAGAAATATATGTTCGTGATGCATTCGCAGGTGCACACCCAGCGTATCGTATGTCTTTGCGCGTTGTAAACGAGTATCCTTGGTCGAATCAGTTTGCTCATAACATGTTCTTACGCCCCACGGAAGAAGAATTACAAAACTTCTCACATGAGTGGACCATCTTGAACGCTCCTGGCTTCTTAGCGGACTCCAGTAAGCATGGAACTAGACAAGAAAACTTTGCAGTATTGAACTTCACTGAGAAGTATATCCTTATCGGAGGTACTGGATATACCGGAGAGATTAAAAAAGGTATTTTCAGCGCCTTGAATTTTATTCTTCCTTATGAGAAAAATGTGTTGAGCATGCATTGCTCGGCAAACGTAGGTCCTCAGGGAGATACTGCCATATTCTTCGGATTGAGCGGTACTGGAAAAACCACCTTAAGTGCTGATCCAGAGCGTAAACTCATTGGAGATGATGAACACGGCTGGTGTTCCGATGATACCATATTCAATTTCGAGGGAGGATGCTATGCAAAGGTCATTGACCTATCAGAAGAAAAGGAACCTGATATCTACCACGCCATTAAAAAACACGCCATCCTAGAGAATATAATCATGGATGAAAATGGGAATGTCGATTTTTCCAATACGAGCATTACCCAAAACACACGCGTAAGCTACCCCATAGATCACATAGACAACATTCAACCGGATAGTCTAGCTCAAAACCCTAAGAACATATTCTTCCTAACTGCTGATGCATACGGAGTCCTCCCTCCTATCTCGAAGTTAAATGCAAACCAAGCTGCATACCATTTCATCTCTGGGTATACAGCCAAAGTTGCAGGGACAGAGGAAGGGATTAATGAACCCAAGGCCGTATTCAGTGCGTGTTTTGGAGCCCCATTCATGCCATTGCATCCTACGTATTATGCCACCATGCTATCTGAAAAAATGGAGGCCGCCGGCGTAAATGTGTGGCTTATCAATACCGGATGGGTTGGAGGAGCATATGGCACAGGCAATAGAATTAAACTGAGCTATACGCGTGCCATGATTCGAGCAGCACTATCTGGCGCATTGCAAGATGTAAATTACCTCGAGCACCCCATCTTTGGGTTAATGATGCCGGAAAATTGTCCGAAGGTTCCTGCAGAATTGTTAGACCCAAAAAATACTTGGGCCGATAAAGATGCATACGACCGACAAGCCATCGCATTGGCCAAGAAATTTGAAGAAAACTTTAAAACATTTGAAGATCAGGCCTCGCCTGAAATTCTAAAAGGCACCCCTAACCTCTATGTATCGGCTGAATAGCCAGACGTAGATGTGTTGTGTTCGAGCCCGCGTTAAAAACGCGGGCTTTCTTTTCCACAAACTATGGTTAGTAACTCGCAAGGGAAATTGATTTTACCGCTTCCTTCCAAAAAATGCATTAGGTAATTTGAAGCAAACATCTCTGTTATGCCTGCTAAAAAAGCAACTACTCGTAAGAGCAAGCCCCGTAAGATCTTTGTTTTAGACACTTCTGTCATTCTTTTTGATCATAATTCCATCAACTGTTTTGAAGAACACGACGTCGTTCTGCCCATCTCAGTACTAGAAGAATTAGACGAGTTTAAAAAGGGGCACGATTCAAAAAATTATGAGGCCCGTGAGTTCATTCGCAATCTAGATCGAATTACAGAGGGCAAGGATTTTACCAACTGGATCCCGCTAGAGGGAGAACAAAAAGGCTCCATTAAAGTCATCATGGACACCTCTCGGAAGGGAGTCGATGCCGAAAAAGTCCTAGGAAGGAAAATGGACCACCGCATTATAAATGCAGCATTGAACATAGCAGATGAGGAACCTAGCCGTCCTACCATTCTTATTACTAAAGACATCAACCTCAGATTAAAGGCAAAAGCCTTAGAGCTAGAAAGTCAGGATTACCTTACCGGTAAAATCAAAGATGTCGACTCACTCTTCAAAGGCAAAGAAACCATTGAAAATTTCAATGCCCTTACCTTATCGAATCTGTATGAGCACAAGGCATTGGATATCGATGATGTCATAGCAGAAAACCCCGACTTTTCTCCCATTCCAAACTGTTTCTATATTCTAAAATCAGAAACGAGCAGCGGTCTTGCCTACTATAATGCACACAACAAGACCTTAGATCATGTCGAGAAACGCAGCGTGTACGGCATCAAACCCCGTAATGCAGAGCAGGCCTTTGCCCTGCATGCTATATTGAATCCAGATATTAAGTTGGTGAGCTTGACGGGTGTAGCAGGAACCGGTAAAACACTCATTGCTCTTGCTGCCTCACTGGAGCAACGTAGGGATTTCAAGCAGATTTATTTGGCACGACCAATCGTGCCACTGTCGAACAGAGATTTGGGGTATTTACCCGGTGATGCGAAAGAGAAAATCAATCCTTACATGCAACCGTTGTGGGATAACCTGAAGTTCATCAAGAACAACTTCTCTGATCGCGATAAGGAATACAAACAATTAGAGGCCATGGTGGAAAAAGAGAAAATTATAATCACCCCACTAGCATATATCAGAGGTCGCTCATTGGCCAATATTATTTTCATCGTTGACGAGAGTCAAAACCTCACACCCCACGAAGTTAAAACCATTATCACGCGTGCAGGTGAAGGTGCGAAATTCATTTTCACGGGAGATGTCCGTCAAATAGATACACCCTACCTCGATGAACAATCTAATGGATTAAGCTACCTCGTAGATAAAGTCAAAGGACACGATATGTACGCACATATCACCTTAGAAAAGGGCGAACGATCCGCCCTCGCAAATTTGGCAAACGATTTGCTATAACACCAATAAACCAAAACTACCATGGGCAGAACGATTCTTTACACCGCGGTATCACTCGACGGGTATATTGCCGATACCGAGGGAAAAATTGACTTTCTCGACCATCCTCGCTTCGATTTATCCGATGAGGACTACGGTTACGAAGCATTTATGGATGGGATTGATACCATTGTCATGGGATACAACACCTATGCTCAGATTCTTCAGTTTGAAGGCGGATATCCCTATAAGGGCAAGCATAGCATTGTATTAAGCCGTGATACAAATATTCCTTTGGCAGATGAGAATGTTGAAGTCTTCACAGAAGGATCTGTAGCTCTCTTGCAAGCACTAAAGGAACAAGGCAAGCGTATCTGGATAGTAGGTGGAGGTGCCACCAATGCTAGGTTCCATCAAGCTGATCTCATTGACGAGCTGATCTTAACCTATATTCCTACCATGCTGGGAAATGGCATTCCTCTATTTCGAGAAAATGAAGGGAAATCAGAGTGGAAAACTGAAGGTGTTCGATCTTATCCCAATGGGTTGGTTCAGCTCCATTTGGTGAGAAGCTGATCTAACTTCTCATGAAGTGCTTCAGGAGAACCTGAATTATCTAAGACCTCATGCGCTAAGCGTAACCTTTGCTCATCCGACAGCTGATTTCTCATTCGCGCCTCAACCTCTTCTCTAGTCCAATCTGAGTCGCGCCCTAGTACTCGGGAGATTCGTAGTTCCGCCTCAGCATGGACTACCACAATAGTTTGACAACTTTGGTCGTCAATCTCCAAAGCAAGTGGACTTTCTTTGAAGAGAAGCTTACTTGTTTGAGCTGTACTCCACTGCACAAAATCTTCATGCACACGCGGATGCACGATGGATTCAAGGGATTGCTTAAGATTTGGATGGTTAAAAATATGCCTCGCTAATTCAGGGCGATTCAATTCCTCACTATCCCTATATATGGCAGAGCCAAAAACAGCAATGAGTTGTGCTCGAATTTGGGAATCACTCTCCATAAGTGCCTTAGCTCGTAGATCACTGTAGTAGACCGGATATCCACGTTCTTCTAGATACCTACATACCGTACTCTTTCCAGAGCCTATGCCGCCTGTAATACAGATTACCTTACTCATAGCTGCACATATTTAGGTTCGTAATTCAACACCTCTACTCCCGGTGTAAGAGATCTAATATCAACCCTGAGCCTTTGATCCTCCATGCGCCATTCGAGGTCTACGTACGACTCTGGAGTATTCACCAAAGTACTCATTGGGCCGCTCAACCACAGGACAATAGGATAATCCTGATTTTGATAACGAAGATTCAATTGTTGTTCTACCTCCGTCCAAGCATCCGCACTTGCGGAAATATTCAACCAATTCACATTTGCAGTAATATACCTCGGGGGCTTATCTAAAGGCAATTCTTTTTTGTCCAAACCGTCCCAAACAATGGAAGGGGCTGTAATAGACGGTTGAAAATCTAACAACAAGGCCTCTGGCCCCAGACATTCAATGCTATCCGGCTCTAACGTCGGGCGCTGTATCCATCGATGACCTTC
>JAYPCB010000008.1:33529-35617 GCA_038124525.1 Cryomorphaceae bacterium
CCTGACCATTTAAATCTGTATTCTCGCCCATATTCCTGCTGAAGAATCGTTTGGATATCCACATTGAGCAGGTATGCGCTCTTCGTTGAGGTTCTTAAAAAATCATCCGAATCAAATGGAATCAACCGCTCATCAAACCTATCCATGAACACAGCATCCAATCCACTTGCTTCAACTATGACATTCAATTCTGAGGTACTATCCTCAAGCCACAAACCATCCACGGTACCTCCTAAAGCAATTAGTTCAAGATTGATTTGACGGGTCATCTCAGTATTGGAGATGCGCATGGCCAGCCATACCGCAAAGGCAAAGCCTATGAAAAGCAATGCTTCTAATCCTTTATTTGAGGTGATTTTCGACATAAAAAAACCGGCGCGTGCCGGTTTCTAAGTTACAATGTTACTTGTTGTATTGGGCACTGAGCTCTTTACTCACTGCACTTTTTTCGATTTTGAGTCGAGTGTTTTCACTCTCAATGATCAAATGCGTATCCCCTACTTCTAAAATTTTAGCATGAATACCTGAAGTAGTCACAATGCGGGCTCCTTTCTTTACCTCTTGACGGAACTTGTTCTCTTCCTTTTGTTTCTTCATCTGAGGACGGAAGAAAAACAAATACATCACCACAAGGATGAGTACGAAAGGAAGTAGGCTCATGGCACCGCCTGGTGAGGTTTGCTGTAGAAATAAAGTTGTCATTATTGATTGTTTGAAATTACGTTGGAGGTGATGTTCAACACCTTTGATTGTGGAACTGCGTTAGTCGTCAATGTTACACGCTTGTCTTGACGTCCTGCTCTACCCGAAGAATTAAAGCTGACCTTAATTTGACCTTTCTGACCTGGCGCGATAGGTTGACGTGGCCAATCTGGCACGGTACAACCACAAGATCCTTGTGCATTGGAGATGATAAGAGGACCTTCACCTTCATTAGTAAAAGTGAATGTGTGTTCCACTACTTCTCCTTCTTGCACTTCACCGAAATCGTGGAATTCTTCCGCGAATGCAATGGTAGGTAATGCGTCCATCATGGCTTCTGTGCCAGACGCTGCATCATCAGACGATTTAATACGATCAGTTGCACTGCTGCAAGATGCTAATGTGATTGCGACTAAAGAGGCAATAAAAAATGTGCGTTTCATAATTATGGTTGCAATTATTGAATCATTCCGCGGCCTACCTTATTGATGAGGCCATCTTCCTGCAAATTAGTAACGATTTTGTCAAGTATACCATTGATAAAGGCAGAACTTTTTGGCGTACTGTATTGCTTGCTCAAATCCAGGTATTCGTTGAGCGAAACTTTCATTGGAATTTCTTCAAAACCACGCCATTCCGCAATGCACAGCTTCATCAACATGATGTCCATCTTGGCAATGCGATCGCTTTCCCAATTTCTACTCTTGCTCTCAATTCTTTTTTGACTGTCTGTATTAAACTCAAAGTATTTACGAGCCAATAAGGCCCCAAAGGCCGCATCTGATTCGTCCTTGTACAAGGATGGGACAATGAGTTGTTCAGCGTCCTCCTTCCAGCTAGCAATGACTTTTCCAGACATCATTTGAGCGGCATCCAAGTCATCACTCCAAGCGGCTTGCTCATCTTCGTAAATGTCGTGTAGCAGCTCGTTTTCAGCGATATATAGCTGATACACCTCACGAATAAAGCGCTTTTGTTGAGTAAAGTCCGGAGTGATTTGAACGAAGTTCTCGTAAGACTCACTAGCAAAAAGCGTGTCCCACTGCTTACGGAAATGCTGGTCATAATCGGCCCAACGAGCATACGAACCTTCAACCAAAGTATTCAGTGCAGCACTCTCCTTGCACAACGTCCAAAACTTGAGTTGAGTGAACTTTGCAATGCGCTCCATTAATGCGTAATCTGGCTGCTGACGCTCCGAAACTCTCTGATACTGACGCTCTGCTTCTTCGTGCAATCTTAAAAATGCACTGATATCCCATGCGAACAGTCGATGAACTTCATTGAGACTCTTGTTGAGGTTCTTCAACAATAAGGCAGCGTCCATGCTATCGTCTGTACTTTGGGCAAAAAGGTGGTGCAACACCTTGATACGAATGTGGCGTC
>JAYPCB010000009.1:0-29718 GCA_038124525.1 Cryomorphaceae bacterium
GTTTTGGCTCCTCAGAATTGGGGCGAAGGACACTTACACTCAGGGATTTACTGGGTTCGATGTCGATTAGAAGGGCCGCGCGGGACGCGAAAAAAAATTCTGCCGTTATCAATCTACAATCCGTAATTTTCGCCCATGGAAAAGCAGGATTTGATTGCGGGTTTCGACCCCAATGAACCGGCGCTGAACAACGGGTTGTTCGGCTTGCCTTTTGACGCAGAGCAAAGTGATATCCATGTATTGCCCGCCCCTTGGGAGGTGACGGTGAGTTATGGAAGCGGCACTGCAGCGGGACCTGAAGAAATCTTAAACGCTTCGGCTCAGGTGGACCTCTACGATGCCAAATACCCAAAAGGGTGGCAGCAGGGTGTGTTCATGTTGGAAGAAGATGAGCGTTGGCGGAAAACGGGTGAGGGGTTGAGAGAATTGGCCCTAGAATACCTGCACGCTTTAGAAATCGATGAAGTAGGGGCCGAAGAGGAAAAGTCACTGGACCAAATCAATGATAAGTGTACCGCCTTTCACCTTTGGGTGGAGAAGCGCATTGGCCAAATCCTGGATCAAGGAAAAAAAGCGGTGTTGCTCGGAGGCGATCACAGCACATCGCTTGGCGCTATTCGTGCACACAAAGCAAAATTTGGTGATTTCGGCATCCTACAAATAGACGCTCATGCAGATTTGCGCCCGGCTTATGAGGGCTTTACCTACTCGCACGCGAGCATCATGTACAATGTGCTGAAAGAGCAGCTGGCCACAGGATTGACCATCGTTGGTTTGCGCGATTACTGCCACCAAGAGGCCGATTTGATTGAGAGCGATCCACGCATTCATGCGTTCACGGACCAAGAGGTAAAGGCGGCGCGTTTTGAAGGAAAGAATTGGGCCGACCAAGTCGCTGAAATCATCGCCACCCTGCCACAGCAAGTGTATTTGAGCTTTGATATCGACGGACTCAACCCATCGCTTTGTCCCAACACCGGCACGCCTGTGCCTGGCGGTATGGAACTCGAAGAGGTCGTGTATCTCATCGATGCTGTGAAGGCGTCGGGACGCACCCTTATTGGGATGGATTTAGTAGAAGTTAGCCCGGGAGAAGATGAGTGGGATGCCAATGTGGGCGCCCGTGCATTATATACCCTATCTAACCGCTTGTCCTAAGGTCTTATTCCAAAGAAAGGGCGTAACTTTGCACAAATTCTTAAGCGCAGATTTGCTATGAAATTCGGTGTCATCACCTTCCCAGGGTCAAATTGTGACCAAGACATGATTTACGTATTGGAAACCATCATGGGTTACGAAACTGTGAACCTATGGCACAAAGATACCGACCTGCAAGGGGTGGACTGTGTGGTGCTTCCTGGAGGGTTCTCTTATGGAGATTACTTGCGCAGTGGTGCCATTGCGAAGATGAGCCCTATCATGCAAAGCGTCATCGAATTTGCCAATAACGGCGGGTACGTATTGGGCGTTTGTAATGGTTTCCAAATCCTTACCGAAAGTGGATTGTTGCCAGGGGCATTGCGCCACAACAACAGCCACAAATTCATCTGTAAGAACGTGTTCATCAAGCCTGCATCGAAGACTGCCGGAATCAGCGCAGATTTGGACCACAGCAAAGGCTACAAGATTCCTATTGCACACGGTGAAGGAAACTACTACTGTTCGGCAGAGACGCTAGCAGAGCTTAAGGCGAACGATCAAATCATCTTCCAATACTGTACGGAAGATGGTGAAGTGACCGATTCTGTGAACCCTAATGGTACTTTGGAGAATATTGCCGGGGTATGTAATGCGGGTAAAAATGTCTTTGGTATGATGCCGCACCCTGAGCGTGCCGCTGATGAAGAACTCAACAACCAAGACGGTCTTGCTTTGTTTAAGAGCATGATCGCTCATATGGAATTGGTATAAATTCCAACACTCTGAAACTAAAAAACCCGGGCGCTGCGCGCCCGGGTTTTTTATGCCCTAAAGTGTTCTCCTCCTACTGAAGGATTAACGGGATATATGTGCTAGCGCCTTCCTGAATGGTTTGGACAATGTACGCCCCACGTGCCCACTGCTGGACATCGATGGCCGTACGCTGTTCTATCCATTGGTTGTACACCTCGCGGCCTGAGGCGTCGAGGATGCGGATTTGGGCGCTTCCAGGGAGGGCAATGTTTACCTGCGTCTGAGCGGGGTTTGGATAGATCTCCAAGCCGTTCAACAGCTCTTCGTCTAGGCCAATGTTCACCACCGTGTAGGCATCCGATACATTCGAACAAAGGATGTTCGAGAAGATGCGAACGTAGTAGGTACCATTGGCTGTCGGCAAGTAGGTAGCGGAGGTGGCTCCGGAAATTGGATCCATGTTATCATCTAACCACTCGTAAGTAAAGGTACCTGCTGGAGTAGCGGCTTCCAGCTCACCCGTGGTCGGGTTCTGACTCACGGTCGGTTGCGATGGTGCTGCCTGTACGCTAATGGCGCGCTTCTTCGTGTTCGTACATCCCGTAGTGGCATCCGTATAGGTGTAGTAGACCCAGTGCGATCCTACTCCGGCTACGGATGGGAAAATGGAATCATTCGTAATACCCGTTCCCGAGTAAATCCCTCCTGCCGGTTGACCGCCTGAAAGGGCCTGTGGACCGTCAAGCTCACAAACATAGCCTTGTGATCCGAGGCTCACTTGAGGACGAGCGTTGACCGTGAAGGTCGTTGAATCCATTACTGTTGGATTGGCCACACAGTCGTCCGAGCTGATCATGCGCACGGTGAGGACATCCCCATCTGCGAACTGGTTGGCGTAAGTCGTCGTGTTGGAGGCGACAACAGTGCCGTTGAGCAACCAATCGATGGACGGGCTCATACCGCCGTTCGTGAAGGTGGCAGTGGCAGTGGCGCTATCGCCATTACACAAGGTGGAAGCCGATACGGCCATCGAAACAGCCGCCGAAGGTGCCGTCACGATGGTGATGTAATTTGTCAATAGAACGGAATCAATACCCGCAGCATTTGAAACCACGAGTTTGACATCGTATGTGCCTGCATTTGCATAGGTCACCGTTGGGTTCGCCGCTGTTGAAGTGGCTGGGGTACCGCCTTGGAAAGACCATAGACGCGCTGTTGGCGCCGGTGCCGAATAATCGTAGAACGTTACGGATTTGCCTGTACAAGCCGCAGTATCCCCTCCGAAGGCAGCCACTGGCGCTACTTGGGCCTGTCCGCTAATATTGATGTTATCTAGGAAGGTGTTATTGCCATAACCATTCACGGCAACGAACTTCACTCGGATACCGCTCATGCCGCTGTAGGCATCAAGATCGATGGTCGGACACGTAACCGAGCTGGAACCGTGACACCAGTACGTAGAATCTGCCGGTGCAAAAGAAGAGGTGATGGCTCCTGCCGTAGTGAAGGAAGTATCTGTGGCATCGTATGCCGCCACTTCGGTCCACGTCGTGCCACAATCAGCACTTACATACACCAACAAGCTATCTGAATACCCGCTGGAGTAGTATGCAGAAGCATATTCAAAACTCATGCTCACGAGCGTGTCGTTCGAGAAATCAAGGGCTGGTGAAATGAGTTCATCGCGCTGACCTGAACCACTATAGGAATAGTGATTCATGAACATTCCAACCGTACCAGGACTGGTCCCGTTCACCGTGGTTGATGCCCAAGTAATACCGCCATCTGGGTTATCGATTTCCCAGCCATTTAGTCCGTTCTCGAAATCTTCTACAAACGGCAGCGATGCGCCGCCCACAGAGATCGCTTGGAATACCGTGGTATCGTCCGAACCATAGGCGTTCGTTGCGGTGAGGGTAACCGTATATCCTCCAGTAGCCGAGAAAACAACCTGTGGGTTTTGAGACGAATCCGTTGTGCCGTTCACGTAGCTGAAGGTAGATGGGCTGATTTGCCATTGCCAACTTGTGGTCAAGCCTTGGCTTTGGTCAATCAATGAAATGGTATCCGTAGTACCACAAGGTGCCGCAGGATCCGCCATAAATGCCGCTACCGGTGGCGCTGCACTTCCGGCCATTAACGGACTCTGCCATACCCCACGGCCGTAGGTCCCGATGCGCAGTAGATCATCGTCTTCATAGATTTCAAAATCTACGACAATCACGTTCGGTAAGTTTTTATTGTAGCTCACCCAGTTCGAAAATGCTGAGCTGTGGTAGTACACTCCGATATCCGTTCCTACGTAGATGCCGTCTGACGACCCGCTCTCGAAGGTCACACAGTTCGCAGGAATATTCGGCAGTCCCGAGCTCAGGTTCGACCAAGTCTGACCGCCATTGAAAGATTCCATCACCTTCTTGTTGCTGGTATATCCGCTGATCGAAATGACGATGTGTTGCTCGTCGTCCGGATCAATAGCGACGCCAGAAATATTTTGTGGAGAAGGGCTCAAACCACCGCTAGGGGTGATGTTTGACCAAGTGCTACCGCCATTGGTGCTCTTGAAAATATTACTGTTGACCAGCACATAGATGTAGTTCGTGTTCGACGGAGCGATTTCGAATTCATCAATATTAGACCCACCGCTTACATTCGACGAAGAGGTGGCAGTCCATGAGGCACCTGCATTGGTCGACTTCCAAAGCTTGGTAAACCCAGCGTAGATCGTATTTCCATTGACCGGGTCCACATTAAATGGCGTCACCCAGTTCCCAGAACCCGAAGCGCTCAAGGTATTGATGGCTGAGAAGAATCCTCCACCGTTGGTACTCTTGTAGAAATCTCCATAGTAGATGGAGGTGTACATGATGTTATCATTGGTCACATCCACGCCATTGTCCATTCCGTCCCCTCCTGTGACGCGGCTCCAAGAAGAAGAGCTGCGAAGGTGTGAACCGTTGTCCTGTGCACCCGCAAGAATTACCGTAGTATCCGAGGTGCTCTGTGAGATTTTATAGTACTGAGTGATGTTCATGCCGTCGTTCAAGTGGCTCCATGAATTACCCCCATTAGATGTTTTATACACCCCTCCATCGGTTCCCACATACAATTGAGACGTTCCTGGACGGAATGAGGCGTGGTGATGGTCAGCGTGCACAAACGGCACTGAACCGGCACCATA
Source organism: Cryomorphaceae bacterium (assembly GCA_038124525.1). GTDB lineage: Bacteria > Bacteroidota > Bacteroidia > Flavobacteriales > Schleiferiaceae > UBA10364. The sequence continues at coordinate 5,075 of JAYPCB010000009.1, forward strand.
CCAGTGACCGACGATAGACCAATTGGCCCCGCCATTCGTACTCTTCCAAATATTCACCCCTCCTACGTAAATGGTGTTCTCGTTCAAAGGATCACACGCAATACTCAAATCATACCACGCCTGGCCGCCTGAGCCACCGCCCGTTGAAGACCAACCCATGATGTTTGGCGTAGAACTCATCAACGACCAGTTCGAACCGCCATTTGTTGAGCGGTACAAGCCGCCAAAGCCATAGTTGCTATCGCCAAAAACAGCATAGAGTAACCCAGGTACTGAACTCACTGCAACCTCACAGCGATACACACCAGATGTCGGTAGTCCGCTGGACATTTGGGTCCAAGTATCACCCGCGTTCACAGAACGGTATACCTTAGGGCTGGAGCCGGAAGTAGTGGCAAACAGTGTATCGCCATGGCCCATGTGCACGCCGTAGAATAATCCAGATTGCTCTAAGCTGAAGGTCTGGCCGTAGTTTGTACTGCGGTAGATTCCGCCGTTCGTAGCCGCAACCACAATATTGGTGCTATCAGGGTGCACGACCACGCGGCCGATGCGGTAATTATTGCTGACATTAAATGACAATCCTGTAGCCGACCAAGTGACCCCACCATCTACGGATTTCATCAATCCAAAGCTGTAAGTGTCCGCTGCATCGCGGTCCCCGGTGGCCAAATACATGGTATCCGGATGTTGTGGATCAATGGCTAAATCACTGACCCCTATGTTGGTCAGCTCGTCTGTAAAGGTTTGCCAAGTTTGTCCGTCGTCGTAGCTCACCCACAAACCTCCTGCCGGTGCGCCTGCATAGATGGTATCGTTGTGTTGAGGGTGGAAGGCAACGTTGTTGATTCGGCCAATTCCATCGCCGGAGGGCGCATCAAACGGACCGGCAGGACGCCAATCTCCGTATTCATTAGAGCTCGACTGGCTCTGTATGGCATTGTATAATACACTTGGATGTGGACGAACACCTGTCTCTCCGACGCGCTGGCCCATCATATATTCCCAACGCTTGAATTGTTTCCAACCGTGTCCTTTTTCATAAGGCTTGCCGGCAAATTCAGATTCGAATTTGTCCACCACAGTATGGAAGTTCACGCGGTAATCCTGCATGGCTTCCACCCATGTCATGTTTTCAATCTCGCTCTTAGTCAACGTGTTAGATGCGCGATCTTGAGCAGTGGCAAAAAAGGCAAAGGCAGAAAAGGTAAACGACAGTACTAGTTTACGTAGCATAGGGATGTGTTAAGAACCCTAAATCTACAAAAACCGGGCCTTACTTTTCCTCCGGATTCGCAGTAGATACAAGGCATAACTCATTGAGCTGTGCTTCGTCGATGGTCGCCGGAGCGTCGATCATCACATCACGACCTGCATTGTTTTTCGTGAACGCAATAAAAACACGCATGACCACAGAGCCGCCTAGAAAAGCAACTAATCGGGCAAAACCGAAACCCAATCCACCGTGCGGAGGTGCACCGTATTCAAAGGCGCTCATCAAGAAACCGAACTGCTTCTCTGCTTCTTCTTTGCTGAATCCCAGTAAATCGAACATACGGCTTTGTAGCGCTCTGTCGTGGATACGAATAGAACCCCCGCCGATCTCGTTTCCGTTCAATACAAGGTCGTACGCGTTTGCTCGAACCTTGCCCGGTTCTGTATCAATCAAATCGATATCCTCTGGCTTCGGTGAAGTAAACGGATGGTGCATCGCGTGGTAACGCTCTGTTTCATCGTCCCATTCCAATAGTGGGAAGTCCATCACCCACAACGGGGCAAATTCCTCTGGGTTGCGAAGGCCCATTTCCTCTGCAATGTGTAAGCGCAATTCAGAAGTTGCCTTGCGCGTCAATCTCTCTTCACCTGCCAAAATGAGAATCAAATCGCCTGGCTTAGCATCTGTAGCTTCCGCCCATGCAGCTTGTTGTTCTTGGGTATAAAATTTATCTACAGAGCTCTTATACGTGCCATCAGTATTGACTTTACTGTACACCATGCCCTTCATGCCTATATCTGGGCGCTTCACCCAGTCCGTCAATGCATCAATCTGCTTACGCGTCCACTCTGCAGCGCCCGGAACGGCAATACCCAACACAGTTTCAGCTTGGTCAAAGACCATGAAACCGAGGTTTTGAGTCAAGGCATTTAGGTTGGCCAATTCCATTCCGAAACGGATGTCCGGCTTATCATTTCCATAGCGCTCCATGGCCTCTGCATAGGTCATTCTTGGCACGCTATCAATAGCTACACCTTTGACCTCTTTCAACAAATGAAGTAGCAATCCCTCGAACGTATTCAAGATATCTTCTTGCTCTACAAAGGCCATCTCACAGTCAATCTGCGTAAACTCTGGCTGACGGTCTGCACGTAAATCTTCGTCGCGGAAACAACGCGTAATCTGGTAATACTTGTCGTAACCACTAACCATCAACAATTGCTTGAAGGTCTGCGGGCTCTGCGGTAAAGCATAGAACTTGCCCTCTTGCATGCGCGAAGGCACTACGAAATCACGTGCTCCTTCTGGCGTAGATTTGATCAAGAACGGAGTTTCGATATCCATGAAACCTTGCTCGTCTAAATACTTGCGTACCTCGATGTTCACACGGTTGCGGAGCGCTAAGTTGCGCTGTAAAGGACCACGACGTAGATCCAAATAGCGGTACTTCATACGAAGCTCTTCACCGCCGTCGCTTTCTTCTTCAATAGTAAATGGCGGCGTCTTCGCAGCATTGAGCACCTTAAGCTTCGCGCTCTTGATCTCCACATCGCCCGTAGGCATGTTGGCATTCTTACTGTGACGCTCGATCACCTCACCTTCGATCTGTACGACCCACTCACGGCCTAGCTTTCTCGCCTCTTGCAATAAAGTTGCATCCCATTCTTCATTGAACGCAACTTGTGTAATGCCGTAGCGGTCGCGCAAGTCCAAAAAGGTCATCCCGCCCAATTCTCTCGAGCGTTGTACCCAACCTGCCAAGGTTACTGTTTGTCCGATATGAGATGTGCGCAATTCGCCGCACGTGTGAGATCTGTACATGTCTTACTTCTTTGAACCGCAAAAATAGCCAAACTTGTGGGGCAAATCCCTATTTTGCATGGAAGATGCTATCAATGAACGATCACGAGAGATTTATGCGTGCCGCCATCGCGGAAGCCAGCATTGCCGCTGAGGTTGGCGAGGTTCCTGTCGGCGCCGTATTGGTGGCCGGAGGTAAAATTATCGCCCGCACCCACAACCTCACCGAACGATTGGTCGATGTCACTGCGCATGCAGAGATCCAGGCGATCACCGCAGCCAGCAGCTACTTGGCATCCAAATACCTCAACAAATGCACCTTGTATGTGACCCTAGAGCCCTGCCCCATGTGTGCAGGCGCACTGTTCTGGTCACAAATTGGCACTGTCGTATACGGCGCTTCTGATGAAAAGCGTGGCTTTGCTTTACACGGAGGTGCCCTGCATCCTAAAACCAAGATCATCACCGGCATTCTCGCAGAAGAATGCGGCCAAATCATGAGCGATTTCTTCGCCGCCAAACGCAAATAACATGGTTCTAAGCACCTTCGACACCGTCGTCCTCATTGCTTTATTGGTTCTCACCATTTCAGTGGGCCTATACTTCGGTCGCAGTAAAAAGAAAAGCCTGAGCGAATACTTCCTCGGCGGTCGGAACATTCCTTGGTACATCGCAGGGATTTCCATGATCGCGACCACCTTTGCAGCAGATACCCCTTTGGCCGTCACCGAACTGGTCGGACAATACGGCATCAGCGGAAACTGGTTGTGGTGGAACCTCCTTGCGGGCGGTATGCTCACCACTGTTTTCTTTGCCAGATTATGGCGTAGAAGCGGCCTCTCTACCGAAGTCGAATTTATCGAGTTTCGTTATTCCGGACGCCCCGCAGCCATCTTGCGCGGGTTCAAATCCATCTACCTTGGCGCCTTCATGAACATGCTGATCATGGGCTGGGTGAACGTCGCAATGATCACCCTACTCCAAGGCTTCTTCGGCATCAGCGAACAACAAGCCTTCCTCTGGACCGGTGCGGCCCTGCTTGGGGTAGTGGTATACGTAAGCATCAGTGGCCTCAAAGGCGTGGTATATACCGATGTGTTCCAATTCCTTTTGGCCATGACCGGTTCCATCACCCTAGCGGTATACGTCCTGCGCGCCCCAGAAATAGGCGGGCTTGAAGGACTGCGAAACGCGTTGCCGGACGAGACTTTCAGCTTCCTGCCCGAGGTAGGCAGCGGCGAGAGTTCCGGTCAAACCTACCAGATCGGATTGGCTTCCTTCCTGGCTTTCTTCGGAATGGTTTGGTGGACCTCGTGGTACCCGGGTGCCGAACCCGGCGGAGGTGGATACAGTGCACAACGCATGCTCTCTACCAAAGACGAAAGAGATTCCTTCCTCGCCAGCGCCCTGTTCCAAATAGGTCACTATGCGGTCCGCCCATGGCCTTGGATCATTGTCGCCCTCAGCGCCATCGTATTATACGGAAATGGCGGAGACCTCAGCGGCACACCTGATTTCATCACCTACGAATGCATGACCGGACAAGCGAATTGCGAGCCGCTTACGGCTACGCAACAAGCCGAATACCAAGAGTGGTTGGCCCAGTGGGAACCCATGTACGGGGACCGATTAGCCGAAGCCCTTAAATACCAACGCGATTACCGGTTTGGCTACATTTTCATCATGCGCGACTTCTTGCCCAAAGGGGTCTTAGGGATGCTCCTGGCCTCCTTATTCGCCGCCTACATGTCCACCATGTCGACCCAGCTGAATTGGGGCACTTCCTACCTCGTGAATGACTTCTATTTGCGGTTCATTTCGCCCAACGCAAAACGCAGAAGGAGCTTAAACATATCTAGACTATTAACCGTAGTCCTCGCCATCATCGGCCTCTACATCACCCATCTCATGGACAGTATCGCTGGGGTATGGCAATTCATCATGGAATGTGGCGCCGGACTAGGGTTGGTATTAATTTTAAGATGGTATTGGTGGCGCATCAATGCGTGGGCAGAGATTACGGCGACGGTGGCGCCGTTCGTCGCTTACACCATTGCGCATTATGCGTTGGCCTGGGCCTTCCCAAATTCATTTTTCTTCACCGTCGCCTTCACTACAGTGGCTTGGGTTGTTGCAATGTATTTGACCTCTCCAGAGTCGCATGCCACCTTGGTAGAGTTTTATCAAACTGTTCGCCCTGGCGGGGCATGGAAACCCATAGCATGGAAAGTGGAGCACAATGAGGGAGATACTCCGCCGTCTACGCTACGCTTGCTGGCGTACTGGCTATTCGGAATTGCCGTAGTCTATGGCGCGCTCTTCGGGGTCGGAGCCCTACTCTTTGGATAAAAAAATCCCCGATGCCTGCGCACCGGGGATCTACTATGTTCAAACTATTGGGGATTAATCCAACGTACGTTTTACTTCTACCATCTCGTAAGCTTCTACTACGTCGCCTACTTTGATATCGTTGAAATTCGCGATGTTCAAACCACATTCGAAGCCTTGACGAACTTCTTTCACGTCGTCTTTGAATCGCTTCAACGAGCCTAGTTTTCCAGTGTAGACTACCACGCCATCGCGAATGATTCTGACGTCGTGGTTGCGCTCGATGATACCGTCTGTGACCATACAACCTGCAATAGTACCCACCTTGGAAATCTTGAAGGTCTCGCGAATCTCTGCAGTACCCTTGATCTCTTCTTTGATCTCTGCGCTCAACATGCCTTCCATGGCATCTTTCACCTCATTGATCGCGTCGTAGATGATTGAGTACATGCGGATCTCCACTTCTTCCTTCTCTGCCAACTTACGGGCTTGTGCAGAAGGACGAACTTGGAACCCTACAACGATGGCATCTGATGCTGTCGCCAATAGAATATCGCTCTCTGAGATTTGACCCACACCCTTGTGAATGATGTTAACCTGAATCTCTTCTGTGGTCAATTTTTGCAATGAATCTGAAAGCGCTTCTACAGAACCGTCCACGTCCCCTTTCAAGATGATGTTTAACTCCTTGAAGTCTCCCACCTGCAGACGACGACCGATCTCTTCGAGGGTCATCTTCTTCTGAGAACGTACACTTTGTTCGCGCTGCAACTGCAAGCGCTTGGCTGCAATTTGCTTCGCTTCCTTCTCGTCGTCCATCACGATGAAACGATCACCGGAAGTAGGCGCGCCATCCAAACCTAGAAGGTTTACTGGTGCTGAAGGACCTGCGACTTTGATGCGATTGCCACGCTCGTCGAGCATCGCTTTCACCTTACCGCTGTACTGGCCTGCCAATACGTAATCACCCACTTTCATGGTTCCAGATTGGATCAATGCCGTACACATGTATCCGCGTCCCTTATCCAAAGAGGCCTCTACTACTGTACCGCTGGCGTTCTTATCTGGGTTGGCTTTCAAGTCCAACATTTCCGCTTCCAACAATACTTTGTCGAGCAGTTCTTCTACGTTCAAACCTGTTTTCGCAGAGATGTCCATGGACTGAATCTGTCCACCCCAATCTTCAACGAGCAAGTTTAATTGAGCCAATTGCTCTTTAATCTTATCAGGATTAGCTACCTCACGGTCTACCTTGTTGATGGCAAATACGATAGGTACGCCTGCCGCTTGGGCGTGAGAAATGGCCTCCTTCGTTTGTGGCATCACGGCATCATCCGCAGCGACTACGATAATAGCAATGTCCGTTACTTGAGCACCACGAGCACGCATGGCCGTAAAAGCTTCGTGACCAGGTGTATCCAAGAACGTAATGGTTTGACCCGTATGAACCTGAACACTGTATGCACCAATGTGCTGGGTAATACCCCCGGCTTCACCGGCAATGACGTTCGCCTTTCGGATGTAATCCAACAAAGACGTCTTACCGTGGTCAACGTGTCCCATCACCGTTACGATCGGTGAACGTGGTTTCAAATCTTCCTCTTTGTCTTCTTCTTCTTGGAAGGTCTCTGTGACCTCCTCATCGACGAAGTTGACGCTAAAGCCAAATTCTTCCGCCACCATTTCAAGCATCTCGGCATCCAAGCGCTGGTTCATGGTCACCATGACCCCAACACCCATCAAAGAACCGATCACGTCATTGACGCTAGCTTCCATCATGTTGGCAAGCTCCGTAACCGTTACAAATTCTGTAACCTTCAATACTTTGCTTTCTTCCGCCGCTTGCATATCTGCGAGCTCCTCTTTTTCGCGACGCTCAGCACGCTTATCACGACGGATTTTTGCCCCCTTGTTTTTCTTACCCGAAGTAAGCTTTTCGAGGGTTTCTTTAATTTGCTTTTGGATTTCTTCGTCTGACAATTCCTGCTTTTCAACTACAGGTTGGTTGCGACGTCCTTTGCCTTTATTTTGGCCTTGATTGCCTCGTGCACCGCGTGCTTGTGGATCTGCTTGTACTTGAGTAGCACCGCCCGGTCCTTGCTTTTTGATGCGTACACGCTTCTTCTTTTCCCCTTTAGGCTTCTCTACAGGTAGCTCAATCTTCTGACCCGTAAACTTAGGGCCGTCGATCTTCACGTACTTCGTTCTGATCTCGGTTTCCGGCTTGGCTTCTTCCTTTCTAGGGGCCGGTGCTTCTACCTTGGGAGCCTCTGCCGGCTTGCCTCCAGACTTCTTAGTAACCTCTACAGGTGCCTTTTCTTCTTTGGCGTTAGGCTCAGCTTTTGGTGCCTCCTTTTTCTTAGGCTTGGCAACTTCAAGGTCAATTTTACCGAGGACCTTAGGACCCTTGGATTCTTCTTTTGGCGCTTCTTCTGCCTTCGGTGCAGGCGCTTCTTCCTTCACCGGCTCAGGCGTTGGAACATGAGCTGGAACCTCATCTGCCACCGGAGCTGGGGCAGGAGCTGGAGCCTCATCGGCTCCGCCTCTAAGAAGATCCTTATCTTCCTTCACCTGGGCGCTTACGGCCTCAGAACGCTTTTTGCGAGCAAGGTCATCCGCAAATGCAGTCATCAAAACCTCGTACTGTTCGTCCGTGATTTTGTGGTTACGGTTATTAGGAATGTCATGACCGTGTTTGGCCAATTCCTCTACCGCCCGGTCTAGGGAGATATTGAGCTCTTTTGTTGCTTTACTTAATCTGACGCTACTCATAGAGTGTCTTTAGGTATATTCTTATTCTTCGCCCTCGAATTCTTGTGAAAGGACTTTGATGACGTGGTCTGCAGTTTCTTCCTCGAGGTCGGCACGAGAGATCAAATCCTCGCGGCTCAACTTCAAGACGCTCTTCGCAGTATCACATCCAATTTTCTTCAATTCATCCAAGACCCATCCTTCGATTTCATCGCTGAACTGATCTAGTTCGATATCGTCTTCGATTTCAATGTCGTCACGGTAAACGTCGATTTCCATGTCGACTAGTTTACTTGCCAAACGAATGTTCGTACCTCCACGACCGATTGCCAAGCTTACTTGGTCCGGTGCCAAAAAGGCTTCTACGCGACGTGCTTCCTCATCGATGTTCAATGAAGTTACCTTTGCTGGGCTCAAGGCACGTTGAATGTAGAGTTGTAGGTTGTTGGTATAGTTGATCACATCAATGTTCTCGTTGCGCAATTCGCGAACGATACTGTGAATACGTGATCCTTTCATACCCACACAAGCACCTACCGGATCAATACGGTCGTCGTAAGACTCCACAGCGACCTTCGCTTTCTCACCTGGGATTCGTACCACCCCTTTGATGGTGATCAATCCGTCGTATACTTCAGGAATTTCTTGCTCGAACAATTTCGCTAAGAAACGCTCATCCGTACGCGACATAATCACTACCGGCTTGGTTCCGCGGAATACAACTTCTTTGACTACCGCACGAATAGGATCGCCTTTACGGAAGAACTCACGCTCGCCGATCATCTGATCTTTAGGTAGGATCAATTCATTTCCTTCGTCATCATACACGATTACCTCGCGGTGACGTACGTGGTGTACCTCGCCTGTGATGATTTCACCTTCCAAATCTTTGTAGCGCTTGAACAGTTCAGAGCTATCGTGCTCCTGAATGCGGCTCACCAAGTTTTGGCGGAAGGCCAAGATGAAACGACGGCCTAGGTCGATCAACTTTACTTCTTCAGAAACTTCCTCACCCACTTCGTAATCCGGCTCGATTTTCAAGGCAGCGCTGAGCTCAATTTCCATGTTCTCGTCTTCTACCTCACCATCTTCAACAACGGTACGGTTGCGCCAAATCTCTAAATCCCCTTTATCCGGGTTTACAATGACGTCAAAATTCTCATCGGTCTCGTACTTCTTGCGAAGTTGGTTACGGAAGGCCTCTTCGATAAAGGCCATCAACGTTACTCTGTCGATATTTTTCTCCTCTTTAAACGCGAGGAAGCTTTCAATAATCGCCTGGTTTTCCATTGTATATCCTAATAATAATAAGGTCTATTTAAACTTGATCCCCACCTTGGCTTCAGTGATGTCCGTAAACGCGATCGTCAACGCAGTGGCAGAATCTTTTTTCTTTTTTCCTGGAATGCTCAACGTGATGTCCTCCTCACTTACCTCCACCAAATCTCCTTCGGCTTGACGGTCCTGGAATTTCACCTTCAATGTGCGTCCCACATTCTTTTTGTACTGGCGCCAAATCTTGAGCGGCTTGTTCAAATCAGGGCTACTCACGGTTAGATTGAAATCTTCCACATCTCGGTCCAATTCCGCTTCAATCTTGCGATTGATCATTTTAATCTGATCGATCGACAACCCTGTGTCGGCATCGGCATACACTACAATCACATTATTGGGCTTAAGCTCAACCTCCACCAAAAAGGCGTCGTTTGCTTCAGTGGCCGCAAGTGCGATTTCTTCAATTTTGTGCTGATCCATGAGTGGTATTCAATAAAAGAGGGGCCCGAAGCCCCCCTTTTGCAGTCCAAAAAGTTTCTGCAAATATAGGTAATAATTTAATTAACAACCCCTGTTAATAAGGTATAACCGCGAAATAGGTCAAGAAAGGGGGGATTTGAGAAAATTGGCCCCTATAGCTTTAAAATACTAGGAATTAGTATCTTTCGCTCACGCTTACACACAACACCATGGATCCATCCTACATTAGGGTTCTCATCATCGACGATCAACCCATTGTCCGAAATGGCATCAAAACCATGTTGGAGAAAGGGGATTTAACGGACATTAACTTCAGCATTACCGAGGCCAATACCAGTGCCGAGGCGAAGTATATGCTTCGCGCCGACGATTACGATCTGATCATCATTGATTACGAACTCAGCGAGATCGACGGGGCGACCTTGTGCCGTCAAATTCTTTCAGATTACCCGCAACTACGGGTACTTACACTGTCCAGTGCGAACAGTGCTGAAAATGCGCAAGAAATGCTCAAAGCTGGGGCGCGGGGTTATGTCCTAAAGACCATTGATGCCAAATCATTGGTACATGCCATCGCCACTATTGCCAAGGGAGGCTTGTTCTTTACCGAGCATTTGGCAAATGCGTTAATCGAAAAATGCATCTTGGGTAAGAACCTGATCAACATTAGTAAAGAACACCCCGGTGTGGCCAAGCTCAGCAAGCGCGAAAAAGAAATTGTTGGAATGATCTGTGACCAATTAACCAATGATCAAATCGCCAAGGAGCTCTTCCTTTCGAAACGAACCATTGATAACCACCGCCAAAACATCCTCAATAAATTGGGTATGGTGAACACGGCTGGTTTGGTGAGATTTGCGGTCGAGCACGGCTTAGTCAACCGCGCGTAGCGCCAAAATATTAGCAACTAAAAAGCCCCCGGCGCATCCACACCGGGGGCTTTGTTTTATGGAGAATGTGCAGATTACTCTACAACTACCTTCATGGTTTTCACATCGCCTTTACTGTTGGCAACGTTGACGAAGTACAAACCGCTCACCATGTTATTGCGAACGAGTTCTACATCGCCTTGTACGTTGTCGAATCCAGCTACTACGCGACCCGTGATGTCCATTACACGTACAGTGTAAAGGTCATTCAAACCTAGACCGATGGTTGTGCTTTCAGTCATTGGGTTAGGACGAACCGTTACGAAATCCAACGCACCTTCTTCGATGCCTACGAATGAACACGTACCGTAAGTGTGACGCAAAGTATCTGCAGAACCAGTACGAGCGAAGAAACGGTTGTATCCACCTACACCGTTATCTACACCACAATCAGCCGTTACTGGCTCGTGGTTACCAGAGTTTGTTGGATCGCCATTAGAGAAACGGTACTCCATTGTTCCTGGACAGAAGCTAGGTACAGTCGCGATGTACTGACCTGCAGTCGTGTGAGGAACCATGGTGATAGCGTTTTGCTCCCACTGAGTGAAGTTACCGATCAAGTAGATGGTATCTGCTGGAGTGTAGGATGCTTGAGTAAAGTCAACGATGAACGTTACATCAGCTGTTGCTGGAACTGATGGACAAGGTCCGTAAGTGTCGTTACCGAAACAACGTGTTGCCACAGTTGAATCTGAACTTACAGTGATCACCTTGTTACCACCACCTTCCCAGTTGGTGTTTCCGTTTTCGTGGTAGCGCGCTTTGAACGTGAAATCACCTGAATCTACATCGTAGTAAGTGATAGACCATACGCCATCACCATCAGGATCAGACATCGTCTCACCGCCCCAACCGTTAATTGGGCCCGCCAACGATACTGAATCTACCGTACCACAAGCTGCAATAGCGCTGACATCAACATTTACTGTGATGTCGTAGGTAGGCAAGACAGTACAAGGGCCACATTGGCTGTAACATACTTCATAGATACCGCTTACTGTATCCGTATAGTAACGGTTATCGCCTTGGCTGATACCTGCACTTGAAGCCTGACAAGCTGAAGGCACAGTCTCAACACCGCTCCATCCGTTGCCGTTCAAGAACTTGAAGTACACAGAATCAGTCTTGTTCACGTACGCGATGTAGCGGTGTACACCGTCGAAGTTTACAAGCTGTGATTTCGATGGATCCCAACCTTGGAAGTTACCCGCAACGTGAGCAGAATCTGCACTTAGAGTTTGAAGTGCATAATCCACTTTGAATTGGATCGCTTTTTGTCCAGCAGGAGCTGCACCCGCAAACAATACCGCAGGAAGAGTAGTATCTGAAGAGATCACTGCCCAGCGGTTGCTGTTTCCGTTCGTACCCACTTGGATAGGCGCAGGAACGCTTTCGTCGTCACCCCATGCATTACCGTTGATGAATTTGTACTCCAATTGGCCTGCAGGTACAGAAACTGTTACAGAGTATACCGAAGTAGACCCTACCTGAGACATTGAAGTTGTACTAGGAGACCAGCTCTGGAAAGAACCGGCAACATGCACACCATTAGAGTTCGCTGCAGTCGACCCTAGGTCTACCTGGAACGTAACGCTGTGGTTCTGTGCAAATGCTGCTACACCGAAGCATAAAGCAGCTGCAATTGCGTAAAGTTTTTTCATAGTATATGAGATTGGTTAGTAATTAGTGTACGCAGTACATTTCAAATTTAAGACTTGTTCAACGAGGAACAGGGGCCAATTCTATCGGTTTTTAACCATATTATTGCATAATCACGCACGAAATGAAGAAATCCGCACTTTTCACTCTAATGCTCCTGCTTTCAGCAAGTTGCCTGAATTCTATAAAAGGGCAAACAGTGCAGCGCATGGATCCGCCGAACTGGTGGATCGACCACCCCTTAGATACGGTGGAGATTTTACTTCAGGGCCAGGGGCTTTTGAAGTGGGCGGCACAGGTTGAAAAACCGATAGGCAAGGTGCTTCAAACCACACATTACGGCGACCGCTATGCACTAGTGAAGCTGTGGATCCGACCGGGTATTGAGGAAGAAGGTTTCAATATTACCCTCGGGTCCAAAGATTTTTTCTTCCCGCTCCTTGAGCGAAGCGGCCACCAGCCGCAGGGTTTGAGCGACCAAGATTTGGTGTACCTCATTACCCCGGACAGGTTCCACAACGGCGACCCTTCCAACGACGATGTGCCGGGCATGCGTGAGCGAGGGGTAGATCCTTCAAAGCCCTATGCCCGTCATGGCGGGGATTTGCAGGGCGTACAAATGGGGCTCGATTATATTGAAAGTTTGGGTGCTACGGCGCTTTGGCTCAATCCCGTATTGGAAAACGACATGGTGCGCGACAGCTACCACGGATATGCCATCACCGACCATTATCGCGTAGACCCCAGGTACGGTGGGGATGATGCGTTGAGGGAATTGGCCACAGCACTTCATCAAAGAAAGATGAAGCACGTTATGGACATCGTGTACAATCATTGGGGTGTCGAGCATTATTTACACCGCCATTTGCCAGATTCCGGCATGGTGCATTTCAATCCGGACGGCAGCATTCCCTATTCGAATTTTAGGTTTTCCGCTTTGGCCGATCCGCATGCGTTGGCGAAGGATAAACAGGCCTTTGAGCACGGGTGGTTTGCGGGGGCGATGCCGGACCTCGACCAACGCCATCCATTGACCGCATCGTACTTGCGTTATTCGACGCTGTGGTACATCGAGATGTTTGAGGTGGACGCTTTGCGCTGCGATACCTACGCGTTTTCGGACCGGATGTTTTTGCGGAAGATGAACCAATTACTCAAGCGCCTCTACCCCAACATTTTCATCTTTGGAGAGACTTGGTCCTACAGCGAAGCGTCACAAGCCTACTTTGCGCCAAACAAGATGTACGAGGGGCATTTTTCCCATAATGATGCCGTAACGGACTTTACCCTGTGGCGTGCCATTCACAAGATGTATAGCGCGGTGGAGCACGAGCAATTTGGTTGGAATACCGGCGCGGGGGAGTTGTATTACCGATTGGTGAGCGACTATTTGTACGAGCATCCTGAGGACCTGATCATCTTTTTGGATAACCATGACGATGGAAGGTTTTTGGGCCAATTTGGCCAAGACACCACCAAACTCAAAAGCGCGCTGACCCTGTTGTACGCCATGCGAGGAATACCGGTGTTGTACTACGGAACGGAACTAGGCCTTAGTGGGCATGAGGACCATGGCGCCATTCGAGAGGACATGCCTGGATTTGAAGGCGAGTTCCCTGATTTTGATAAAATAGGTGGAGATTTATTAGATTTGTGTCAAGAATTGGGCGCTTCCCGAAAACTCCGTGGCAGAACCAGCATCAGGCAGGCCGTCCCCAAAGACGGTTGGTACGTGCTCTGGATCACCTCGGAACAAGGAACCTGGCGGTTAGTCATCAACGCTTCAGACGAGCTGCGAAACTTCACCAACGACTTTGGGCAGGAGGAGAACGAATATGAGCCCTGGGAAGCCCAAATAATAGAACTGTTGTAGCGTGAAAGCCACTATTGAAAATATCCGCATTGCCGAACAGGACCGCAGCTACAACAGCTATGTCCTCAAGCAGAGCATTTTCGACGACTATTGGCACTACCACCCTGAAATCGAAATCACCTACATCGTCAAGGGCGAGGGCATCGCCTTCATCGGAAACAAAACTGTAGAGTTCCGCCCTGGAATGGCCTTCCTTTTAGGTCCTTACCTTCCCCACAACTTCGTCAGCACAGACGAGGAAGATGTGGTGATGGAAAAGGAATGTTGGGGGCTCCAATTCACTCAAGAGTGGCTCAATTCCTTCAAAGAAAGTTCCGCCCTTCGACGCCTCTTCAACGCCATGAGCTTTGGTATCGATCTGGGCATACTCAACGACAAAGAACACCACGCCTTCGAAACCATCGTCGGCAATGACCCGCTCCGAAGCATCGGTGCCTTCTTCAACCTCATGGCCATGATTGCCGAGCGAGCGGAATTCAATACCGTCTCGACCAACAGCGCCTATTCCAATGTGATGAGCCAGAAGATCAGCCAACGCATGGAGCGCGTTTCGAAATACATTCAAGACCACTACCAAGGCACCATCACCCTTAGCGAAATCGCCGATGTGGCCAGCATGACCGAACAGAGCTTTAGCCGCTGGTTCCGACAGACCTCGGGCCTGACCTTTGTGGACTACCTCATGCAATTGCGCACCACCGTCGCCTCAAATTTGTTGATCAACACCAACAAAGCCATGACGGAAGTGGCCGCAGAAAGCGGGTTCAACTCCAGCTCTTCCTTCAACCGAGCCTTCCTGAAAATCAAGGGATGTTCGCCACGGGAATTCCGAAAAAAACGAACTTCTTAAGCATAAAAAAGGCGCCCTGCGGGCGCCTTTTTTGTTGGGGTTATGCTTCGCCTTGCGGCACGTAGGTCATGACCTTTCTGTTGGTGATGAGCAGGTTGGCGAGAGCGGCCAGCACAAGTGCGGAACCCGCTAAAAGCATTGCGTTAATGGGAGCATCACCGAAGATGTTCTTGTACAACGGTGTGATGGCAAAGGCCGCCACGATTTGTGGAAGTACAATAAACATATTGAAGATTCCCATGTACACGCCCATGCGATTCGGATCGATGGCCGAGCTCAACATGGCGTACGGCATAGAGAGGATGGATCCCCAGCTGAAGCCGATGAGCACGAAACTCAGGCCGAGGTCGGACGGTTCGTTGGCGAAATACATATTGAAGAATCCATAGGCACCGGCGAAAAGCGAGGCCATGTGTACATACTTGCGGTTGATGCGACGACGTGAGGTCCACAAGGTGAGCAACAAGGCAAAGGCCATAGAGCTCAACCCGTAGTAGCCCATGTACGAGCCCACTTGGTTGGAAGCGTCATTGAAGGCCTTGTCGGCTACCTTGTAGGCTTCAATGGCCTCCGGCGTGCTGGTGGCATATTCGATGGCTTCGGGTTTTGGGGCATCAAAGACGTGGTCCGTGAGGCCCGGGTTGGCCATCGACCACATGGTGAAGAAGGCGAACCAAGAAAAGAATTGGACCACCCCTAATTTGCGCATGGTCAGCGGCATTTCAGAGATGTTCTTTACCACTTCTTTCAGTGTATTTGCCATTCCCGCGTTCTCCTCGCGTTCTGCGCGGAACGCTTCAAGATCTTCCGGCGGATACTCGTCTGTCGTGAAGACCGTGTACAGAATGGACAAAATGAATACCATAGCACCTACGGCAAAGGCCACTTGTACCGACATCGGTACTACGCCTGGATCTGCTTCATTGCTCACCCCAAGTTTCGAAACGAACAGGGGAAGGTTAGACGCGACCCAAGTACTGATCCCAATGATGAGGGTTTGTACCACGAAACCAAAAGAGCGCTGGCTGTCCGGGAGTTTGTCCGCTACCAAGGCGCGGAAGGGCTCCATGGAAATGTTCATAGAAGCATCCAGAATCCAAAGTCCACCGGCGGCCATCCATAGGACGCTGCTGTGAGGAATAAAGAACAGAGTAATGGACGCTAGGATGGCACCGATCAAAAAGAACGGGCGGCGACGGCCCCAACGCGGGTGCCAAGTGTTGTCGCTCATCTGGCCAATAATGGGCTGCACGATGAGTCCTGTCAAAGGCGCGGCCAACCACAGTAGCGGTAGGCTGTGTTCATCAGCCCCTAAGGTTTCAAATACGCGGGTCATGAAACCGCTTTGGAGGGCATAACCGAATTGGATCCCCAAGAAGCCAAAGCTCATGTTCCAGATTTGCCAAAAACTGAGTCTAGGTTTTTGTTGCATGTCTTTTAGTTTTCGAGTGTGTTCAAAAAACCCGGCACAAGGCCGGGTTCATAAGTTACGACGATCCCAGAATTATTGGCATTCGATAAGGACGTTTACCGCCTCAGTCACGCGATCTGCGCCGGTGGCAAACACCTTCTTCATGGCAATGAATTCAAGGTAATCAATAGTCTTGTTAGCAGGTACTGTAAAGAATTCAGAAGGAACGATCAGCATCTCAAAGTTGCCGTCGCCGATGTAGTTCATCTTCAATTTTGGGTTGGTGCCCACGTTGAAGGTGTTCTCAATCTGGCTGAAGGTACCGTCGGTGAAAATCACCTTGGCATAGACATAACAATCATCCTCTGCGAGGTTTTGCATGCTGGCTTTGTCCTCTCTCCAATTCTCGTAACGCAAGGTCACAATATCATCTGCCATCACCTTGTTAGGAAAGTGGTAGAATGGATTGCGTTCGGTGGCTGGTGGGTCGATGTTGATCACTTGATCCGGTGTTTTCACATCCGGATCGCCGTAACCGCCGCCGTCTTTGGCCTTTACCAAGAAGTGGATGTCCTCGCTGTATACGGTCGCAGCATCTACTTCATACCAAAGGGTTGGGACCATCTTGAAAGAGAAAGTTCCGTTGGCGTTCGGCGTGAATTTCAATGCTTCGTTGGAGTTTTTCCAAGGGGCAGAACCCGTTCCGTTCACAAGCGGGTGACCGTCTGGGTGAGCAGCCGGTTTCCAAGTCCACAAGTACACATCTTCACCGGCATCAATGGCCTGCTTCAATAAATCTTGTGGCTCGTCCGATAGGTCCAAACCGGCCGGATCGAAAATGATTTCCAAAGAATCCGCTGGGTCGATGTTTTCATCAGGCACAGTGGAAATCTGAGCGTTCGCTACGACGCCCAAGGTCAATGCAAATAGGGTGATACTCTTTTTCATTGTGGGCTTATTTACGAGTGAATGTCAATTTGTACGAAACGCTAGGCTTATCACAACGAACGCGATCGTACACGAATACAACGTTTGGATCGATGGTACGCGGCATATTGCCTAGTGGGAGAACGGTGGTCACCGTATCCATTGTCAAATGTAGTTCTGACGGGTACTGTGGCGAGTTGTAGCGCCATGTACCTGAGGTGCCAAATACATTGAAGCCTGGCCCTGCCGAGTTCACGGAGTAGGTGCTATCTTCATTGAACTGGACAACCCATTTGTCCGAGCTGTTCGTATAGAAATCCGAGATGTCACGGGTTTCCGGTACGGGCAAGCTCAAATCTGTTTGGTCGGCTCCTGAAAGTTCCCAGGTTCCTATGATTCCTGCGCCGGCTTCGTATGCGGGTCCAATTGGCCCCACCTCAGGCTTACAAGCCATAAAGGCAAGTAGCGACGCTGTTAAAAGGGTTAGAATTCTTGTTTTCATATGGCTTTACTGCTTAGTTGCAGCCTCCTTCTTCGTTATACACAAACCCTTGGGCGGTTCCCTCAAAGTTCGGGAATTGGAGGATCATTCCTGGACAATCCCAATCCACCCCACGGATTTTTTGAATTTCTCCTTGAACACCTTGGCGCTTGAGCTGGAATAATCGGTCCCCCTCAAAAGCCATCTCCAAGCGACGCTCGCGCATCACATCATTCAGCGTAAGGCTGCTCAAATCCGTCAATCCTGCGCGTTGACGCAAGGCGTTGATCAAGGCCAAACCGCTGTCGTCAGAGTCGTCGTTCAAACGAACATTACACTCTGCGTAGATCAGATACATCTCAGTCAAGTGCAGCAGTGGTGCGTCGAGGAAGCTCGAGTTGAACTTGCTCACTACGTAGAACTCATCTGGAGAACCCACATTGCGCGCCTCGTACCACAACTGACCGCGGAGGTCGCTGGTATCGCTGGTCGCTGCCACGTACATGTCCTGGCTTGATTTCAATGCTGGGTTGGCGTTTGGATCGTCCGAGCGGTAGTGCCATACATAGCCTGTTCCGCGCTCGTCAACAATAGTATCCGTCGCCGTACTTTCGTTCGTGCTCACCAAAGTGAAGATGAATTCTGCCGGCAAATTGTCGTTTTGGTGGTCGCTGAAACGCTTCGTTAAATCTTGTTCTAGCATGTAGTTGCCGGAATTGATCACCTCACCAGCTTTGGCCTTGGCATCGGCAAATTCACCCATTTCTAAGTACACCTTAGCCAACATCGCCTTCGCGGCCATCTGGTTGGCGAAGATGCCGTTTTCTGCAGGGAGGTCCGCTTCCGCATCCAAGAGGTCTTGAACGATGGAAGCATAAACATCCGCCACTGTCGCACGCATCTGAGGCGTTTGGTCTGCACTAATCTTCAGAGGAATACCCAAGTGGCTATTATCTGAAGTATATCCATAAGGCATGGCCCAAATACGCACCACGTGGAAGTGTGAAATGGCACGGATGAATTTGGCCTCTGCCGAAATGCGTTGTACCGCATCCGGTGTTGCGCCTTCGAGATCCGCTACCTCTTCCAACAAAGTATTGGCGCGGTAAATCGCGATGTAGGCATCGCGGTATTGACCGCCAAATGATCCGTTAAAGAACGACGAAGTCCAACGCCAAATCTGAGCGTACTCTCCGTTCAATCCCAGCGGATCGGCTACGTTATCCGCCATAACCTCTGGGATGTTTTGCATCCATCCACCGTAGGTATTCGCGGCGACATCGTATACACTGACCAACAGCTCTTGCGCGTCGCTGATCGTGAGAATAGCTGAATCTGCAGGGATTTGGCTATCTGTATTTGCTTGGAAATCCAAGATCTTCTCACAAGAAGAAGTCCCGATCGCAAGTGCTGCTATGGCTAAAAATGCTGCTATCTTTTTCATGATGCGGGAGATTAAAAGTTAATATTAACGCCTACGTTGAACGTCTTCTCCTGAGGAGGAGTCAAGTAGGTAATGTTCGGAGACATGTTACGGTCAGTGGCGTTCTCGAAATCACGAGCGATTTCAGGATCCAATCCGATGAACTCTGTCAATGTAATCAAGTTCGTACCGGTCACGTTGATGCTCATGCCCTTCACGGCCTTCAACTTCTCTTTTGGTACTGTATAGGTCAACTTCACGTTGCGCAAACGAGCATATGTCCCGTCGTGCAACCAAAGGTTAGTATTGATCCATTCTGTATTCGCGCCGTAAGTACGGTAATCGCGGCTCAAACGAGGGTAGGTCGCTTGATCGCCAGGCTGCTGCCAACGGTCGAACAAATCTGTACGCATATTCCAATCCGTCACAACACCCATCTGACGCTTCGAAGAGCTGTCGTAGATATCTCCACCGATGGTAAATACCCACAAGAAGCTAAACTCAAGGTTTTTGTAGTTGAAGGTGTTGGTCAAACCACCGATGGCATCTGGCATCACATTCCCTACTGCCACACGATCTTGAAGGTCCCAAGTGTAGGTTTCTTCACCATCCTTAGTCAGGTACACCGGCAAACCATTGGTTGGATCCACGTGACTGAAGCGCACGAGGTAATTTGTACCAATAGGCATCCCCACTACTACACGCGTATCGTTCGTTCCCCCACTTACCGCATCTGGCGAGTAGCTACCGATCGACGTGATCTCATTGTAGTTGCGGGCCACGTTGAAGTCTGTAGTCCAAGTGAAGTTGTCTGTCACAATGTTTCTAGACTTGATTGCGAACTCCACACCCGTGTTGTATACGCTACCTACGTTATCCCACCAAGAACCAAATCCGGTAGAACCCTGAAGCGTTACGTTCAACAACATGTCGTTCGTTTCCTTGCGGTACCAAGCCAATTCCCCAGAGATACGGTCTTGGAAGAACCCGTATTCCAATCCTACATCATAGGTAGTAGAAGTCTCCCAACGAAGGTTAGCGTTTTCACGAATGACCGGGTAACGGTAGGTTTGTCCTGCGTATCCGTTGTTCGCCACGTTGTAGTATCCGAACCACTGGTACGATGGAATGGCAGAGTTACCATTCTTACCCACCGAGGTCTTCAACTTCAAGTAGTTTACGTGTGGCAAATTCGCCATGAAATCTTCTTCGGAAATAATCCAACCCACAGAAGCTGCCGGGAAGTTACCGTACTTGTTGTTCGGTCCAAACTTTGAAGAACCGTCACGACGGATCAACGCTTCTGCGTAGTACTTGCCTTGGTAGTTGTAGTTCAAACGGGTAAAGGCAGAGGCAAAAGCATATTCCTCCATGTAGCTGCGCGGGTCGTTCACCCACTGGCCGGTCTCACGGATTTGGCCCGTAGCTTCACTGTCGTAATAGCCGTCCCAACGAATGATACGGTTGTACTGGTACTCCGAGCCGATCAACCAGTTGAAGTGGTGGTCTTCGCCGAGGTCCTTAATATAATTGGCCGTAGCATTACCGGAAGCATTAGACACACTATAAGTGTACATGTTCGCACGGCCCAGCAAATTGCCTTCTGAATCCTTATACGTTGGATCATATCCTGGTTTTTCCCAAATGTGATCTTCAAAATGCATGTAGTCAAAGGCGCCTTGACCGCGCAAGGTCCACGCATCGCTCAGCTTATAATCCAATGTCAAGTTGTTGATCGTACGGTCCTCAATGGCGGTCCAATCTTTCAAGTCACGTTGCGCTACTGGGTTCAAGCTTACGCCACCTTTCAACCAGTAATCACCTGCACGCGCTACAACGTTCCCATTGTCGTCGTATTCGTCTTCTGCGTAGTAAATAGGATAGATAGGAAGTGCACGAGACATCGCCTCACCAAAACCTCCGGACCAAGCCGCATCAATACGGTTGTTCGCCCCGCGTGAGATAGACGTGCTAAGGCCCAATTTTAGATTACTCGCAAGGTTGTAGTCCACATTAAAACGCCCAGAAAGACGCTCGTACGAGTTGCCCTGGAGGTAGCTGTGGTTATCGGAATAGCTCAAGCCTGCGTAGAAGTTTCCGCCGTTGAATCCTTTGGAAGCTGAGAAATCATATCCCTGCTTGATTCCCGTGCGAATGGTCTCTTGCACCCAATCCGTTCCCTCAAAAGCCTGAGCATCTGCCCAGCTTACTCGGTTACCCGGAAGTTGTGGTACGCCGACATTGCCGTCGTTTACCCAGGCTTCTTCATATAACTGAAGGTATTCATCTTTAGTGGTCATATTAGGAAGAGCCGTTGGGCCACTTGCGCCAATACGAGAAGAAAAATTATAGGTTAATTTATTGCTCTTACCTCTCTTCGTCGTAATCAACACTACCCCGTTCGATCCGCGTGATCCGTAGATCCCCGTGGCTGCTGCATCCTTCAGGATTTCCACAGATTCTATATCGTTCGGGTTGATCGTTGCCAATGGGTTGGTATTGAAACCACCGCGGTTACCGTTCAAGAAGTAATCTTGGGTAATAGGAATACCGTCTACAACATATAGTGGATCTCCACCCGCTGAAATCGAGGCCACACCGCGCACACGAACCATCGAACCTGAACCGGCAATACCAGAACCTGTGATAACCTGTACACCCGCGGCCTTACCCTGAATGGCATTCTCGAAAGAGGGCGTTGGAATATCCGTTAATTCTTTCGTCTTCAAAGAGACTACCGAACCGGTCAAATCTCTTTTACGTGCAACACCGTATCCAACAACTACCACCTCATCGAGCTGGGTCTTGGAAGGTTTAAGGGTCACATTGACCACTTTGTTGCCGTTTACGTTTACTGATTTGGTCGCCGACTCGTACCCTACAAATGAATAGGTGATGTTATACGTGCCGTTTCCCAAAGAGAGGTTGTACTGACCGTTAAAGTCAGTCATCGTGCCTCCGCCGTTTTCAACAGTAATAGCAACCGATGGCAATGGCTCGTTGTACTCGTCAAAGACAGTACCACTTACCTGCTGTGCCAGGGCGACAGAACCGCTCAAAACCGCTAGGCAGATCGTCAAAAATCTTGAAACAATCTTCATTTGATGGCTTGTGTAAAAGGTTATAAAGTCAAAAGTACACTTTAACCTTATTCCACCGAAGGAGCGTTCGAGGGCGTGTTAACGAAATCCGCCCACTTTTTAACCCAAAACACTGGAATTAGCCCTTAATCCTGTTTAGATTTCTTTATTCTGTACAAACGGGCCGGTTTGTGAAGGACGCCTTCTTGCTTCTCATCGGTCGCCTCAACGAGCTTTTCGCGAACGACTTTTTTCCGGAAGTTTCTCTTGTCCAATTCTTCTTGCGTGATCGCCTCGTGCAACTGCTGCAACTGATTGAGCGTAAACTTCGGCGGCAACAACTCATACCCGCTCTTATTCAGCTCAAAATGGCGCTGTAGTTTCCAAAGCGCTACCTCCACAATCTCATTGTGATCAAATGCTAATTCCGGTACCTCTTGAATATCTTGCCACAACGCCTCGCCAGCGAAGGACGCTGGGTTAGGACTGAAATCCGCCATCTTCACCAACGCATAATACGCCACGGTAATAACTCTCTCGTCAGGATTTTTACGGTATAATTCCAACCACTTTTTATCCTTTGGGTCGTTTACACGATCCGGCTCTCCAAAAGTGTGAAATTGCCTCATGGTTACGTTTTGTAGACTGGCCAATTCCCATAATACTCGGTCCGCAGCCGCATCTAAACCTTCACCACGAAGAATTAAATCCCCGGGTAAACGTTTGCGCAATAACCCTTGACCAATATCCTTCTCTTCGATGAGCAAAACATTCAGGTTTTCTCCATCAAATCCGAAGATGACACAGTCGACACTTATGTTAGGGGCAAACTCAATTTGTTGAGGCATAGGCGGTTCAAATCTGTATTCAGGTAATATCTGGGGCCTTTAAATATAAAGCTAATTAATTAATAAGTGTAACTTTTACACTTAGTTATTACATTTGCAGAATGTCTCAAGAGATTAAAAACATCGCAGTACTTACTTCTGGGGGAGATGCTCCAGGGATGAATGCCGCTATTCGCGCGGTAACCAGAACTGCATTGTACCACGGCAGACGCGTCTATGGCGTGTACCGTGGGTACGAAGGGATGATCGAAAATGACCTTGTCGAACTTAACACTGCAAGCGTTAAGCACATACTCGCACAAGGAGGTACTTTTCTAAAAAGTGCTCGTTCCCAAGAATTCAGAACGCCAGAAGGACGTGCCAAAGCAGCCCAAAATTTAAAGGATCGCGATATCGATGCTCTCGTAGTCATCGGTGGAGATGGGTCTTTTACTGGGGCGTTGAAATTGGCCGATGAGCATGGCATTAAAGTTATTGGGGTCCCAGGGACCATTGATAATGACCTTTTTGGCACTGACTTCACCATCGGTTACGACACCGCTACTAATACCGTCATTGAAAGCGTAGATAAAATCCGCGATACGGCTTCTTCGCACAATAGACTGTTCCTGGTGGAAGTAATGGGTCGTGATACTGGCTACATTGCCGCTTCTACTGGTTTGGCTACAGGTGCTTTGAGCATCATTTTGCCGGAGAAGAAAGCGACCTATGAGGAGCTTTTTGCGGACTTAAAGTCGGCACAAGCCTCGAAGAAAACCTCGAACATCATCATGGTCGCCGAAGGCAATCACCTTGGAGATATTTTCGAAATCGCCACTGCCATTCGCAACGAATTCCCTGAAATGGATGTGAAAGTGACCACTCTAGGACACACACAGCGCGGGGGATCACCGTCGACGAATGACCGTGTATTGGCCTCGGTTTTGGGTCATTATGCCGTGAATGGCTTGTTGGAAGGCAAGCAAAAGGTCATGGCGGGTATGATCAATCAAAAAGTCGTGTTCACCTCACTTGAAGACGCCATTTCTAAGACCACAGAATTGGACGAAGAAATGCTAACCATTGCTAAAATTCTAGCCACATAACACAACAACAATTATGAGCACAAAAATTGCCATTAACGGCTTTGGCCGTATCGGACGCTTGACGTTCCGCAACCTCATCGAAAGCGACAAAGTAGAGATCGTTGCCATCAACGACCTTACTGCAGTAGATATGCTTGCGCACCTATTGAAGTACGACAGTGCACACGGTCGCTTCAACGGTACTGTAGAGCACACTGAAAACAGCTTGATCGTTAACGGTAAGGAAAT
>JAYPCB010000009.1:29818-34283 GCA_038124525.1 Cryomorphaceae bacterium
TTGAAGGCCGCGCCCGGAGGGTGCGGCTTTACCTATTTACGCTATGATACTAATTGCTGAAAGCGGTTCTACCAAATGTGATTGGGTGGTATTAAATCCCGACGGTACGGAGCATGTACGCTTCTCCACCATGGGATTCAATCCATACTTTCACTCTGCTCCCTTCATCGAAGAAGAATTGGGCAGTAATGCCGTGGTTCGCCGTATCAAAAACAGCGTAGATTATGTTTACTTCTACGGTGCCGGAGCCTCAAGTGAAAGCTTAAAGGACATCATTAAAGACGGGCTGCAGCGCATTATGCCTGATGCCAAGATTAATGTAGACCATGATTTGGTAGCCAGTGCCTACTCCACGTACACGGGTGTTCCCGCCATTACTTGTATCCTCGGAACTGGCTCAAACAGCTGTTACTTTGATGGGGAATCTGTAAGCGAAGAGGTACCTGCCCTGGCGTACGTATTGGGGGATGAAGGAAGCGCAAGCTTTATCGGGAAGCGTTTAGTTTCTGATTTCTTGTACAAACGCCTTCCCGCTGAAATGGCAGAAGATTTCTATTTGACCTACCAGCTCGATAAGGACGAAATCATTACCAGCGTATACAACAAGCCTAATGCGAATGTATACCTCGCGTCTTTCAGCCGCTTCGCTGGTAAACACATGGAGAATCCATATGTGAAAATGATCGTTCGTGAAGGCTTTGCCAAGTTCGCCGACATCCACATTGCCTGCTTTGAAAACTGTCGTGAGGTGCCGATACACTTTGTCGGTTCGGTAGGTGCGATTTTCCATGAACTCTTGGAAGATGTCTTGGCGGAGCGCGGGATGAACATGGGTCAAATTATGCGCAAACCTGTAGACGGTTTGATCAAATACCACGTGGAATACCTCAAGGTTCTTGAGGTCTATCAAGCACAATCATGATAAAAGGATTCCTTTTTGATCTAGACGGCGTTATTGTAGATACCGCCGTTTTTCATTTTCAGGCATGGCGTCGTTGTGCGCAGAAACTCGGTGGCGATTTCACTGAAGCTCAAAACGAAGAGCTCAAAGGCGTAAGTCGCGTAGACTCTTTAAAGAAGATTATCGAATGGACAGGGGCCTCCGTAACCGCAGATGAATTTGAAGCCTTAATGGTGGAGAAAAACGAGTGGTACTTGGAATTAGTGCAAGAGCTCTCTGCAGCCGATGGATTGCCCGGTGCCGTGGCATTCCTCGAGCAGGCTCATACCCAAGGAATCAAAATCGCACTAGGCAGCGCGTCCAAAAATGCCCCTATGATTTTGGATAAAATGGGCCTAACGCCCCTTTTCGAGGCGATAATTGATGGGAATAATGTGATAAACGGCAAACCACACCCTGAGGTATTTTTGAAAGGTGCTGCTGCACTTGGCCTCAACCCAGAGGAATGCGTCGTTTTCGAAGATTCAATCGCTGGCGTTCAGGCGGCCAAGACAGGAGGAATGAGCTGTGTGGGAATAGGAACCCCAGAAACTTTAGAAGGGGCAGATGTACACTTTACCGCATTAGGCGATACCACTCCTGAAGAGCTAGTAGCACGTTTTAACGTGTAACCGCTAGGTCAAATGTTCAATAAATACACCGAGGTTCATCCTTGGAAAATCATCGAGCGTCGCTGGGATGCCAATAACCATCCTAAGAGCGAAAGTTTGTTCTCCATCGGCAATGGTCGTATGGGGCAACGCGCGAATTTCGAAGAGACATATACAGGCAAAAGTCTTCAAGGCTCCTACATCGCTGGGGTGTATTACCCGGATAAAACAAGAGTAGGTTGGTGGAAAAACGGGTACCCGGAGTACTTCGCCAAAGTATTGAACTCTTGCAATTGGATCGGCATTCAGGTAAAGGTCGACGGAGAGGAATTGGACCTTAATACCGCTACTGAAGTAGCATCATTCTACCGCGAGCTCGACATGCAAAGCGGATTGCTCAAGCGCTCTTTCGAAGCAACCCTTCCTTCAGGCAAAATCGTAGCTGTTGAAGCCGAGCGTTTGGTGAGCATCGTTCAAGACGAGATTGGCACCATTTCCTACAGCGTTACGCCGAAGAATTTCTCAGGCAAGATTGAATTGTGCTCGTACCTAGATTTTGATGTGGAAAACGAGGACAGCAACTACGACGAGAAGTTTTGGGAGCCTGTTACTCAAGGTCAGGAAGCCGGCGCAAGCTATGTGCACGCCAAGACCAAAAAAACCGGTTTTGAGGTAACAGTTTCCATGCGCAACAGCCTATCGTTGGACGGAGCGCCGCAAGAATGGGGCATGAGCTCGGATGCGAAGCACATGTTCGTCAGCGAGTGCGCCTGCTATGAAGTCGCTCAGGGTCAAACCTTGAAACTTGAAAAATTTGCAGCGGTATTATCCAGCATGAACCACGACGTGGCAAGCTTAGATGCAAAGGCAGCAGCGAGCGCTACAGCAGCGGCGGCGCAAGGCTATGAAGCATTGCGTGGTGAACACGTAGCCGCTTGGCACAACAAATGGGAAACCTCCGATATTGAGGTAGACGGCGACGCGGAGGCACAGCAGGGCATCCGCTTCAACATCTTCCACATGAACCAAACATTCACGGGTGTGGACGATAGATTGAACATCGGTCCTAAAGGGTTCACCGGCGAGAAATACGGCGGTTCTACCTACTGGGACACCGAAGCATACTGTTTGCCTTTCTACCTCGCAACGGCGCAGCCGGAGGTGGCGAAGAACTTGTGTTTGTACCGTTATAAGCAGCTGGACAAGGCCATCGAAAATGCAGGCAAGCTCGGATTTACCGACGGCGCAGCATTGTACCCAATGGTAACGATGAACGGTGAGGAATGTCACAACGAGTGGGAGATCACTTTCGAGGAAATCCACCGCAATGCAGCCATCGCTTATGGCGTGTTCGATTACATACGTCACACCCAAGATTGGGGCTACTTGGCCGAAGGGGGATTTGAGGTCCTTCTAGGTATTAGCCGATTCTGGTCGCAGCGTGTGAATTGGTCACAGGAAAAGGAAGCCTACGTGATGCTCGGTGTAACTGGGCCGAACGAGTACGAAAACAACATCAACAACAACTGGTACACCAACCGCATGGCGGCGTGGACGTTGGAGTGGACGTTGGAAGCCCACAATTGGCTGAAAGAAAATGCTGCGGACGCGCTAAGCGCTATTACCAGCAAGACTGCGCTGAACGCAGATACAGAATTCGCCAAATGGAGTGATATCATCGCCAAGATGTACTATCCGAAGAGCGAGAAATTAGACGTGGTATTGCAGCAAGACGGCTTCTTAGACAAGGAGCAGCTCACTGCAGACGACCTCAGCCTGGACGAGCGCCCGATCAACCAGCACTGGAGCTGGGACCGCATCTTGCGTTCGATCTTCATCAAACAAGCGGACGTATTGCAGGGCTACTACTTCTTGAACCACCTCTACGAGGAAGAAGAAGTAAAGCGCAATTTCGATTTCTATGAGCCGAAGACCGTTCATGAGAGCTCGTTGAGCCCATGTGTACACGCTATTCTTGCCGCGCAGATTGACTACCCGGAGAAAGCCTACGAAATGTACTTGCGCACCTCTCGCTTAGATATAGACGATTACAACCGCGAGGTTCACGAAGGGTTGCACATCACCTCGATGGCAGGAACTTGGATGTCAGTGGTACAAGGCTTCGGAGGGATGAAGATTCGCGACGAGGAATTGCACTTCACACCAAAGCTACCGACACAGTGGAAGGGCCTCACCTTCTCCATCCTTTGGAGAGGCGCAACGCTCAAAGCCAACCTCACCGCTGAAGGCATGACCATCGAAAACGTGAGTGGCGCTCCAGCCAAATTTGCGATCGACGGCCAGTGGTTTGAAGTAGCCGCAGGAGAAAATGCATCCACTGCAGCAGCAGCACATGCTTAATCATTTGATACTATCTTAGAAAGGCGCCACGTGCGCCTTTTTTTAGCCCACAGAACATGAAGAAATTTTTAACGATACTCTCCATCAGTGCAGCGCTCGCTGCCTGTGACGTTCAGCCCTCAGCACCCCTTCGCATGCAGGCCTCTGATCTGGCTTCGCCGCACGTTCATCACGGTACCCAAAGTGCTTTTGTGGTAAATGATTATGCAAATGGACTGCTCGAATTACCAAGCGGCCTAGACTTCGACGGAGAAGTCATCACGGGTACTCTAGAGCATGAGCTGAACGTCGCGCATATCGATGGAGATCATGAGGATCTCGACGTGCCTTTCTTCAGAGGCGCCAAACGCGCCATCACCTTGAGTATTCCTGGTTTCGAAGGAGAAGAGGTGAAGGTCAAAGGTGTATTTAACGCTTGGAACAGCGATGCTACTTTCTTGAAATGGACCGGCGACGCATGGGAAGCACCGCTAGTTCTTGCGCCCGGTGAATATGCCTACAAACTCGTCGTGAACGGCGAAGAAGTATTAGACCCTTCGAATGAAGTAACCGT
>JAYPCB010000010.1:0-5395 GCA_038124525.1 Cryomorphaceae bacterium
ATCTACGATAGCTGTGGAGCTCAGCGTATCCAAGCTCAATGTCATCATAGTGGTAGAATGTGGATGCAAGGTATCCCAAAGTCCTTGGGCGATGAGGTGGTTGGTGATTTCTACGCCATACCAGTTGCCTTGAAGTTTTTCAAGTGTTCCAGGCTCTGGGGTTGTCGTATCACAGGATAGGAGGGTAGCTCCAGCGAGTAGAGTGAGTAAAGTTTTTTTCATAGGCCTTTGGATGTTGTACTAAGGTACTAAATCGCTATCAATCCCTTGCTCAACACCCAGGCGCTATGCCCGGTGCGCTTTACAAGCTCACGTGCCTTGTTCGCAGAAGTTTTACTAACGTGAACACTGTGTACCACATAAAACTTACCATTGTATGGGGCGATAAAGGCTTTTGGAGCCCAAGCCCCTATGCCATCTAAAAAGGTTTGTGCGTGATCTACTGTGTTAAACCCGCCTATGATAATGCTATAGTTTCCGGAACTCGCTTTAGGAGGTTCTGAGGGAGTGGTACTATTGCTTGTTGCAGCTATTGTTTTTGAATTTTCTTCCGCTTTTTCAGTTTCCTTGGGCTCAGGTTTAGCCTCAGTTTTCGGCTCTTCCGCTGCCACAGTGGGTTCTGGCGGTAATACTCTAAATAGATGAAGGTTGGATGCCGTCCCCGGCCGCTTACTTTGAGACATGATCAGCGTGCTGTCGTTTAAGACGATAACGGCAAAATCATCCCCTCTGCCATTATTTGCGAATTCCATAATGGTGGAGTCTTTCGCTTGCCAAGCAAAGTTCTGTAAGCCATAATTTTTGGTACTTCGGGAGAAGTAAATGTTTAGGTTTTGTCCTGTGGAAGGGAATACTTCATTCAAGGCACTATTGACCTCATGTACGGCTATGGGTGATCCCCATCCGCCATCAAAACTCATAGCACTTTTGTAGATATCGTAACCTCCCTTACCACCATCAATATTAGAGGCAAAGTATAGGGTGTAATCAACGGGATCAAAATAAGGGTGCTGGTAGTTCGCATTCTCCTCAATAAATGGGAGCTCTTTGGCTTCCTCACCGTTAAAAGGAACAAAAGACAGAGTCATGCCGACATTACCATTTTTATCCGCCTTGCTTCTGCTGTGACTCACAATCATACCCGAGCTATCAGGAATCAAAGCACATTGTCCGATATAATAGGGTAAGGATGTAAGGGCTTCTGGTGCTTGATAAGTCAATGTCTTAAGATCTTTTAGTCTCAATAAATAGGGCCGCGCAAAGACTTTATTTGTTGCTGGGTCCTTGGCATCAAGACCATTGCCACCGCGGTCAGAGAGGAATAATACATGACCTTTTCCATAAGGGGTTGCCGCATAATCGTCTGCATTTGCCTCCCCTAATTCAAAATGATCAAGCGACTTTTCATTTTTTAATTCATCTAGTACAACTTGGCTTTGTCCATAAAATGGGAGTAGCATTGTAGTAACCAAAAGCAAGGTTAATCTCGAAGGTGTAAGTAGCCGCATCATAAGAAAAGTCTTGGAGAGGTGAATGATTCGATACGAGGGGCAACGTTAAAGGCAATACCAATAACATGACTTCTTTGGGTAATGAATATGAGATCCGTCAATGGATAGTTGTATTGGTAGAACACATGCCAATCTCGCGAAGGATTGATTCTCAGCAATACCCCGGCTTCATCAGCGGGGCTATAATGAGCGCCAAACCCCCATGTATCTTGATGCTCGAAAAATAAATGGAAGTTTAAATCTGCCGGAGCATTTGTTGTAGCACTAGCCAAAAAACTAGATCGTAACGACCATTGGTCTTTAAGTGCCATTCTGTAACCACCAAAAATCTGCAAAACTTGAGCGGTGAAGTTGTTATCGTAGATTTTGGCGCGGTTGACATTTTTAAAGCTTACCCCCATATAGTAACTCTGAGTATTCAAAGTGGTGCCTATATCGACATTAGCCATAATGGGCCCTTGTAGGTTGTAAATGTTGGGGTCCACAAGGTCGAAATAGGTCTCGTCAAGCAGATCAACAGCTGTACGTCCCACAGTCACGCGAAGCCCAGTACTGAGCTTGGTCATATCGTTTACTTGTAAATGATACGCTCCACTTACAGCGGCATGCTGAGTAACAGCGGGCCCAACCTGATCATTAATTAAGGTTAAGTTTAGTCCTAGGCCTCTAAGATTGTGGTAATCCATACTAATTAAGCCCGTACGAGGAGCTCCCTTAAGGCCAACCCATTGGGCATCAACAAGACTCACGACGTGCTGGTCCTGCATCCCTGCGTGGGCTGGGGATACGGCCACTGGAGTAAACAAATAGTTGTCCAGCGAAGGATGCTGTTGGGCCGAAAGATGACCGGCCACAAGGAGTAAGGCAGCCACAGCCATGGAGGCCAGGGGATTGCGCTGTTTCATATCGCTATAGATTCTTTTCATGGCCATTTATCGGTTAATGTAGAGGTATCCGTTAAACTCTTGGCTCGAGGTGCCACCCATGCGTACGTAGTAGAAGTACGTTCCGCTCGGTAGGATTTCCTCGGCATTATTCAAATACGTGTTCGTATTGGCACGTCCGTCGAAGTCGTTCTCGTAGTCGGTGTTTTCGTAGACCTTCAAGCCCAATCTGCTAAAGATCACCACGTGTGTACCAGGGAACTGCTGAATGCCTGGGATGACCCAGTAATCATTGTTGCCGTCGTTATCTGGGGTCAATACTGTGGCTGCTTCGAGGTCACAAATGTCCGCATCGAGGAAGTTTGGAACGCCGTCGCCATCACAATCGTCAAAGCCTACACCATCGCCATTCGAATCAAATTCCATGGCGTCGGAGATGCCGTCATTATCGCTGTCGGTATCCTGCTGGTTCGGTATGCCGTCGCCATCTGTATCGGCCATGCCGCCGCCTGCACCTGCTACTCCACCTTCATCATCATTTGGAATGCCATCACAATCCTCGTCGAGGGCGAGGATGAGCACGCTATCTGTGGCTAAGGCGCCATTGGTATCAATTGCGGTGATGGTGTACCATCCTGAGGTTAAGGCGGTGATGGTATCCGTGCCTTGTCCCGAGCTCCAAAAGAGGCTGATAGGAGAGACACCGCCTGTAGTGACAGCGTAGGCTGCACCATCGAGGTCGGTAGGACAAATATTGTGGTTCAAGACAGTGGCGGAAATAGAGAAATAATTGGGCTCCGTTAAAATCACCGTATCCATAGTGCTACAACCATTACTATCAAGCACCGTTACTATGTAAGTGCCTTCCGGCAACCCGCTGAGGTCTTCAGTGGTAGCACCATTGTTCCAAGAGTAGGTGTACGGTGCTGTACCGCCGCTTACGGTGAGGTCGGCAGATCCGTCATTGGCGCCTTCCGTGCTCACGCCATATCCATTGTAGTTGGACGGGGTAATACTGGATGTGAGTTGTGTAGGTTCATCGATGGAAATACTACCCATGGCTGTACAACCATTCGTATCGCTCACCTCCCAGAAGTAGGTACCGGCTGCAAGGTTGGAGGCGGTGGATGTAGTGCCAAGGTTGATCCAAGTGTAGGAGTATGCTCCACTACCGCCGGTGGCGTTGATCGTGGCGGTTCCGTTGGCGTCGCCAAAACACAGGGCATCGGTCGAGGTGATGGAGGCTTGTACCACACCGCCGGTGGGTTGGCTTACGGTAATGGGCACCTGAACAGAATCCACGATACCCAAACTATCTAGACCGTAGAACCAAACGATCGGTGAACCTACATCCGCACAGGTAAAGAGCGTTTGTGAAATCCATAGGGAATCAATGCCGCTGCAGTCGTTCGAAGCGCTGTCCACCATAGCGAGGGTCAACGTATCAAAACCTGCTGCATCAAGGGTCAAGGCTATGCTATATGGATACAGCGAAGGTCCATCTGCATCGATGACGGTGATGGTGAACCCGACACTGTCCTTGTTGCCTGAAGCGTCGGTCACCACATAGGCAACTACATGCTGGCCTATACCAAAGTTGCCCGACGGCGTATTGCTATTGTAGTAAGTCGTACTGTAGTTTGAACTGTTCTCCGTGACTGTTGGCGATGCCCAAGCAAAGGACGCCATACAGCTGTCTGGATCTGCGTTCAAGGTCGTATCGCCTTGGCTCAAGGTGATCACAGGCGCCACGGTATCCTCTACGGTGATGTAGAAGCTACAAGTATCGCCATTGCCCTGAAGGTCGTAGGCGAAGTAGTCGATTTTAAATAGGCCGATCTGCAGATATCCGCCTTTAGCCAAGCTGAAGTAGGCACTGTCCATGCCACAGTTATCGTAGACGCTATCTCCGGTCCAATTCACTTGGGTCCAGCTGCTGTCCGCATCGGCATAGATGGTCAGAGAGTCGGGACAATACATCTCCGGTTTGATGTTTTCCGTCACGATGAGTTTCTGAAGAATAGAATCTGTATTGCCATGTACGTCGGTGACAAACCAATAGATATCATAATCTCCAAGTGCGTAGTATGCATTGGCATCGTGGAATAAGGTGTCCACTCCACAGGCTTCTATAATAGGAGGAGGAGTTAAGCTCAAGCTGTCGGTAAAAACCCCACAAGTATCTACACCTGCGTAGATGGTCAAGGTATCCAAGGTGCCAGTCCAAGCCGGTGCGATGGTATCCAAAACGGTAACCAAAAAGAAACAAGTATCGCTATTACCACTTGGATCCTCTGCATAGTGGAATACGGTATCGACCCCTACTGGGAAGAAGGTGCCGCTGGTATCGCTATGCGTGTAGATGATGCTGTCGCTGTTGTCCGTAGCTAAAGGAGTACTCCAAACTAAGTTCGCGCCACAGTTCAGGGCATCTGCATACAAGGTGGTATCCATCAAACAGCTGGTGAAACTAGGAGCGAAGGTATCCTGTACCGCTACGGTGAAGCTGCACGAATCTGTATTGCCGTTCACGTCGGTTGCTACAGTCCACACTGTATGCGTTCCGATACCGAACCAAGTACCGCTCGTATCGCTCACGTACGAAGTGTCCACGCCACATGCATCATATAAGTTGGATGCGGTCCAGCTATAATGTACGCCTGAAGTATCGGCGCCGACATACAGCGTCGTATCACTGCCGCATAAAATTTCGGGTCCTAGGGTATCGACGATGGTTACGGTGGCATAAGCAGTATCGCTTTGGTTGCCGTCGGTTCCCACCAACATGACCGTATGGGCACCGAGGTCGGCACAAGTCCAAGCCGCGGTATCAATGGTCAAGGTGAGGTTACAGTTGTCGGAACTACCGCCGTCCACATCCGCTGGAGTGATGGCGACATTGCCTAGACTATCTACCTGGATGGTAAGGTCTTGGGCGATGACTATTGGAGCCACACCGTCGCTATCGCTCACGGCGATGCTCGCGGTGCCTTGACAGCC
>JAYPCB010000010.1:5495-30293 GCA_038124525.1 Cryomorphaceae bacterium
ACGCTTACTGTGCTGTTGTTCGCACCGGTAGAACTCAAGTTTATTGTCGCTGGGTTTGCAGCCGGAGCCGTTCCGTCCATCGCGATGAAGACGGCGGTATCCAAAGTCCCTGTGCTATCTGCTCCCAAGGTAAGGGTGGCGCTGTAGGTTCCGTTAAGTGCGGTGCTGAGGTGGTAACCTGCAGGAGCGGTGATGATCAAGCTGTCGCTGAGTTTATCTGCTTCCACCAGGACGCTCTGTCCGGCACTAGGGAATCCGTCACAAGTAAAGAACGGAGTGGTAGTTCCGAAGGTGTTGATGGTCGGAACGGTAGTTTCATTAGCGGTGGTTGGGAACCACGATGTAGGGTTATCGCCGGAGATGAGGTAGGTCACTGGACCCGTACCTGAAGCCCCAATGGTCAGGCTTACACTACTGGTGCTTGCATATTCTAGGGTCACGCGTGAACGTCCGTCGGTCCCTGGCGTGTTAGATCCTGGAGAGGTGTTGGCGAAAGAGCCGCTGCCGGTTCCGGTTGAGGTGTAGCTTAAGAAAGTGCTTGAACCTAGGGTATATCCTGAGAAACTTCCAGATTCAACGTAGCGCCCTGAAGGTCCTACCGCATCAAGATCCCAAGCCGTGAGGTAGAAACCTCCGAGGGTTGCAGGAACGGGAGAGCCGGCCGTGCCGTCTTCGATAAACTGAATGGTGTAGCGAACCAAACCATTGGGTCCTGTCCATAGCACAGAAGGGCTAAAGTGTGCTGACGAGTTACCATTAGTGGTGTTGTCAAGGTCGAAGTCTGAGATTAGGGCATTTGTCATACCGTCAATCGATACTATGGCATCATAGGACGTAGTGCCGACGGTAACCACATCATTATAAACACAAAACCCACCCACGGCTGTGGACGGATTCGAGGTGATGGGATCGTCGAACGATAAGGAACTGCCTGCCACAGAAATGGTCTGTGCAGTAATAGAATGGGTCCATCCAAAAAAGGCCAATGCAAGGCAGAATAGGAACCGTTTTTTCATAAAACGAGTATTGTGGGTCGTATAATATCTAAAGATATGTGCTAGGTTAGAACACTGATTAAAAATAAGATGAACGCCCGCTCCTATTGAGCGAATGGTTAAGAACTTTTCAACCAAAAAGTCTCATTTGAGATTTGTAGAAAGGCAAAAAGCGTGATATTTGTCACGTTTTGCAAATCCCCTGTTAGAAATGTCCGAAACATCTACCGAGCTTGACCTCAAAGAGCTCAACGCCAAATTCAGATTGCTCCAACCCGAGCAACGAATTACAGAACTCTACCGAATCTTCGCCCGCGAGGAGGTCATGTTGACCAGCTCCTTCGCCGCCACAAGCGCATATTTGCTTCATTTGTTCTCGGTCTACCAGCCGGAACAAGAGGTCCTTTTTATCAATACCGGCTACCATTTTGAGGAAACCTTGGTGTACAAGGACTACCTCACGAAGGTCTACAATCTCCAGGTCCGTGAGGTCAAGGCCGAGGATTGGAAACACGAGTTTACTACGACAGATGAGACTTGGACCAAGGATCCGGATTATTGCTGTACCATCAACAAAGTCGAGCCCTTAGAAAAGCTCAAAGAGGAACACAAAGTTTGGGTCAGCGGCTTGATGAGTTGGCAAAGCGATCACCGCTCTTCTCTTGACATCTTCGAGGAGCGCGGCGGCATCCTCAAGTTTTATCCTTTGCTCGACGTGAGCCGTGAGCAGCGCGAGGCCTACATCAAAGATCACCTACTGCCGTTCCACCCCCTACAGTCGAAGGGGTATTTCAGCATAGGCTGCACGCATTGCACCAAGCCCGGCAAGGGGCGCAAAGGCCGCTGGAACAACAGCCCGAAGACCGAGTGTGGGTTGCACTTGTAGGTCTTTGACGATCTATAGCAATTGGCCCCAAAAGAAAAACCCGATCCATTGGGGGACCGGGCTTCTCGAAATCTACGACATGCATTCTTGTATCGTTAGCACAATTTAATCGCACACTATCCAGCGGTAGTACTGCAACGTACTGTCGTTCGGTACCTCGATCTCTCCTTCGAGCCCCGGAACATTCGCTATAGTTAATGGGAAAATCATCTCACCGCACCAAGGATCGTTTTCTCTCGGACAATCCCCATACGGATCAGATGTCGCCGTCGTATGGCCTTTTCCAGTTGGAATTCTGTTGTTGGAATCACGTCCCTTGGGATCGAGCCCCGGCGTGAATTCGTTGAACACCTCATCACATCTGGTGTGCAGGTCTTTGTACTGCTCAAAAGAAACGACGGAAAGGGTATCACCGTCGAAAACGACTTGGATGGGATAGAGGTAGTCAAAGCACTCCATAGGCCCCTTTTCTGGGACCAATTCCGCTTGCTCCAAATTCCCCTCACAGCGCACAAAAAACAGTACGCCCAACAAGGGTAGCATCCAGAAAAATGATTTACGTCCGTTCATAATGATGAGGTATTGAATCTTTTTAACGCACTAACCCTGAGATTGTTCGAGACAAAAAAACCCCGCCTTGTAGGGCGGGGCCAGTAACACTTAAACCGTTGAAACCGGACTGCGTATGTTAGATAGGACGAGGTCCTATACGTTCATATTTCATCTAGATCAAGGGCTTGGGACAAAGTTAGGGCGGATTTTTGGGGCGGTTAGAATAATTGGTCCATAATATTTTAGCCCAAAAAGCCCATAAAAAAACCCCGCACTAAGCGGGGCTTCACAAACAGGCTTTCGCTTCTGTGATTATATGTTGGCGTAGAACACCTTGGTGTTTTCATCCACTGGTGCACATCCATCATAGCGGGTAGGTACTGGATTGTAGTTCACCACACCATCAGCTGCAGCTTCCTCCGAAGTGAAGTAGCACAGCAAGGTCAAATCCTTAATGGTGCGGAAGAAGTGGTCGCCATCTTCATGCGCCGCCTCGTCGTAGCCGCGAAGGAAATCCTCGCGCTCCATCTGAGTGGCTTCTTCAAAAGGACGGCCGATGGCTTTCTTGCCTTCTACCGCGATCTCTTGAATACCGGCGTTCAACTTCTCTTGCATATCCGGGTAGTAACAATCGCGAATCATCACATCGATGAAGGCACCAGTGCGTGCATCACGTGCCCCAGCTGTTGCGGTACGCGGGATGATGGTTTCAGCGATGGCATCCAACATGGCCAATCGCGCAGGTCCTGCCGTGGTGGTGTCCGGATCAAAGGAGCAGCTTTCCAATAAAACTGTTGGAGCTACCAGCGTACCTCCGATGGCAAGTGCCATGCGTTGTACCATTTGTCTGCGGGTCAAATCTTTATTTTCCATGGTCAGTGCTTTAGAGGTTACCTTTTTTCAATTCATTCACGGCGTAGTCCGCAGCACGTGCAGTCATGGCCATGTAAGTCAATGATGGGTTCACACATGAAGCCGAAGTCATTGCGGCACCGTCCGTCACGAAGACGTTCGGAGCATCCCAAACTTGGTTCCACTTGTTCAACACAGAGTTTGTTGGTGCCGTTCCCATTCGCGCCGTTCCCATCTCATGGATTCCCATTCCGAGGGCGTAGTCGCTTTCGAAGGCATATACATCTTTGAACCCTGCCGCCTCCAACATATCCACAGCATCCTGCTTCATGTCTTCACGCATCTTGAATTCATTTTCCTTGAGCTCAGCATCGATGGCCAATACTGGCAATCCCCACTTGTCCGTGCGGGTCTTGTCGAGGCTGATCATGTTTTCGTGGTATGGCAATGTTTCGCCGAAAGCTGTCATCCCCATGCTCCATGAACCCGGTCTGCTAATGCTGTCTTTGAAATCTGCCCCAATTCCCATCTCACGTACCCCACGGCGCCAGTCGCTGCGTGATGCAGAACCTTGGTACCCGAATCCGCGTAAGTAGTCGCGCTTATCATCGCCCCAGTTACGGAAACGTGGAATGTAGAATCCGGTCGGACGTCCGCCGAAGTAGTATTTATCTTCATCGCCTTCCCAACGGCCGCCTGCTCCCACGCGGAAGTGGTGGTCCATCAAGTTGTGGCCCAGCTCGCCCGAGCTCGATCCCAAACCGCCTTCCCAAACGTCGGTGGCGCTGTTCATCAAGATCCAAGTCGAGTTCAACGCTGAAGCGTTCAAGAACACGATAGGTGCTGTGTATTCGTAAGTCATGTTCGTCTCGGCATCCAAAACAATTACCCCTTTGGCCTTCTTACCGTCTTTATCGTAGATCAATTCCTTCACGATGCTGTGCGGGCGCAAAGTCAAATTCCCAGTGGCCATCGCCGCCGGAAGGGTTGAGGATTGTGTGCTGAAGTAGCCGCCGTAAGGACAGCCCAACCAACATTTGTTGCGGTACTGACAACCCGTACGGCCTTTGTGTGGTACGGCGATGTTGGAAGTACGACCAATAATTAATCGGCGCTTATCGTCAAATTCTTTGCGGATGCGCTCTGCCGTTGTTTTCTCCACACAATTGAGGTCCATCGCGTGCAAGTACACGCTGTCCGGCAACACGTCCATGTCCTCATGAGACCCGCTCAAACCGGCATGGCGTTCCACGTGCTCGTACCAAGGGGCCATATCGTCGTAACCTATAGGCCACGGCGTGGCAATACCTTCTTTCTCATTGGCCAAGAAATCTTCGCGGTTCCAGCGGTAGCTCTGGCGACCCCACATGAGTGAACGTCCGCCGACGTGGTAGCCGCGGTACCAATCAAAGCGCTTCTTCTCCGTATACGGACAATCTTGGTCGTCCACCCAGAAGTGCGGGTTGAGTTCGTTCAATGGATAATCACGCTTCAATACCGGGTTGCGGTCTTTCTGCGCGGTGGTGGGCTTTCCGCGGTGCGGGAATTCCCATGGATCCATGTTCGTTGTGGTGTAATCCTTAATGTGCTCGACGTTGCGTCCGCGCTCCAACATCAAGACCTTAAGGCCTTTTTCAGTGAGCTCTTTCGCCGCCCAGCCCCCGGAAATACCGGAGCCTACTACGATGGCATCGTAGTGCATTGTGTTTTCTGCCATGAGTGAGTTGAGTTAACGTTGTCTAAGTTAGGTGTTTCTATCTATATTTTCTTGTGTTCTAAACGCCGCCATCCTACCGAATAAATTCGTCGTAGCTGCGGCGCATGCTCTCTTTCAACGGCTCCTTGAATACGTACTCCAACGCAACATATCCTTCAAAACCGGTGGTATCTATGGCCTGCATCACCGCCGGGTAATTGATCTCCTGATCGTTCCACGGCTCATTGCGGCCCGGCACTCCCGCCACGTGGTAGTGCCCATAATAGTGATGGTTCTCCTTGATGTTTGCCACCAAGTTCCCCTCCATAATTTGCATGTGGTAGATGTCGTAGAGCAGTTTAAAGGAAGGACTGTCCAATTTCTTGGCCAGCTCCACACCCCATCGGCTGCTGTCCGCCATATAGTCCGGGTGATCGACGATGCTGTTGAACAGCTCCATCTGCAACACCACCCCGTGCTCCTCGGCCAGCTTGACCATCGGCAGCAACGACTGCACCGCCTGCTCCATCCCGGCCTCCTCACTCAGCCCGCGGCGGTTCCCGCTAAAGCAAATAAGGTTGGTATAGCCGGCTTTCGCCACGCGCGGGATCATTTCACGGTAGCGCTCGTGCAGCACCCCCTCGAACTCGGCGTGGATGAACCCATCGACCAAATTCAATTCGGCACCGTTGCACATGCTGCTATCCAGTCCGTGCTTTTTAAGGTGGTGCCAATTCTCTGGTCCCACCAAATCCACCGCCTCAATCCCTTCGGCGGCCAGCCACCCGCACAGCTCCTCCCAATCCAGGTCGGTCACCGTCCAGTGGCTCACACTTCTTTTATAGCCGAAAGCGCGCTCGCTCTTCACGACCGCTCCTTCCGCCTGGGCCGTTCCGGCCCAGAGCGCTCCGGGCGCGGCTGCCGCCGCGCACAAAGTCATCAGTTTCTTTATGTGATCGCGTCTATTCACTTACGAATGTTTGCGACGGATGTGCAAGTGGATTCCTGCGAAGATGGCGATCAACGCCACAGGAATATATAGGGTCGTCATGATGACCTTGCGACCGGCTTCCACCTCTGAAAGCCCGACCATCAACTCATCATAAAATCCACCCATGAACTGCATATAAATACTCACTGAGAACATCCCTGCAGCACCAATAACCGCCATGCCCACAGCACCTGTGGAAGGGAGGTAGGTCGCTACGAAGCCAATCATCGTCGGCCAGAAATAGGTCACGCCGATGCCAAATACGAAGGCGCTCACGAACAGCATCGAGCCGTCCATCGTTCCCATCATGTACAAACCGATGGTGGTGAATACTGCGCTAAAGAGCAACATCCCCGTGGTGGAGAATCGCTCCACCACTGGAGCCGCAATCCCGCGTCCAAAGGTCATCACCCCTGAGGTAATGAGCAGGATGAGGATGGCATTGTCGCTCACACTTTTCAGTAGTACGTCGACGTATTGGTTGATGAACAGCTCAGAAGTGGCTGTTCCTAACATGGCGATGGTAATGATGATGTACAAAGGATTGAGTAGGGCCTTGTACATATCAGAATCTGATACCTGATTCGCCACGCGCTCCGTCACCGGAAATTCCATGCGCTCCATCTGCAATGCATACCAAATGGTCGGCAACAGCATCACGGCCATCATCACCTGCCAGCTCAATCCGAGCTTGCCGAAGCTGAAGGCTACGAGCGATCCGATGACAATACCTCCGGGGAACCAAAGGTGGAATTGGTTCAGTTTGGTGGTCTTTTCTTCTGGATAAATAGAGGCCACTAGGGGGTTACATACGGCCTCGACCATACCGTTGGCCAAACCTATGAACAGGGTGCTGATCCAAAGGGACCAGAAGCCGCCTGCGAAGATGGTGAGTAAGATGCCCGCGAAGTGGCCGATATAGGCCAAGCGCATCAAGTTTTTCATGCCCACCTTATCGACCAAGGCACCCCCAATAATCATACTGACAGGGAAGCCCCAGAAGGCAGTGGCTGCAATGCGGCTGAGTTCAGAACCGTTGAGTTCGAATTCTACGCCCAGGTCGTTGAGAATCCCGGCGCGAATACCAAAACTCAAACTGGTCACCAATAAACTCGCACAACTAGCAATAAAGAGAGAACGACGGTTGCTTGTAGTTGCAGTCATAGTGTTTCGAGTGTTTTGTGTTTAGGAAGTGTCTAAAATACACTTTATCCGCAAACATTGACGAAAATTGAGCTGAAGTGGCCAATTATTTCACAAAATCTCACCCCCCGAACAAAGGTCAATTGGACATTTTCCACTACTTTGGGGCTTCAACAAAATCGCTTTTCCATGAGTCAAAAGTTGCGTGCTGCCATGATCGGCGGCGGACCAGGTAGTTTTATCGGCGGCGTGCACCGCATCGCGGCGCGTATTGATGGCGACTATGAATTGGTCGCTGGCGCCTTCTCCTCCAAACCCGAAAAATGTTTGGAAACGGCACGCGAACTAGGCATCTCCGACGACCGTGCCTACGGCAGTTGGCAGGAGCTGCTCTCCTCGGAGCTCGAGCGCCCCGCACACGAGCGTGTCCAGGTCATTATGATCACCACGCCCAACCATGTGCATGCTGCACCCACCATCGCGGCGCTCGAAGCCGGCTACCACGTCGTGCTCGACAAGCCCCTCTGCACCTCCATGGACGAGGCCTATGCCATCGAAGCAGCGGTGAACAATGCCAAAGGGCTCTTCTGTTTGACCCACACCTACACCGGGTACCCCATGGTCAAAGAGGCCAAGCACCAGATTGCTTCCGGTGCCCTCGGAAAAGTCCGCAAGATCTACGTAGAATACCCACAAGGTTGGCTCTCCACCTTCCTCGAAGGCGAAGGCCAAACCCAAGCCGCGTGGCGTACTGATCCCACAAAATCTGGGAAAGTTGGCGCCATGGGCGACATCGGCACCCACGCTTTCAACCTCGCCGAATATATTTCTGGCGAGCAGCTGAGTGAGGTCTGTGCCCAATTAAACATTGTGGTCCCCGGCCGCGCCCTCGACGACGACGGTGCCGTGCTCTTCCGAACCACCTCCGGCGCCACCGGCGTCCTCATGGCCACTCAAATCGCGGCCGGCGAAGAGAACAACCTCAAGATTCGCGTCTATGGTGAAAAAGGCGGTTTGTGCTGGGAGCAAAAGGACAACAACACCCTTACCATGATGCCCCTCGACGCGCCAGTGACCGTACTTCGCACCGGCGGCCCGGGCACCTCGGAAATGAGCTTGGCCAACCACCGCGTGCCTCCCGGCCACCCGGAAGGCTACCTCGAGGCATTCGCCAACTTATATAAGAACTTCGCTGCCCACGTTCGCGCCCATGAAGCCGGACAAGCGCAGAATCCACATTTAGATTATCCCGGTATTGAAGACGGCGTACGCGGCATGAAATTCATCGAAGCCATCGTCGCCAACAACACCGGAACTGAAAAGTATACTGCCCTATGAAAACGCTGAAAGGACCTGCCATTTTTGTGGCCCAATTCGCCGACGACGTCGCCCCGTTCAATTCGTGGTCGACCATCTGTAAGTGGGCCGCCGACCTAGGCTATAAAGGCATCCAGATCCCATCCTGGGACGCCCGTTTCATCGACCTCGAAAAGGTCGCCAACAGCCAAGATGCCGCAGACGAACTCAAAGGTATTGCCGCCGAACACGGCATCGCCATCACCGAACTGAGCACGCACCTTCAGGGCCAGCTCGTCGCCGTTCACCCGGCTTTCGACGCCCAGTTTGATGCCTTCGCCCCGGCCGAAGTACACGGCAACTCCAAGGCCCGCACTGCATGGGCCGTGAACCAAGTAAAACTCGCCGGCACCGCCTCACAGCGCCTCGGCCTCACCGCACACCCGACCTTCTCCGGCGCCCTCGCATGGCCGTATTTCTACCCGTGGCCGCAGCGCCCGGCTGGATTGGTGGAGGAGGCCTTTGAAGAATTGGGCCGTAGATGGATGCCACTCCTTCAACACTTCGACGAATGTGGCGTCGACCTCGCCTATGAAATCCACCCGGGAGAAGACCTCCACGACGGAGCCACCTTCGAGCGATTCCTCGACGAAGTAGGCGGCCACCAACGCGCCAACATGCTCTACGATCCGTCGCACCTTGTCCTCCAAGGCATGGACTACCTCGGTTACATCGACCTCTACCACGAACGCATCAAAGCCTTCCACGTGAAGGACGCAGAGTTCAACCCGAACGCCCGCACCGGAGCGTACGGCGGCTACCTCCCTTGGGTCGAGCGCGCTGGTAGATTCCGTTCCGTAGGTGATGGCGAAATAGACTTCCCAAGTATCTTCGCGAAGCTCGCGCAGTACGATTACGACGGTTGGGCCGTCCTCGAATGGGAATGTTGCCTCAAAGACAGCGCTGCTG
Source organism: Cryomorphaceae bacterium (assembly GCA_038124525.1). GTDB lineage: Bacteria > Bacteroidota > Bacteroidia > Flavobacteriales > Schleiferiaceae > UBA10364. The sequence goes on from JAYPCB010000010.1 coordinate 14,876, forward strand.
GAGCACGTGAAGGAGCAGAACGCATTGCGGATTGGATTATCCCGGTCGCCTCCCGCGCCTTCGACGACTTTGCCGCCACCGGCGTGGACAAAGCCGCCAACCGAAAAGCATTGGGACTCGATTAATATTACAAAATACTCAACCTCGAAGACTACGGTCCTTCGTTAACTCAACTCACAAATGAAAAACCTAATCCTTAGTGCCGCTGCCCTGTTTGCCGTAGCCTGCACTGCACCCGCTGAAGTGCCTGCCGAAGAGACCGCAGCCGCTCCAGAAAAATTACACAACAACATCACCGAAGCTGAAATCATCGAAGGCTGGGAACTCATGTTCGACGGCCAATGCACCGGCAACTTCCGTAAGTATGGAGATACCGTGATCGGCAAAGCTTGGGTCATTGATGATGAAAGCATTCATTTAACTACAGGGACAAAGGATGACTACCAAACAGCTCAAGGTGGAGACATCGTTTACATAAATCTGGATGGTAGCATAAAAGAGTTCGAAAATTTTCATTTCAAAGGCGAATGGAAAATTGCCGAGCGAGGGAATTCAGGAATTATATATTTAGTTCACGAGGATTCGAACTATTCCGACAGCTGGATGACTGGTCTTGAAATGCAAGTCCTCGACAATGGTACAGACTCGACAGAAGGCCATCCAGATGCAGCCATCCACAAGCACCGCGCAGGAGATTTGTATGATATCAATGCGGCTCCTGAAGGTGCTGCCAAACTCGCCGGCGAGTGGAACCAGTTTGAAATCATCGTTCAAGATGGTCACCTCACGCAGATTCTCAATGGGGTAGTAACTGTGGACCGCGACCTCTTCGACGACCAGTGGCGCGCGGATGTAGCTGGTTCTAAATTCCACCAATTCCCAGGTTATGGCACCTTCACCAAAGGCGGCATTGCCCTGCAAGACCATGGCGATAATGTGTGGTACCGAAACTTGAAGATTAAGTCGCTTGCGTCGGCAGCTGATGAGGCGGCGGAAGAATAATTTGCGATCCCGAAAATTTTCCTAGAAAAGCAAAAAACCCGAGCCGCAGGCTCGGGTTTTTTGTTGGTCCCTTGAACTAGGTTAGGGACGGGGTACTTAAATAAGACAAGGCGCAAGAGAATTTGTTTAAACCGAGCGCAAAAAAGTACTTTTATCCTATGGCAAATTACCACCACAGCAAGGGCATCGTTTTGAGTTCGCTTAAGTACGGTGATAGTAGTCGAATCGTGCGTATATACACGGACGGGTTCGGGTTGCTGAGCTTCTTGGTGAACAGCGTGGGCAGTAAAAGGGGCGTGGTCCGCTCCAGCATGTTGTTGCCGCTGACCTTAGTAGAATTGGTCCACACCCATAAAGGAGAGGGCAAGCTCGAGCGCATCAAGGAAGCGAAAATGGACCTGACCTACACGGCCATTCCCTACGATCCGGTGCGCAATGCGGTGGCGCTGTTTTTGGCCGAGTTGTTTACGAAAAGCCTCCGCGAGGAGGAGGCCAACGAGGCAAAGTTCGAGTTTGTGCGCGGCGCATGTTTGGCCCTGGACACCTTGGACGAATTGCCCGCAGCCTTTCATCTGGCGATCTGGGCGAAGTTGACGCAATATTTGGGTTTTGGACCCGAGGTAAAGAAGGTAAGCGGGGACCAATTCTTTGATCTCCAAGACGGCGCCTTTCTATCCGAGCCGTCGCTCCTACATCCTTATTTAGACGCCGCCACGAGTCAACATCTGCGAGATGCTTTGGCTTGGGATTTCGAGGGGACGCTCCATATTTCAAAGGCCGGACGACGGTCGTTGTTGGAAGGATTGGAGCGCTTCATGAACATTCATCTTGACGGTTTTGGGACGTTCAAGAGCTTGGAGGTCCTAAGTGAGCTCTTTTCCTAGAGGTCAGAAAAGTGCGAAAAATTGTGATTTTTGGTCGGTTTTTGAGTGAAATCGGACGAAAACGGGATAAAATTGGCCCAAAATCAGCCAAAAGTGGGAAAATCCATCAATTTTCATGACACGTTGACAAGCCTTCACCGTTGGACCACTTTTTGCTACCTTACATAAAGTAACTAATTCACTATTTATATGAATCCATCTTTTCCAAAATGGTTGATCCCAGCCTTTGGTATTTTTTTATTCGTCCTTCTCTTTTCTTCACGCCTGTTCGTGAAAATTGATGCCGGGGAGGCGGGCGTTCAGTATGACCTATTCGCCGGTTTGAAAGTTGATAAAGTGTACGATCAAGGTTTGAAAATCATCGCGCCTTGGAACCGTATGTACGTATATAGCACACGTATCCAAGAGGACCGTTCCGTGATGGAGGTGTTGAGTGCCAATGGCTTGACCATTCGCGCCGAGCTTTCCTACCGCTACCGTCCGATCGAAGAGAACATAGGCTACCTCCACAACGAGGTGGGTGAGAACTACCACGAGCGTATCGTGATTCCGGAAATTCGTTCGGCCACGCGTGAGGTTATTGGTAAGTACTTGCCGGAAGAGCTTTACAGCTCAAAGCGCGATAGCATTCAAACAGAAATCTTTGTGCTTGCGGCCACGCGTATTAAGGAAAAGTACATTGAACTTGATGCGGTACTGATCCGCGACGTAGGTCTACCGGATAAATTGAAGCAGGCGATCGAGCGCAAGCTAGAGCAAGAGCAGGTGGCACTCGAGTACGAGTTCCGTTTGACACGTGCCGAAAAAGAAGCCGAGCGTCAGCGTATCGAGGCGGAAGGTAAGGCTGCGGCGAACCGCATCTTGAGCCAGTCTTTGACAGACAAAGTCTTGAGAGACAAAGGAATAGAGGCTACATTGCGATTGGCTGAGAGCCCAAATACCAAGGTGGTTGTTGTAGGCGGTGAGGATGGCTTACCCTTAATACTAGGGAACAACTAGTCACAAAAGCGACATTATTTTAGCAGAAGGCGGCCTATTTTGGCCGCCTTTTTTTATCTTGAAGCACCCTTAACCGGCAGTGAACCAACGACATTGCACTATGGAACTACATGTTGCACTCACTCCGGATTCTTTGCTCTACTGGTTTGGTTGGGCACTATCCTTATTAATAATTGTCTTTCCTATATGGCTAGGGAGAAATCTTAGCATTCAGGGTCGTCGTGCATTTGAACGTGCATGGGGAATATTGCTAATTATATCATTTGTCATGATGACTTACCTGTCTGTGAGCCGTGGGGAATTTACTTGGGGAGGCAGTTTGCCCATTCATATGTGTGGCTTTTCTCGTTTGCTCATCATCGGCTATTTCTTCGTGGGGAAGAAGTGGATGGGAGAATTAGTAACCTTTACCGGAATCGCTGGCGGATTACAGAGCCTTTTGACGCCTGAATTCACCCATGGGATCAATCCTATTTATGCCTTTGACTATTATATGAACCACGCGTCTATCATCGCCGTGGGCTTATACATTATCTACGTGCACCAACAACCTTTAGAGAAAGGGGCATGGTTACGCAGCTTCGGCCTTATCCAGCTGATGGCTGTGGTAGCCCTTGGCGTTAACTTTTTGACGGGTGGCAACTACATGTACTTGATGGAGCCGCCGATAGTGGACAATCCATTAGTGATCAGAAGCGAATCCTTCCCGTACATGCACGTGGTATTCTTTGAACTGTTCGCCGCATTGAACTTCCTGCTTATTGAGGTGGTGCTTCGTCGCATTCGCGTGCGCAACTCCATCGGTGTTCGAGTCGTTTAGTGTTTTCACACATTCTCAACATTTTAGGCCGATATTGTCTTATATATTTGGGATGCTGTTCTCGCATGGTTTTTGCGCGTCGGTTAAACCTTTGACCCAAATACCCGTCTTTAACTCATGACGAACCAACTTTTCAAGGTCTTCTTGGCCTTCTTCCTTAGCCTGAGTATCCCTGCCATGGCCCAACAACCGGGCGGTCGCGGTGGATTTGATCCTTCTAAAATGCCAAAGATTGGCAAGATCTCTGGTATCATTGTAGATTCAGAAACTAAAGAACCCTTGGCCTTCGCGGCAATCAAAGTCGTGAGCAAGCTCAGCGAAGATTTGGTCACTGGGGGCATGTCCAACGAGAAAGGACAGTTCATGGTGGAAGGCATCGCATTAGGACCGAATACGGTTGAATTTGCCTTTGTCGGCTACAAAACCTTGACTCAAGAAATCCGTTTAGGACGCAACGGCACCGAGCAAGACCTCGGCAATGTCGCGCTGGTATCATCGGGTATTGAACTTGAAGAGGTCACGGTGGAGGCCGAACGCCAATTCATGACCAATGAAATAGACCGCAAAGTCTATGATCCGTCCAAGCTCATCCTCAGCAAAACCGGATCTGCCACAGATATTCTGGAAAACATCCCGTCCGTTGAACTTGATATCGAGGGGAACATCACCCTTCGTGGCTCGAGCGCAGTACGCATCATGATCGACGGGCGTCCGTCGCGCTTCACCGGAGAGGATTTGAGCGCCTTGTTGGCGGCCTTGCCGGGGAACAGCATCGAGAAAATTGAAGTGATGACCAATCCATCTGCGAAGTACGATCCAGACGGTACGGCGGGTATGATCAATATCGTGCTCAAGAAAAGTGCGTTGCAAGGATTGAACGGTTCGGTCAATACTTCGTGGTCGGGTGCGGACCGAGTTCGCGCTGGGGTCAACCTCAATTACAAAAACGACAACATCAACTACTTCTTCAACGCTGGACACAGCTCTGGGCGTTACCCAAGAACGAATTGGTCCAACCGCATCAGCCAACTCGCCGACGGTACCTACACCACCTATCAAGAGGCCGAGGGTTTTGGCGGCCGGAACGGAAATAACATTAAAGCAGGGATTGATTGGACCCCTAGCACTAAGCATACCTTCACCCTTCAGGGCACCTTGAACCAAGGGCTTCGTCCGCGTTTTGAAGACAAGATTACAGATTGGACCACGCCGTTTAGTGCCTACACCATAGGTCAGTATTCTGAGGAAAATGGCACTCGCTGGAACAATAGTGTGGATGCCATTTACGATTGGAAGCCTTCGAAAGACGAGTCGTTGAACGTTCGTATGTCCTACACCGACGGGATGCGCGACGACCGCATGGACTTTGAGCAGGATACGCTTGGGGTCAATGGCGGCAAAACGCCTTCAATGCGCTACAACACCCACAGCTACGGTGACCAGTGGGAGTTCAATGGACTGGCAGATTATACCAAGAAGTGGGGTGAATCTACCCGACTAGAATCTGGCGTGAAAGTGATTATGCGCGATGACCTCGACGGTTTTGAGCGCTTCAATACAGATATCAATACCGGCGCAACGGCGATCGATCCGTTGAGCGTAAACGAGTTCTTGTACTCCGAGAATATTTTTGCTGCGTACTCAAACTATGGATTCAAGAAAGGCAAGTGGGGCTACCAGCTCGGGTTGCGCACGGAACAAGCCAACATCACCGCGACCCAAATCACTCAAGATTCCACCTTCTACAACAACTACTTCCAGGTGTACCCGAGCGCGTTCTTGACCTACGAAATTGCTCGTGGCCGCGAACTAAATTTCAGCTACAGCCGCCGAGTGGAACGCCCGCGCGGTCGTCAGCTCAACCCATTCATCGATTATAGCGACCCGTTCAACTTGCGCCAAGGGAACCCTTACCTAGTGCCAGAATTTACCGGAGCGTATGAAGCGGGCTATACTCACATCATGCAAAAGGGCGGTACCATCACCTCGAATGTGTATTTCCGCGATAAGAGTAACATGATTAATTGGTACAACATCGTAGATAGCACGGGGATCAACATGACCACCTTCCGCAACTTGAACGACGGTGAGGATGCCGGTCTTGAACTCAACTACCGAGGAAAACTAGGCAATAAGGGTGGTTTTGCCAGTATTGGTGGGAATTACTTCTACAGCCAGGTACGAGGGGAAGTTGACGGCAGAACATGGAATAACAGCGGTTTTGGTTTCGGTTTGAATACTATGGTCAGCACCCCGCTTTGGAAAGACGCGAGTCTTCAGCTCATGGGTAACTATAGAAGTAAGAGGGTAGGAGCACAAGGAATAGGACGTCCGTTCTACTTTGTGGGCGGTGGCTTCAAACAAGGATTTATGGACGACAGGTTGAACTTCTCAATCAACTGTCGCGACATCTTCAACACCATGGGATGGAATTACGAGAACGCCGGTCCGAACTGGACGCAAGAAGGCCAATTTCGTTGGATGTCTCGTGTCGTTGAGTTTGGCCTCACCTACAACTTCGGCGAAGTGCAGCGCAGACGCCGTGATATGAACCGTGGCGAAGGCGGCGGCATGGATATGGAGATGTACTAGGGAAGCAGCAAGATGTTAAAAGCCTCGGATTCGTTCGGGGCTTTTTTTATTTTAGAGGAAACCATCGGTCATGAAAAAACTCCTGTTTCTATTTGCCTTAGTACCGGTATTTCTTTTTGCGGAAGTACCGCCTTGTCCTTTATCCATGCCAGTTGTCTATGATTTAACCGGTGCTATTGACGACGGCTATAGCATAGTAGGGGTGGTGACGGATCAGGCCGAAATCTCTGAGTTTTCGTTTGATTCCGAAACGGAATATCTGACGCTTTTAACGGATGCCCAATTCTATTATGCTCTCTGCCTAGATTCCGCAGGACATCAACAGTTTTTGTACTTGGGACCGCAAGAAGTAGGGGGAGGCGTGGCCATTCAAGAACTCCAACCCTTGCCCTCGAGTTTGGGAGAAGGGGCTAAGGCTGCTGGTAAAGGCGCGCTCATCTCCTTAGGAACGGGAACAGGAATCTTTCTCATCGCCTTAGCCGCAGATCCCGGCGACGGCTGGACGGCCATTGCGGGGTTGATCATAGGCGCTGCAGTGGCGTATTTTGGAATCATCGCTAGTGCCGCTTGGGGAATTGTCAAAGGCGTTCAAACTTCCATGCAAAATAAAAGAGAGGTGGCGCGACGCAAGCAAAGCGTGGGATACGGCTCGTCGAGCAGCACTTTCGTTGTCACCCCGGTGGATCGGGAATTAGTGCCTACGGAGTACTTGGAAAAATTGGACCCTACGATTTAAAGCTCTTCGTCGAAATCATCGCCTTCGCCGGGGAAGTCAAATCTGGTCGGTACACAATCTACATCCACCCCTAGGTCACCTTTTGGACGCTCGAATGGCTTCTTGCTGATGCCTAGCTCTGGATTGGCGTAATTCTTCTTCATGTATACTGCCCAGATGGGAAGCGCCGCCGTAGCTCCCTGTCCATAGTAGGTTCCTAAGCCCCCGCCAAAGTGCGCAGCACGATCCTCACAGCCGGTCCAAACACCGGTAATCAAGTTCGGTACAGCTCCCATGAACCAACCGTCAGATTGGTTTTGAGTCGTTCCCGTCTTACCGGCGATTTCGTTCGTGAATTCGTAAGGATATCCCGTGACTACATTTTCTCTGTATTTGATATAATCATGACGTAATCGCATACCGGTTCCGTCTTCGGTTACCCCCATTAAAAGCTTTAAAATAATATAGGCGTCCTTATCGCTCATCACTTGACGCGTTTCAGGAGTGAATTCTTCCAAGACGGTGCCGTTTTTATCCTCTATGCGGGTAACCATAATGGGCTCAACATAGCGTCCTTTATTGGCGAAGGTAGTGTAGGAGCCGACCATATCATAGACGCTGAGGTCGACGGTTCCTAACGCTATAGAAGGCGCCTCTGGAATATCTTCTTTGATTCCCATCTGTTTGGCCAAACGAATCACGGGCCGGGGACCGACCTGTTTCATTAGGAAGGTAGTGACTGTATTTGTTGAATTTGCTAAGGCATGCTTTAAGCTCTTTGTACCGCCATATTTATCATCAGAATTTGAGGGACACCAATCTTCCAATAGACCAAATTCGCCTTTTTCAATACAGATTTTGGCGTTCGGAACTTGGAGACAAGGACTGTAGTTTTTCTCCAAGATGGCCGTGGCGTAGACGAAGGGCTTGAAGGTAGAACCTACTTGGCGCTTTCCTTGCTTGACGTGGTCGTACTTGAAGTATTGGTAGTCGTTTCCACCGACCCATGCTTTGACAAATCCGGTTTGCGGTTCGACACTCATCAGACCTACCTGGTAAAGTCCTTTGTAATACATGATGCTGTCCATCGGCGACATGACCGTATCCTTATCGCCTTGCCAAGTAAAGACGGTCATCGGAATCTTGGTATTGAATACGTCGCGGATGCTGTCCATACTCGCGCCTTTCTTTTTAAGGCCGCGGTAGCGCTGCGTGTTTTTCATTGCTCGATCGAGAATGGCCTTCACATTGCCGGCCGGGTCTTCGTCGAAGTAGAACGGTCCGTATTTGCGGTCTTCCTTGATGATGTCAAAGACGCGTTGGAGGTTGCTCATGTGCTCTTGCACCGCTTCCTCTGCGTTCTCTTGCATCTCGGCGTTGATGGTGGTGTAGATCTTGAGACCACCGCTGTAGAGGTCGAGCTCGCGGCCGGTGCGTTTCTCGTAGTTCTTGATCCAGTCTTTCATGTAGCCGCGTAGGTATTCGCGGAAGTACGGCGCCAAACCGGCGTTGTGGCTTTGTGGGCGGAAGTTGAGTTGCAGCGGGATTTGCTGGAGGCTGTCTTTTTCCTCTTCGGTGATCATGCCATTGCGCACCATTTGTACGAACACCTGATCACGACGGAGCTTGGTGCGTTCTGGATAGCGCTTGGGGTTGTACAGCGAAGGGTTTTTTGCCATGGCCACAAAGACTGCGGCTTCCTCAATATTTAGGTCAATAGGTTTCTTGTTGAAGTAGGTGCGCGCAGCAGAATTAATACCCACGGCTTGGTACAGGAAGTCGAGCTGGTTGAGGTACAGGGCGATGATTTCCTCTTTGGTGTAGAGACGTTCAAGACGCACGGCAATGACCCACTCGCCGAACTTTTGCATGATGCGCTCTATGAGGTTGGTGGCCGGTTCTGAGAACTGCATTTTGGCCAATTGTTGCGTCAATGTCGATCCCCCGCCTTTGCTGCCTAGGTAGGCCACCGCGCGAATCAACGCTTCTGCATCCACACCGCTGTGGGAATAGAAACGCTCGTCTTCGGTTGCAACCAGTGCTTTACCCAACCACGGAGTCAGTTCCTCGTAGGTGGCAGCGGTGCGGTTTTCACGGTAGAACGTACCCAACACTTCATCGTCTTCTGAGATGATTTGGGTCGCGAGCTTGGTGTCCGGATTGGCAATTTGCTCAATGTTCGGCAACGGATAGAAGACCTCCGCGACCGTAAGCGATAGCATAAGGGTCAGCCCCCAAACCGGGCTGGTAATTGCGACGATGGTCCAGATGACCTGCTTGCGGAATGACCGCGGCTTCTTGGGAGTGGGGGTTGTTGCCATAGTGTATAAAAATAATCAATTGCGTGACCTGAGGTTATCGGACAATAAGAACTTTTCCCATAGCCGTAATCTCGCCTAAATCATCGCTCACGTAGATCAAGTACACGCCGCTGGCCACCTTTTTTCCGTGGTGATTTACGCCGTCCCATCGCATTTGTCCACCTTCGGCGACGGTCTCGTAGACCAGGCCTCCACTCACGTCGGTGATTTTAATCTGTGCGTTTTCGGGGCAGCCTTGCGCTAGAATTGGACCCTCGTAACCCGGACGAATAGGATTCGGGTAGACCAAAAGTTCCGGATATAGGCCGAGGTAGCCCGGAGTGGCCGTGCCGCGATAGCCAATAACGCCCAGTTCCGTGGCGATCACCACCTCTCCCGAGGTCGGATCGATAGCGAGGCTCTGAATGTTGTTGGACAGCAAAGGACTGTTCTCTGCCGTGAAATGTTGAAGGGTGCTCAGGCCGTCCGCGCCGATCAGGAAGAGGCCGGCACCGCGGGTACCGATCCACTTTTGGTTGGCGCCGTCCACGAAGATAGCGGTGATGGGTGTCTCGCCGAGGAGCTTTTGAACCACGCCATCTTCTTCAAAAAGTATGGGCCGCGCATCTGCATTGCCGCCGTCAAAGAGGTTAACTGGGCTGTAGAGTACTACTAGTCCTTCGTCCGTTCCTATCCACAATTCCCCGTCGTGGTCTATGGCCATAGAGAGTACGTGGTCGGACGGAAGATCGCCGGAACCTATGCCGGTGGAGAGGTTGCGCTTAGCACCGTCGAAAATTCTGTAGCCGTAAATGCCGTTGGTCCGGCTTTGAATGAAGAGCATCCCGTCGTGGTGCACGATATCTTTCAACGCGACCCCATCTGCCCCTGGACTTAGGGAATAGGAGGCCCAATTCCCTTCTGCATCTCTCGAAAACAATGGGGTAGAGACCAAGCTTTGCACCCCCCACAGGGTGCCATCATCGTCAAAGGTCAGTCCACCGGTTCTAAGGTCGGAGTCGTTCCCGTTCACCCCTTTCAAGGCGCCGTCGGTATTGGTGGTGGTGTACAGTGCGATGGTATCCTCGATGTAGGTCGGGTCTGCCATTCCTTCGAGGTGGACAATGCCCTTGCCCCAAGAGCTGAGGTAGAGGGTAGACGCGCCGGTTCCCAGCATGGTGAAGGCGGCGTCGACGATATCATTGACCCCATAGAGCGCGGTCGTCTCTTTAAATGTCCATTCTTGGTTGGTGTAATAGCTCGGCCCTTCGTTGAGGTAAGCCTTGGTCCAAATTTCATTCAAGGCGCCGGGCAGGAGCATCACGCCGCCGAAGCTAGGTCCGCCATCGCCGCCAGGGTTTGAATACGAACCGTTGCGGCCGTTGCCGTAGGCGCGGAGTTTGAAGGCCGATGCGCTGTAGGGGCTCGAGGGATGGTAGCGAGAGGTGGTGCCGTTGGTGTTGACCCGGAGGACGCCACTGCGCAGATTGGCAATGTGAATGCTTTGATCCGCCAACATGGTGGCTGCGGTCGGGCGAAGGACGCCGGGGGCAAATAGGGCGTTGGAGATGTTGAGGGAATCTGAGAAGGTGTTTTTGGCCGTGGATTGGCGCATGAACACATTGAAATCTCGCGTAATGATCAGGTAATTGCCTGTGACTTGAAGGTCTTGAATGCCTTGCCATCCTGCCGCGCTTTGGAAAGGAGAGGAGTAGGGTTCCACGGACCAATTTCCTCCTGCCTCACCCATCGCCAACGTGTAGGTGCCCGAGGTCAAATCGTCACACGCGAAAATGAAGCGCTCTTCGATGGGGAAGTAGGTGATGTGGTCGGGGTTGGAGTTGTCCGGGAAGAGTTGGTAAGGGCGTTGGGTCCAATTCGGCAATGAACTATTCACATCGCCGATGTAGAAATTTAAAGCATTGCTCGGAGAGTAGGCGCAAAGCGTGCCGTCGGGGCTGATGTCGAAGGATTGGATGGGGATCGTGGAATAATTGGCCCCCAATAAAAATGTGCGCCCCGCCAAACGAGTGGCGATATCAAATTCCACCACGCCGAAATCTGTGGCGACGTAGGCCTTGCCATTGTAAAACGCGAAGTCATTGACCTGCTTCAAACCGGTGTAGGAGGGCGTTTCTACGATGTCTACGATGGATTTTATCCCACCATTTTCCCAAATATCAAGGCGGCCGTTGGCATAGCCTATCCATACGGTTTGGCTGTTTTCGTCCGAGGCCAGTGCGGTGATGTTGGATCCGGTCAGGCCGTTGATTCGGGACAGGCGTTCGTACTCGCCTTGGTGCACGATCAAGAGGCTGTTTTCAGTCGCTGCGAAGGTGCGGTCGTCGAGTGCAGCAATATGATAGAAACTATTGTAGGGCAGGTGGTCTACCCAGAAGTCGAAGGGCTCCGCGCCGCGAACTTTATCGCTCTGAGCCTGAGCCTGTAGGCCTAGCAGAAGGGCGGTGAAGAGGGTGAGGAGAATTTTTGGACTTATTCGTCTAATCATGGGCTCAATTTACGACCTTAGTATCGCAAACAACACACCACTTGTGCTTGTTTGACAACATAAATATAACGACCATGGCATGCAGTAATTGTAGTAGCGGTGGCGGCGTTCCCAAGGGTTGCAAAAGCAACGGGTCTTGTGGAACCGGAGGATGTGGAAAATTGCCGGTCTTTGACTGGCTTGCAAATATGGAACTTCCCTCAACCGATCAGCCTTTTGATTGGGTAGAGGTCAGATTTAAAAACGGGCGCAAAGAGTTTTATCACAATGCGAACGGACTCCCACTGCAGTTGGGAGATGCAGTAGCGGTTGAAGCCCACTCCGGACACGACGTAGGAAATGTCTCCATCACCGGGGAGCTGGTCAAGCTCCAGATGAATAAAAAGAACTTCAAAATCGAGGACCAAGAGCCTGTGCTCAAGGTGTACCGCAAGGCCTCGGAGAAGGACCTCGAAACGTGGGCCAGCGCCCGTGGTTTGGAGAAGGATGCGATGATGCGCTCACGTGAGGTGGCGCAGCGATTGAGCTTGAAGATGAAGATTTCCGATGTGGAATACCAAGGCGACGGCTCAAAGGCAACGTTCTACTACACGGCCGATGAGCGCGTGGATTTTCGTCAATTGATTAGAGAATTGGCCCAATTATTTTCTGTGCGCATCGAAATGCGTCAGATCGGGGCGCGTCAGGAAGCAGGACGACTTGGCGGTATCGGCTCCTGTGGTCGTGAGCTTTGTTGTTCGACCTGGTTGAGCGATTTCCGCAGTGTGAATACCGCCGCGGCGCGTTACCAGCAGCTGAGTTTGAACCCACAAAAATTGGCCGGACAGTGCGGTAAGTTGAAGTGCTGTTTGAACTACGAACTAGATAGCTACATGGAGGCGGTCAAGCGTTTCCCGTCCCCAAGCAAGAAGCTGAAGCTCGCGCAGGGCACTGCCGTGTTCCAGAAGATGGACATCTTCAAGGAGATGTTGTGGTATGCCTTGGACAGTGATTTTACGAATTGGATTCCAATGAAGTTGGACCAAGTCTTGGAAATCGTGGAAGCCAACCAGCGCGGCGAATACCCAGACGATATTATGGAGTTCCGCTACGAGGAGCAGAAGCGTCAGAAAGCTGAGGTGGAAGTGGCAGATTTCGTGGGCGGCAATGCCGAGGACAGCATTACTAGATTCGACCAACCCAAGCGCAAGCGTGGCAATAGAAACCGCAGTCGCGGTGGAAATCGCGGCGGCAAGGGCAGAAGCCAAGGCAAAGGTCAAGGCAAAGGTCAGGGCGGACCGAAAAACACGAAAAAAGACTAAAAACACTTAAAAAATGGCTGAAATCGCTCCAAAATCATTGAAAATCGTCAAAAAACACGTGCTTTTGGCTGTTTTTGGTGTGTGGGCCATGGTCTCTTGTGGACCGGCGCCTATTTTGGACGAGCTCACCACTTTTGAGGAGCACAGGTGGCACATGGACAGTGTCGTGCAATTGCAGTGGGAACCGCAGGACAGCGGCATTCCAGTGTTCATGAGTTTGTACGTGCGTCACCTGAGCGATTACCCCTATAATAACCTCTTCTTGTTTCGCACCATCAGTACGATGGAGGGCGTGGCCTATGCGGATACGGTCAATGTGCATTTGGCCGACGAATTGGGCCATTGGAGCGGTTCTGGAATGAGCGACCTCAAGACGATGATGGTGCCCGTGGGCAAGAGCGCGGTGCGTTTTAAGAAGGGCGAGCGCTACACTTTGCGTGTGCAACACGGCATGCGGGATACGGTCCTCTACGGCATCCAAGATATTGGGGTGAGATTGCTTCAGGCAGATCAGCCCTAACGTTGGTGCGCCGGCACCAAGTCACTAATATCTTCACCCGCCTTGCGAATAGCGAGCTTGCAATGGTCTTTGCCGGAGTTGGCTTGAGTCTCTAGCACAATCAACTGTCCGCCGACCTTTTCCATCAAGGTTCTGTCGTAGTTCATCAGGTGGTAGCACGCGTGCGGATCACCGCTGCCTCGAAGCGGGCATTTGATGTGAATTTCCGTGAAGGCCGTCTTCTCATCGCTTCCGGTAAACTTGAATTTATGCTGTGCATCGGGCGGCATCAAACTCACCCAAGTTTTCCCAAGCTCATCGACACTAGTGGCCACCTCAGGCTTGTTCAAACTAAGGTTCAATTTGGCAGAGCTCTTGCTCATGGCTCCGGCCAATCCGTACGCTTTCATCCTCGCCAACGTACCGAATACAGCCAGTCCTCCTCGGAAGACTACCCAGCGTTCTAAGATCTTTTTAATTGCGCCCATAATGTATCAACGAGGTGTTCCGCTTTTCGTTCACTAAAATCTGCGATCTGATGTCGGCACGAGGTTCCGGTAGCTACGATGACCTCTCCTTCAAAAGCTTCAATTTTTGGAAGCAGGACCAATTCTGCCATCTTCCTACTCATCGCATAATTCTCCCTTTTCATCCCGTACGACCCCGCCATACCACAACAACTGCTTTTCACGCGGTCCACCTTGGCACCTAATAATACCTGCAGAACATAGGCGGTATCTCCCGCACTTTCCAAGCTCTTTTGGTGGCAATGCACGTGCAACAAGATCTCTTCTTCGTACGCCTCAAAAGCATCTTTAGCCCGGTCCAATTTTGGCAACTCGTCCGCCAAAAACTTATCAATCGTCGCAATTCTCTGCGCTTCAATCCACGCTTTTTCTTCCGGCAACAACCGTCCATATTCATCCACAGCGCTGAGAACGGCACTTGCCTCCAAACCCAAAATCGGCGCGTTTTTGAGCGTTTTTGCTGCATTTTGGAGCTTTTTTAGTGCTTTTTGGGCCAATTTCTTCGATTCTGGCAAAAATCCACCACTAAGCGCTGCGCGTCCACTTGGGCTACAAACGACCGCTGGACTGTAGCCGAGCGCGCCGAGCACATCACACGCTTTACCCACCAACATCGGATCGTTCGCCTGGGTAAATTCATCCACCCACAAAATCACGGCGCGCTCGTGGCCTGCGGCGCTTTCTACCGAATAGCCTTTTTCATACGCTTTCATGTAGGCGGGATTCGCAAGCCCTGGTAGGGAACGCTCCGGGTGAATGCCCATCAATCGCTTGGTCAGTCCTGATTTAAGAATAGGGTTGATTAAACGCCACAACCCCTGATAGTTCAAACTCTTGTGGAAGTTGGCAAAAGCCTTATCGGCCATCGTGCGTTTCCCCCGGTTTTGATACAAGTATTCAGACTTCATGGCGGCCATATCGACCCCTGAAGGACATTCCTTGGTACAGCCTTTACAGCCGACACAATGCTGCATCGCTTCGGCCAATTCCGGCGCTTTAAACCCTGCTATACTTTGCTCGGTCAGTACGCTGCGCAGCACGTTCGCCCGTCCGCGAGTACTGTCCCATTCGTCCCGTGAGGCCATATACGAAGGGCACATTAGGGCACCGGTAAAAGGCAATCGTCGGCAATCTCCCGATCCGTTGCATTTCTCCACGGCACGCAAGAATCCGCCTTCTTCGCTGAAGGGAAACTGGGTATCTAGCACGGGCTCTTCTCGATCTACTTCATAGCGCAAATCTTCGTTCATGGGTTTGGCGCCCACAATCT
>JAYPCB010000011.1:0-9507 GCA_038124525.1 Cryomorphaceae bacterium
GCATACACACCGTAGTCATTGCCAAGATCATAGCCTAATGCTAAGGAGAACATGCCTTCATTAATAAAGCCGTTAGAGCCTTGAAGGCCTCCCGAAACGCCAATATTGCTGGCAATGCCTAATCTGGGTGTCAAGCCCTTTTCCAGCATAAGTCGCTGTTCGTGAAAGACCACATTTCCTTGTGATGGTGCGCGGTAATCGCCACCGGCGACCCACGGCAAGGTGAGGTGGCTTAACCAGGTGGTCTGAGGTAAGAGGTCGGTTTCTTCCATTAGGTTGTACTTAAATCCAATAGTCACAGGATTCACTCCCGTGGTGCGGAATGGATCATTCCAGGTATCGACGTAATCCACGAGCTTAGTGTTCGCATTGATGACGGCGCGCACCTCAAATTTTCGATTGATTCCGAAGCGCAATACTTCTTCTATTTGATGCGCATCCGTGACGCTTGTCAAAGAAATTCTCTCCTCTGCATGCGAAAACTGATACCCGCCTTCGTACTGAAACCAACCTACTGGTGTAATCTGTGCGCTTTCGGTAATGTCGGGACGATCGGTCGCGATCGAGGGCATTAGAATAACCGGCGTGTGTGGCCCTACTGGATCTACAGTCTCTTCTAATTCTGGTCGCTCCTGCGCCATGCCCCAAAACGATGAGGCCAATAACATCACAATACTAATCTTCTTCATAAGGAATAGGACTTTGGTGAGGATCCAATTCTGGGTTCCCCAATTCTTTAACTATTAATGCTTCTATTTCAGGGGTAATAACGTGTTCCATGGTTTCGGCCTGCGGGTGGATGTGGTCGGCCGCCATGCCCAATCGCTCGGTCAAATACAGCTCCCACAATCGGTGCAAGCGCACCACGCGTCGGCCTTCGCTGCGGCCCAAGTCTGTCAGAGCAAACCCATCGGGGCGCTCCACCACCAAGAACTCCTTTTTCAAGTTTCTCAAGGTCTTGGTCAGCCCCTCGTAATGCTGCTCACGGGCATCGATCATGGCCCCGGCAGTCATCGCCACCGGTTCCCCGGCGCGCTCCTCGGCGCCATAGAGCAGCTTCAACAAGTTCTCCCGTTGTGTTTTGTTGCGGTTCGACGCCGCGCGTCTGCGACGCGCGAGCCAACCTTTTTCCGGCGCTAAAATCAACGAGCTGAATCCAAAGAAGCCGAGCACCAAGACAATCCAAGGTCCCGTGGGCATTTTGGGCAAAGTCGCGCTGATGAACGTACCTCCCAAAGCGGCGGCCGAGGCAAAAAGCGCTGCAAGCAACAACATGCGGGGCAGGTTTGAGGTCCAGCTGCGCGCGGCAGCTGAGGGAGTTATCAATAAAGCGGCCATGAGCACGACACCCACGGTTTGAATGCCAACGGTTACGGCCAATACGGTGAGTACGGTAAAGGCAAATCTGATCGTTCCCGTAGGCAGGCCGATGGCGGCAGCGAAATCTTCGTTGAAGGTCATTAATTGGAACCCCTTGTAGAAGAGTGCTACCCCAAGCAATAGCAATAGCGCGAGGCCGGTGAATACGTACAGGTCCATCATGGTGATGGCGGCGGCTTTGCCTAATAGGAATCGCTCCAGGCCAGCTTGCTGGCTTTGGCCTGTGCGTTGCACGTAGGACATGAGCAGAATCCCAAAACCAAAGAAGGTCGAAAGGACTAGGCTCACGGCGGTATCGCTCTTGAGTTTGGTGCGCTGTTCAATGAAGGCAATGCCGTAATGCGCAATAAGTCCTGCGACCAAAGCCCCGATGATGAGGTAGCCTGGATGGCGTCCGTCCCCTAGGATGAAGGCCAGAACGACCCCTGGGAGGAGGGCGTGGGCAATGGCATCGCCGACGAGGCTCTCCCCTTTCAAAAAGCTAAAGGCGCCCACTACCGCTGAGGATGAAGCCAGCAGGAGGGTGCCAAAGAGTACTTTTATGAAAACGGGATCAAACATTAGCCTTGCGGTTGGTCTTCTTTAAAATCCGGTTCACGGAGGGGGAATTCAGTATCGGAGATGAGGTCCCCGAGTTTGGAGAGCACGGTTAATCGGCCCCCATATGCCTCCTGCAATAATTCCTTGGTGAAGACTTGCTCCTTCGGTCCGGCCGCGACTAATCGAGTGTTCAACAAGACGATCCAATCAAAGTATTCGTTCGCGGTCTGCAGGTCATGGTGTACGATGACTACGGTCTTGCCTTCGTTTTTCATGTCGCGGAGCAGCTTCAAAATGGCGTCCTCCGTGGCGGCATCCACCCCTACGAACGGCTCATCCATCAAGTAGATGTCCGCTTGCTGTGCGAGGGAGCGGGCGATGAAGACGCGCTGTTGCTGTCCACCGGATAATTGGGAAATCTGGCGGTCGGCGAATTCGAGTAGGTTCACTTTTTCCAATGCTTCTGTGGCGATGCGACGGTCTTCTTTAGTAATGCGTTTGAAGAGGTTGTTTTTGCGGTAGCGCCCCATCAACACGACGTCCATGACATCTGCTGGGAAGTCCCAATCCACACTCTCGCGCTGGGGTACGTAGCTCACTCGCTCACGCACTTTGTCGAGGGGTTGGCCGAAGATTTCCGTGTAGCCGCTATCCGGTTTCATCAATCCCATGACCGTTTTCAGCATGGTGGTTTTCCCAGAACCATTGGGTCCTACGATACCGATGATCTTGCCTTTTGGCAGCTCAAAATCCACGTCCCACAAGACGGGTTTGCTGTGGTAGCTGACGGTGAGGTTGTGTACTTCTATACTTTTTTCCATTACTCGAATGATTTTAAAATCGCGTTGGTGTTGTGTTGAAAAGCGCCTAATAGCGTGGCTTCAGGCGTGCCTTGAGTGCCGAGGGCATCGCTGTAGAGCGGGGTGCCTATGGTGACCTGGCCACCTTTTTGTGCCACGGCTTCTTGCAGGGCTTGAATGCTTTTTGGGTTGACCGAGGTTTCGGCGAAGATGGTGGTGAGGTGGTGGTCCAATATGAATTGGGCTGAGGTGCTCATGTCTTTGATGCCAAACTCAGCAGCCGTACTAATGCCTTGAAGGCCGTGCACCTCTATGCCATAGGCACGACCGAAATACGAAAAGGCATCGTGGGCGGTAACCATGGCGCGCAAGGAATCCGGGACCTTGTTGGACGCGCGGATCATTTCGTCGTGTGCCTTGACTAGCTCGGAGAAGTAGTCCATGGTGTTCCACTCAATGGCTTGGCGGTGCTCGGGAAATTGGTCAATAAGGAAGTCGGCGAGTTCGCCCACGCAATGGTTCCAAAGCTGGAGATCGAACCAAATGTGAGGATCGTAGGTATTGGGACCCACTGCAATGAGCTCGTGTGGTTGAAGGGCGCTGCTCATCGCATGTACAGGTTTTTGAGTGCCCAATTTTTCCAAGATCTCCACCATCTTGCCTTCCAAATGCAGGCCGTTGTGCAGGATGATGCGGGCATTGCTGAGCTTGGCCACATCGCTCTCCACAGGTTTGTAGCTGTGCGGGTCGATATTTGAATGCATCAGGGACTCCACCTTAATTTCTTCCGGCAAAAGGTGTTTTGCAGCATCGGCCACAATAGAGGTGGTACACAATACGTCCACGCTTTCTTGCGGTTGGCAGGAAAGGGCCAAGGCTCCCCATATGATCAGCAGGGCTTTTCTCATGCGGATACGGCGTAAATATTGGCGCACATGCTGTGGCTGAGCCAGATGGTATGGCCCGAAGGCGCTTTGAGCTGTACGCTGGCATCAAAGGACGAAATGGCCTCGACGTCGTAGGTGTTGCCTAGGTTGATGTTCATGGAGTCCAATTGGTCAAAAAACTCCGACCCCGCATCTTCGACGCGCACCACTTTAATGGTGTGGCCCTTTGCAAAGGCACCGAGGGGTTCGCCTAAAACCGGGGGCATTTGACCATTGGGCTGCGGAATGGGGTCGCCGTGGGGGTCGTGCTTCGGTGCCCCGAGAAAATCCGACAATCGCTCGACCAATTCCTCACTCTGCACATGCTCGAGTTGTTCAGCGAGCGGGTGAACTTGGTCCCAACCAAACCCAAGGGTATCCACCAAGAAGGTTTCCCATAAACGGTGTTTGCGCAGGATGGATTTGGCCAACAAAACCCCGTCTTCGGTGAGTTGCACTCCCTTATACGGCACCACCGTTACAAGATTCTTCTGGCTCAATCGTTTTACAGCTTGGGTCACAGAACTGCCCTTGGCCCCGACGCGATGCGCCAAATCCCCGTTGCTCACAGGATTGTCGCCGCCTAAATGGTACAAGGCTTTGATGTAATTCTCCTCGCTTTCCGTATGAGTTTTCACTGAGACTATCTTTTAGTTTAGGCAAAACTAAAAATTATTTTAACACAAACTGCCACTGGCACCGCAATACCTTAAATAACGTACCTTAGCGACCGTGAAAAACCAGACGTATTTCATTTCCGATGTGCATTTAGGTGCCCCAGATGTGCTCCAAAGCCAAGCGCGTGAGCGACACTTGGTCGGCTTCCTACGCAGCATCTCGGACCAGTGCGAACGACTCTTCATTGTAGGAGATTTGTTCGACTATTGGTTTGAATACAAGCACGTCGTGCCTCGTGGCCACACCCGCCTCCTCGGCCAGCTCGGACATATGGTGGACGAGGGCATGGAATTGCACATTTTCGTGGGCAACCATGATTTGTGGATCGGGGACTACCTCAGCGAAGAATTGGGCGCTACCATACATCATCAGCCCCTACAGTGGGACGTACCGGGCACCTCTTTGCGCTACTACATTGCACATGGCGACGGGCTAGGGCCAGGCGACCGCAAGTACAAGGCGCTGAAAAAACTCTTCACCAACCCGCTCGCGATCTGGGCGTACAAGAGGCTGCACCCGAACTTCGGCGTGGGTTTTGCCGCGCGGATGTCCCGCACTTCGAGAAACAGCCAAGGCCCGGGAGACCATGCGTTCAAAGGGGAGAAGGAACGCCAGCTCATACACAGTCAAACTGTGCTTCAAAAAGAGTGGTTCGATGCGTTTATTTATGGGCACCGCCACCACGAGAAAGAATTGGTCCTTCAAACCCAAGAGGGAAAAGATGGCACCAAAATTGAAAGCAAATATTTCGTCCTAGGCGATTGGATTACCCTGAATACCTACGCCAAATGGGACGGCACACAGTTAACCTTGAACACATATACCCCCTCATGAAAAGAGCGCTTCTAGTCATCGCATTCCTGGGAACCTTCGCCGCTACAGCGCAGGACTACAAAGGACATTATGGCATCGGTCTCGCCCTCGGCGAACCCAGTGGTTTTAGCATCAAAAAGTTCAACAATAACAGCGAGGCCTTTCAGTATACCTTAGGCTACAGCACTGTCAAGGGTCAAGAAGGCATCAACATTGGTGCAGATTTCTTGCTCCACAATTACGATTTCATCACCGCCGAAAAAGGCAAGATTCCTTTTTACTATGGGGCAGGTATTCATTTAAGGAGCTATAACGATTTGGGCAACCAAGTATACGCACGCGTACCCCTTGGTTTAGCTTACGAGGTGTCGGACTTACCCCTAGACGTTTTCTTCGAATTTGCACCCGGAATTGCCGTTATTCCGCAACCTTCATTGGTCACAAATTTTGCCATCGGGGGCCGATTCTATTTTGACCTCAACAAGGCCCGACGCGCCGTAGAGGAGCGCATCTAAGTCTGAAAATTGGATATAAAAACCCCCGGGCGCTGCGCGCCCGGGGGTTTTTGTGGCAGGTGCCAAAAATTATTTCGCAGCCGCGAAGTTCTTCGCTACCGCTTCCCAATTCACTACGTTCCAAAACGCCGAGATGTAATCTGGACGACGGTTTTGGTAGTTCAAGTAGTACGCGTGCTCCCACACGTCCAATCCCATAATAGGGTATCCGCCACAGCCTACGCCTGGCATCAGTGGGTTATCTTGATTCGCAGAAGAGCAGATCTCTAGGGTGCCGTTGTTCACACACAACCACGCCCAACCTGATCCGAAACGAGTGGCTGCAGCCTTGGCAAATTGCTCTTTCATCGCATCCAATGATCCAAAAGAAGCATCGATTGCTGCGGCCAATTCTCCTGTCGGTGCGCCACCGCCATTAGGACCCATCACTTCCCAGAACATGCAGTGGTTGAAATAACCGCCGCCGTTGTTGCGAACTGCAGGTACATCAGAATGCTCCGCGCAAAGCGCCTCGATGCTCTTGCCTTCCATCTCCGTACCGGCGATGGCTGCGTTCAAGTTGTTGGTATATCCTTGGTGGTGCTTAGAGTGGTGAATCTCCATGGTGCGCGCGTCGATGTGCGGCTCCAATGCATCGTATGCATAGCTTAATTGTGGTAATTCAAAAGCCATAAGTAGTGAGTTTATGTTGATATTGTGGTATAAAGGTAAGGCAAAATTGGCCCAAAGGTTTTAACTTCCCTTTATTCCCGCATTACCGAAATCTATGAGCACTCCAAAGACTTCCAACCCTTTAGCCGCCGGCTCGGACTTCATTGTCCTCAACGCCTCCGCGGGTTCGGGCAAGACCTATTCTTTGGTGCAACACATCTTGCTCAACGCCCTTCGCCCGGCACAACTTCCTGAGGCCTATCAAAAAATCCTGGCCATCACCTTCACCAACAATGCGGCGGACGAGATGAAGGCGAGGTTATTGAACCAATTACTTGAATTCATCGCCCTGGAAAAACCTTCAGAAAGCGACTTTTTTAAGCCTATTTGGGAAGAGCTGAAGATCAGCCCTGCCGAATTGCAACAACGCGCCAAGGGCACCGCAAACCACATGCTGCACAACTACAGCACGCTGCAGGTAGGGACCATTGATCAGTTTACCCATCGCCTGGTGCGCACCTTCACGCGCGACCTACAGCTCACGGATAATTTTGACATCCGGTTGGATTTGGAGGCGATGGTGGCCGAAGCCCTTGACCTGCTCTACAGCACCCTGGGCGAACAACCGGAGTTGCGCGATTCCTTGGTAGATTTGATCCAGGAGCGCATGAATAGGGACAAGAGCCACAACCCGGACCGCACCCTTCGAAAGGAAGGGCTGAAGAGCTTTGACGAAACCACCTTACAAGAGGTGAAAAACCTGCCTAAACCCGAGCGCATGCTCGAGATCTCTAAGAGTTTGGACGCAGAGATAGGGCGCATTGTGGAGGAAGGAAGGAATTGGTCCCAAAAATGTGTCGAATTCCTGCGGAGCAACAGCCTTGACCTTGACGAATTCACCTACAAAGACCAAATTCAGAAGCACTTTCTCACTTTCTGGCACAACCTGCGTCGCAACGACCTTGAAGCCGGCTCACAAGCCCTTACCTCAAGATTGAAAAAAGGCCCCGTCGATGAGTGGGCCGCCTTGCGCGATGCCATGGGAGAATGGCAGGCGAAGCACCAGCGCAAGTTGTTGATGTTGAAACAGGCGACGGCGAAGCTACAGCAATTGGCCGCCACACGTGCCCTGCTCGACCAGCTATCGGCCTTACAAGAAGCACAAAACACCATGCCGCTGGGCGCCTTCAACAAGCTCATTTCCGACGAGCTCCAAAAGGAACCTACGGCTTTTATCTATGCCAGATTAGGCGAGCGGTTCTGGCATTTCTACATCGACGAATTCCAGGATACCTCCAACATGCAGTTCAACAACCTGCATCCGTTGATCGAGCACACCCTGACCAAGGACGAGCGCAATAACAGCGCGCTCATTGTGGGGGACGCCAAACAAAGTATTTACCGCTGGCGCGGCGGTCGCGCCGAGCAGTTCATGTCGCTCGTGGACGGCAGCAACCCGCTCAATAGATTCAACACCGACCCCGCCGCGCCCGAAATGTACAGCCGGGAAACGGTGCAGCTCGACCGCAACTTTAGGACCTATCCTACCATTGTGGATTTCAATAATGCCTTCTTCCCAAAATTGGCAAGTACGTTAACGGAAGAGGAACACCAGCGTGTCTATGCCGAGGACCAAGTAGGCCAAAAGCCTCAGGTCGGAGACCCCGGTGAAGGAGAGGTGCGCGTAAATTTCCTGCACCTGCCGGAAGGCGAAAAACACAGCGCGGCCAAGCACGCTGAAAACGTCTTTGAACACACATTGGCCCGAATCCATGAGCTTCGGGATCGAGGACATTCCCTGAGGGATATCGCCCTGCTCGTTCGCAGTAATAAGAATGCAAAGTTATTGGCCAATTTTCTTGTGCAGCACAAGATTCCCGTACTCTCTGCGGACAGCCTTGTGGTGGGCGCTTCATTCGAAAGTAAAATCCTGCTCGCGGCCGCTAAACTGCACCTAAACGCCGGGGATAGAGAATCTCTTTTTGAGTTGGCTTTCGCCCTAACGAAATTGGGCAAAGGGCCCGCCGACCTCGAAGCCTTCACCTTCCAGAAGAATTGTGTCGATGGTGGGCTCACCTATTTACAAGAGGTGTTCCCCGGGGCCAAGAAAATCAAGTTTGCCCAACAGAGCCTGTATCAATTTGGGACCCAAGTTTTCCAAACCTTCAGGCTCCTGAGCAGCTCCAATGCCATGGTCGACGCCTCGCTCGATCTGTTGTTCCAGTTCCAAAGTATGGGGGGTGCCTTGTCGGATTTGCCGGCTTGGTGGGACGTCGAAAGCAAGAAGCGGAACGTCAGCGCAGGGGAGGATTTGGCCGCCGTACAGATCATGACCATACACAAGAGCAAGGGGCTCGAATTTGAGCACGTGATCGTGCCCTTTGGCATTGATGATAAGAATAGAGATGCGGAATATTGGGTGCCGTTCGACTTGCACGAAGAGCTGCAGCGCATCCCCATCACCAAATCTGAAAGAACCGAGAAGCTCTTCCCCGAAGAGCAGCTCAGCGCGATTAAGAACGAGGAAACCTTCGATTGGATCAACCTCATCTATGTGACCCTCACCCGACCCATTCGAGGGCTCCACATCTTCGCCGATGGCGAGAAGCCCGATGCTTTTGCAAAAGCGTTGAGGGAGCATTTCGAATTGGGCGAGGGGCAACACTCTGTGTCTATAGGTAAGCCGGTGCCGCCAGAGCGAAAAGAGGCGACCGAAAAGACCACTGTTCCAAAGTTCAACGGCGATGGTGTTCAGGCGCGAATGAGCCACCTCATGTTGGCCGATACCGCCCCGGAACATTGGTTCGAGGGCAAGGCAGATCCGCGGCAATGGGGGTCCGCACTGCACCGTGTGCTGCAGCATTCGAGTGCGCAGCAGGATCGGGCGCTGGAGCGATTGTATCGGAGCGGCAAGTTTTCAGAGGCCCTTCATGCGGAGGCCGAAGTGGGATTGCGGAGTATGGAGGATAGAAAAGAATTGGGCCCAATTCAACAAAGCTCCACCATCGTTTATGTCGAACGCACCGTTGCCAATAAAACTAAAGTTCTTCGTCCAGACCTCATCATGTCCACCGAATCAGAGGTGCGCATTGTCGACTATAAGACTGGGCAAGAAAAGCCTGCACACCAGAAACAAGTGGAGGAATATGCCGAAGCACTTGGCAATGTTTTTGCATCTGTAGAAACATCAATTGTTTATCTTTA
>JAYPCB010000011.1:9607-25682 GCA_038124525.1 Cryomorphaceae bacterium
GATTCAAATCCTGCCGACGGTTTGTCCTTGACGACCTACGACGGCATTATGGACGAGGTGAAAGCCGGCAACCCGAACAACAGCGAGGTCTATGAAGTATTGTTTGAAACGGGCAATGATCAAATGCCTCCACCACCCGCCGCACCTTTGGACAGCCTTTCAAAATGGAAGATCTACACTTGGATCGCCCAAGGCGCACAAAACAACTCATGCACAGATTGTGATACCACTTCGGGCAGCTTTAGCCAAACCATTTTGCCCATCATCCAAAGCCAGTGTCAAAGCTGTCACAGCAGTGGCAACGCCTCTGGCGGAGTGGTGCTCAGCGACCATGCTCACGTGGTGGCCGCTGTGAACAATTCCGGGTTGGTTGCTGCTATACATAGAATGAACAACAGTCCTATGCCGCCGGCTGCTTCGTTGAGCGATTGCGAATTGGCCCAATTTGATAAATGGATTGCAGATGGAATGCCGAACAATTAACATTTTGAAACTCGTGGCCTTCTCTGGGCTTCTTGGACTCTTTACCAGCAGTTGTTATTACGACAATTATGACGATTTGTACGGCAACCTCAATGCTTGCGACACCTCAGCGGTAACATTTAGCCAAGATATCAAGATGATCATCGGTCAAAACTGTGAAGGCTGCCATAATGGAGCGTCCGCCAGCGGAGGTCTTAACCTAGCCGGCCACCAAAACATCTCAGCCTCGGCCTTGTCCGGAGCCATTATGGACCGAATAACGCGCAGCGCTGGGGATCCGCTCCTCATGCCGCCAGGACAGGCCCTCTCGGATTGTGATCAAAGTAAATTACGCACCTGGATCAATGAAGGTGCACCTAATAATTAATGCCATGAAAAAAGTTCTTTTACTTGCCTTTTTTGCCCTAGCACAGCAGGGTATTGCACAACAGTATTTGACCCGTGAAGCCACCTTGAGCTTTGATGCCGGTTCACCACTTGAAGATATTTACGCGGTTTCGGAAAGCGCTTCGGCGGTATACGATGCTGCCAGCGGAAAACTGGGGGTCCAGGTATTGATGACCTCATTCCAATTCAAGCGTGCCCTCATGCAAGAGCACTTCAACGAAAACTACGTAGAAAGCGAAAAGTTCCCTAAAGCACAGTTCACGGGTTCCTACGAAGGCGGACAGGCTGTAGGTCAACTGACCATCCACGGACAAACCAAGGACATTGCCGTACCGTGCGAACTTCTTGAAGCTGATGGAGGCTTGCTTTTACAAGCAGAGTTCCCTGTGACTATTGAAGATTTCGGAGTAAGCATCCCTGGTGCGGTATCGGATAAAATTGCCAAAGAAGCGAAGGTTACCGTGCGTGCCGCTTTGAAAAAGCGCTAGTATGAAGTGGGGATCCATTCTTATAGGGACACTACTTAGCATCACTGCCTTAGGACAAGAAGATGATCTTTTTGCGCTCATGGATATTCCCGAGACTACGCAAATTACCTATGCCACCTTTAAAGGCACTAAAATCATCAACGCTCAATCAAATGAGACACCTGGAGCCGGTGTACTACAATACGTCATTTCACACCGTTTTGGGAGCTTCTCTAACGATTACTTCTACAATTTCCTTGGGCTAGACAATGCTCAAATTCGCATGCAACTTGATTATGGGATTACAGATCGGCTCAATGTGGGCATCGGTCGATCCTCTTACCTCAAGGTTGCCGATGGCTTCGTGAAGTACCGATTATTGCGTCAAAAAAGCGGTGCAGAATCCTTTCCTTTTAGCCTCACACTATACTCTAGCGCGTTTTATCGTGGCGCTAGATACACCGATGGCATCGACCATTATATGAGTGATCGTCTATCCTACCACAACCAAACTATTTTCGCGCGGAAATTTGGTGACAAGCTCAGCCTTTTAGCCGCTCCTAGCGCGGTACATTGGAATTTGGTTCCCGGTAATTCAGACCCCAATACGACCTTTCACTTGCAAATGGGCGGTCGCTACAAACTCACCAACAGGTTGGCGCTCACGGGCGAAATATGCCCTGGCTCAAACCTAGAATATAGCGACGGCTCTAGATTCTACACGCCTTTCGCTGTGGGTGTCGATTTAGAAACTGGCGGACATGTATTCCAATTCCATCTGAGCAATACAAACGCCATGAGCGATCCATTATGGATGGCTCAAAATCCATACAACCCTTGGGACGGATCCCTCTTTTTAGGATTCAATATTTCCAGAGTATTTACAGTAAAGGACTGAGGTTGAGGCATAAAAAAAGCCCCGTCCGAAGACAGGGCTTAACCAAACCAATAAACCTAAGCTACTCTTAAGTTTATCAAATATATAAAATGTCCCAAGGACACACTCGTTTTTGAGGTTAGAATTTAACATTGAAGTAATGATTGTCTCAAACGCGACAATGCTTATTGCGGCGCAATAAGCTCATTTTGTGTACTGTAAAAACATGTACTCCCCCCAATCTGCGTGGACGGCTTAACAAGGCCTTAACATTCAAAATACAGCGTTTTTGTCCGTCTCAAAAGAAACAAAAGGCGCATTTTGTGTTTAAAACTCTTGATTACACTTGTGTGCGGCTGGCTCAAACAGAGTCATAAACACCTGTTTTTCAGTGTTTAGCGATTATAACTGAAGTCTCACAGGAATTTTTTTGGGTATTAAGTGTCAATTGTACACTATTCAAAAGAAATGCTTATAATTGTGGGATAATCGTTAACACAATTTTATTATGAATCGAAATCTACGTCGTGTTCTCTCATCAGCGACGCTTTGGTGTTCAGTGTTGGTACTTGGTACTCAAGTAGCTTATGCACAGAATGAAGGCGAAGGTGATGCGGATGCAATGTCTCAGGCTGATATGATGTTTGAGCAGTTGGAAGAGGTCGTTGTCATTGGTTATGGTACACAAAAGAAAAAGGACCTTACGGGTTCTTCTGCTTCTGTAAGTGCTGAAGACTTCAATGGCGGTGTTGTTACCTCTCCTGAACTTTTGATCCAGGGTAAAGCCGCGGGTATTACCATTACTCCGACAAACGGTGAGCCTGGTGGTGGTGTAAGTGTTCGTGTTCGTGGAGGTACTTCTATCTCTTCTAGCAACGAGCCACTTTACATTATTGATGGTATGCCCGTACAAAGCGGAAGCACACTTCCTGGTGGTGAAGGTGAGACCTCTGGTTCTCAGCGTAACCCTCTTTCTCGTTTGAATCCAAACGATATTGAGTCTATCACTGTATTGAAGGATGCATCTGCAACAGCTATCTACGGTGCTCGTGGTGCAAACGGTGTTGTATTGATTACAACTAAGAAAGGTGCTGCTGGCCGTATGTCTGTGGATTACAGCTACCAAGTAAGTGCTTCTTCTCTACCTAAGAAGTTGGACATGTTGAACGCTTCTGAATACAAGGCAGCAGTTGCTCGCTTTGGTTTGGGTAACGTTCTAGGTTCTGCCGATACTGATTGGCAAGACGAAATGTTCCAAACTGGTATGGCTACTCAGCACAACTTGAGCTTGAACGGAGGAACTGAAGCTGGTTCATACCGCTTGTCTATGGGTTACCTAGACCAAGATGGTATTGTAATCAACTCAGGAACTAACCGTTTCACTAGCCGTTTGAGTATGAACCAAAAAACGTTGAACGACAAATTGACTTTGTCTGCTAACGTAAACGTGTCTCAGCAAGATGACAACTTGACTCCTTACCAGCAAGTTGGTGGATACACTGGTGGTATCTTCACTAACATGTTGAAAATGAACCCTACGCTTCCTGTTAAGGATGCTAACGGTAACTACACATTCGTTTCTAACGCGATCCGTAACCCGGTTGAAGCGGCTATGGAAATTGATGATGTTGCTCGTACAGTAGGTGTAACTATGAACGGTACTGCTCGTTTGGACCTTGGCGATGTTGTTGAAGGTTTGAGCGCTACTGCAAACGCTGGTTACGATCAATACGGAACTATCCGTAAAACATACTTGCCAAAATCTACTCCTTACGGTGTAGCTGATAACGGTATTGCTGCTCAGAAGTACGGTCAAGTTTCTTCTAAAGTATTGGAGACTTACTTGAACTACGATAACGAAGTAGCGGGTAACATGATGAACCTTACTGCTGGTTACTCATGGCAAGAAAACAATTACGAAGGCTTTGGCGCTCGCGCTAAGCAGTTCGTAACAGATAACTACAGCTTCAACAACCTAGATGGTGGTGGTTTGGCTGAGCTTGGCGATAAGTACTCTTACCGCGGTCAGTCTCGCTTGATCTCTTTCTTCGGTCGTGCGAACTACGATATCGCTGGTAAATACCTATTGACTGCAACAGTACGTCAGGATGGTTCTTCTAAGTTTGGTGCTGATAACAAGTGGGGGGTATTCCCATCTGCTGCTGTTGCTTGGCGTTTGAGCGAGGAAGCTTTCGTACCTGAAATGTTCACTGACTTGAAACTACGTGCAGGTTGGGGTGTTGTTGGTAACGAAGCTATTGGTGAGTACCAGAGTATTGCTCGTATCGGTACTGGTTCTGCAGCTGTTATCGGCGGATCTTCAACTTCAGGTACTGGTTACTTGAACCCTGCTAACTCAGCTCTACGTTGGGAAAGTACTGCTTCTACCAACCTAGGTATTGACTGGGAATTGAACGGTGGTAAGTTCTACGGCTCTTTCGACTTGTTCCAGAAAAACACTTCTGACCTTCTATTGACTGTACCTGCACCAGCTCCTTCTGTTGCTCCAACATTGTTGGCTAACGTAGGTGCTACATCAAACAACGGTTTTGATTTGATGTTGAACTACAGCTTGGTAAGCACTTCTGACTTCGGCTGGGATATTGGTTTCAACCTTTCTCGCTCTCGCTTGATGGTTGAAGATCTAGGTACTAACGAGCAGATCTTGACAGGTCCTATTGGTGGTGCTGGTCAATCTGGTGCTTACTCTCAGAAATTGGTTGTTGGTCAAGCTTACGGTACATTCTACGGCTTGGTTTACAATAGTGCAGATGGCTCTTACAGTAGCGAAGCTGATATCATCGGTATCGCGCAGCCAGATTTCACTTACGGTCTTTTGAACACATTCCACTATGGTAAGATCAACGCAAGCATCTTCTTGCGCGGTCAGCAAGGTGGTGATGTATTCAACAACACTGCAATGGAATACACTACTCTTGATAACTTGAACACAAACATCAACTTGATGAAGCCTGCTTTGGACTTCGACGATGCGATGTTGACTTCTACACCTACTTACTCTTCTCAGTGGATCGAAGACGCATCTTTCTTGCGTATCGACAACGTGAACATCTCTTACAACTTGGATGTTAATGGAGTAGATTGGTTGAACTCAGCTGTTGTTGGTCTAAGCGGACAGAACTTGTTCTTGTTCACTGGCTACAGCGGTTACGATCCTGAAGTAAACACTGATGCTTCTGCAAACGGTGCTCCATCTTTGGGTGTTGACTACATGAACTATCCACGTGCACGTACTATCGCGTTGAACGTGAAATTCAATTTGAAATAATTTAAATAGATCAAACAATGAAAAGATTTTCAAAAATCGCATTGATTGCAGCCGCCGCCGTATCAACGCTTACGTTCCAGAGCTGTACTGATCTAGAGGAAACTATCTACGAGGACATTACCTCAGATAACTTCTTCTCAAGCGAAGGCGATTACTACTCAGTACTCGTCAACTCTTACGGAAACCTTCGTCCATTCTTGTGGAACTACTTCAACATTTCACAAGTAACTTCAGACGAAACTATCGTTCCTACCCGTGGTGGTGACTGGGGTGATGGTGGTGTTTGGCGCGAATTGCACCAGCACAACTGGACTCCTACTAACGGTCACGTTGTAGGTATGTGGAATGACATCAACAAAGGTTTGGCTCAGACCAACCAGTTCATCTACGATTTGGAAAACGCTGATCAGTCTTTGTTCAGCCAATACAACTACGGACAGATGATGGCAGAAGCTCGTACACTACGTGCTTACTACTACTTCATGTTGATGGATTTCTGGGGCGACTGTGTAATCTTGGATGCTGCATCTATCGATCCAGCAAACTTGCCTTCTCGTTCACCACGTGCTGATGTATTTGCTTACATCGAAACTGAATTGAACGCTGCGATTCCAAACTTGGCTGCTTCTCACTCATCTGACCAGTACGGTCGTGTGACTAAGTGGTCTGCATACGGTATCCTTACTCGTATGTACATGAACGCAGAAGAGTTTACAGGTAGTGCTCGTTGGGCTGATGCTGAAGCTGCGGCTGATGCTATCATCAATAGTGGTAACTTCTCTCTAGAGGCTGACTTCCATGACAACTTTGTTGTGGAGAACCAAGGGTCATCTGAAACAGTATTTGCTATTCCTAACATTCAGGCCGGCGGTATGGGATGGACGCTTAATATGCGCACACTTCATTACCACCAATTACCTGCATCGCCATGGAACGGATTCTGTACTCTAGCTGATTTCTACAATACGTTCGATACAGCGAACGATGTTCGTTCTGAAATCTTCTTGGTAGGCCAGCAATACGACTTCGTAACTGGTGATCCGTTGCAAGATCGTCAAGGTAACCCACTAGATTTCACCGCTTCTTTACCTGGTATTACAGGAGCGTCTGAAACAAACGGTATCCGTGTGTTGAAATGGGCTGTTGACCAAAACAACGCGGGTGGTGAAGCCGGTAACGACTACGCCGTAATCCGTTACGCTGACATCTTGTTGCACAAAGCTGAAGCTTCATTGCGTCAAGGTGATGATGCTACTGCATTGTCAATTGTTAACGATATCCGTGCACGTGCGGGTGCTACTGCACTTACTTCTATCAGTGCTGATGATATCCTTGCTGAGCGTGGATTTGAGTTGGCTTGGGAAGCTGTTCGTCGTTTGGATTTGATCCGCTTCGGCAAGTTTACCGATGCTTGGGAATTGAAATCAGTTAGTGGTCAAGACCACGTGAAACTGCTTCCTATTCCAACTGAGGCATTGGGTGCTAACCCGAACTTGACTCAGAACGCAGGTTACTAAAATATACCTGTCACTCTGAAACTATGTTTTGCAGGAAAGCCCGCACGTTGTGCGGGCTTTCTTCATTATATTAGGACCTCTATCTACTCCACATAACCATGAGAAAAATCGCACTCATAGCGCTGCTCGGGATGACCGTAGCGCAGTGTACATATAGTCCTAAGATTGAATCGTTGTTTACTCAGATGGAGTCGACCAAAATTGGCATCGACTTTCAAAATAACCTGAGCTACGACAAGGACTTCAACGTCTTCAACTACCGCAATTTCTATAACGGTGGTGGCGTTGCTATCGGGGACATCAACAACGACGGTTATGTCGATCTATACTTCACTGCCAACCAAACCTCGAATAAGTTGTACTTGAACAACGGGGATTGGACCTTCACCGATATCACAGAGGCTTCAGGTACCAGCGGTAAACAAGCTTGGTCAACAGGCGCTGCAATGGCCGATGTGAATGGCGACGGTTGGTTAGATATTTATGTGGCCAATTCCGGAGACATCAAAGGCGATAGCCGTGCCAACGAGCTGTTCCTTAACAATGGAGACAACACCTTTACTGAATCTGCCGATGCTTGGGGCGTGGCTGATCAAGGTTTGAGTACTCATTGGGTGTTCTTTGATTACGATAGAGATGGAGATTTAGACTTGTATGTGTTGAACAACAGCTACCGCGCCATAGGGAGTTTCAACCTACAGAAAAGCTCACGAGAAATT
The DNA here is from genome assembly GCA_038124525.1 of Cryomorphaceae bacterium. Lineage (GTDB taxonomy): Bacteria > Bacteroidota > Bacteroidia > Flavobacteriales > Schleiferiaceae > UBA10364. The sequence continues at coordinate 17,347 of JAYPCB010000011.1, forward strand.
CGCGACCCTGAGGGCGGCGATAAATTATACCGCAACGAGGGAGGTCACTTTACAGATGTAAGTGAAGAGGCTGGAATTATGGGAAGTGAAATAGGTTTCGGCCTAGGAACGACCGTTGGGGATGTGAACGGCGACGGATGGCTCGACATTTACATATCCAACGACTTCTTTGAAAAAGATTACCTCTACATCAACAAAGGCGACGGAACCTTCAGCGAAGAATTGGAACAGCACATGCGCCATACTTCCTTCGCCTCTATGGGTGCGGATATGGCTGATATCAATAACGATGCTGCTCCGGATTTATTCGTGACCGACATGCTCCCTCAAGGCGTGCGCAGGTTGAACCAGACCACCACTTTTGAGAATTGGGATGTGTATCAAGGGAAATTGGATTGGGGCTATTACCACCAGTTCAACCGCAACATGCTCCACTTGAATACTGCCGACGGTGATTTTGTGGAAATTGGCCAATTATCTGGCGTCGAAGCCACCGATTGGTCTTGGGGCGCCCTCATTGCGGACCTTGATAATGACGGGTGGCGTGATTTATACATCTCTAACGGGATTGCACACGACCTGACCGACCAAGATTACATCAACTACATCAGTAACGAAGAGGTGATGCGTGCCATCGTTACCGAAGAAGGGGTCAACTACAAAGAGCTCATCGACTTGATGCCCACGACGCGCATTCCAAATTATGCGTTTAAAAATGTGGCCGGCGGATACAAATTTGTCGACCAAGCGAAGGAATGGGGCCTCAGCGTTCCAAGTCACAGCAATGGCTCTGTCTATGCAGATTTAGATAATGACGGTGATTTGGATTTGGTTGTCAACAACGTAAATCAAGCGCCATTTATCTGGCGCAACAATGCCGAGACCATTCACCCCGAAAACCATAGCGTACAGATTGAGCTGCGCGACGGCGAAAAATTGGCCATAGGCGCCAAAGTATATGCTTATGCACAAGGAAGCATGTACTATGCAGAGAATGTTCCGATGAAAGGATTTCAGAGCAGTGTGGACCCGAGGATTCACTTGGGCCTAGGAGCACACCAAATCCTCGATAGCCTTGTGGTGCAATGGTCGCCTGAGGAAAAACAAACGCTTACAGGAGTCCACGCAGATTCCTTATATGTGGTTCGACGTGCTTCTGCAACGCCGGCATCTGCACCTAAGAAAATCGTATCCACCTTGTTGGCTATGAATGCGGCCTATGGAGGCCGCACGGAAACGCCTTATAGCCAGTTTAACGAAGAACGACTGATCCCTCAAATGACCACTTCTGAAGGCGCTAGACTCGCTGTAGCAGATATCAATGGCGATGGTTATGTGGATTTTTACCAGTGCGGCTCAGCAGGGCAGCCTGGACAGCTGTTCTTTGGGTCGGATTGGTACGGGTTTGAACAAGATATCGATGCCCCGTTCGTCCAACACGCAGAATGCGAGGATACAGATGCTAAATTCTTCGATTACGACGGCGACGGCGACCTCGATTTATACGTGGCCAGCGGTTCTGTTCAACCAGAGAACGGCAGTGCCGCGCTTTACGATCGCATCTATAAGAACAACGGTAAGGGGCGATTCACCTACGACGCCAATGCCCTTCCAGAGCTGCCTATCCGCACTTCGTCCATCGCAGTTTCAGATTACGACAGCGACGGAGACCTAGATGTTTTTGTGGCCGCACGCGCTGTGAAAGGGCGTTACGGTGTGCCTGCAAGCGGATTGTTCCTTATGAACTACGGCGACGGCGTTCTTCGCAATGAGCGAATGACCACGCGTGGGTTCCAAAATATTGGGATGATTTCAGATTGCGAAGCGGGCGACATAGACGGCGATGGGGACGACGACATCATTGCTGTCGGAGATTGGCAAGGTGTGCGCCTTTGGATGAATGATGCGGGCCAATTCGCTGAACGTACCCTTGAAGCCGGTTTTGACCACAGCCAAGGATTGTGGAACACCATTCGTCTCGAAGATTTGGACGGCGACGGTGCCCTAGATATCATCGCAGGAAACCTTGGAGAAAACTGTCGCCTTGAAGCCTCTATTGAAAAGCCCATGGTATTGTTCGTCAATGACTTCGACAACAACACGTATTCCGATCCTATCCTTTGTTCCTACTGGGGAGATACCCTCTTCCCACGTGTATTGCGTCATAATATGATCAGCCAGCTGCCGTATTTGAAAAAGGAAAACCTAGAATATTCTCAATACGCTGGAAAGAGTGTCTTTGAAGTCTTCGATACGACCCAACTCGAGCGATCTGCCTTGTTGCAAGTACAAACCCTGCGCACCACCTGTTTCTTCAACAACGGAAATGGGGTCTTCTCTCACGCCACACTGCCTATTCAAGCACAAACGGCCCCTGTATATGCCATCGATGCACTCGATGTCGACGGCGATGGGGACAAGGACCTCATACTGGGCGGAAACCTACATGAGGTACAGCCAGAATGGGGGCGTTACGACGCTTCTCGTGGAACCGTGTTGCTAAACACTGGCAATAGAGAATGGCGTGCAGCAACCCAATTACAAAGCGGGCTCAACATCGACGGTCAGGTCAGAGATATCACACATTATCAGAGAGACGGCCAGACCTATGTGCTCTTCAGTAAGGTTGATGGTCTCTTAGAAGAATACAAGCTCTCCCACTGATGAAGCGCTGGCTCTTACTCATAGCGGTCACTGCGGTCGGGTGTACCCCATCCGAAGAGCCTACCCTATTCCAAGAACGGGCCAGACAAGCCGGAATCAACTTCCGCAACGACCTTCCTGAAAACGAAGGACAAAACATCGTTGATTACCTCTACTTCTACAATGGTGCAGGTGTTGCCGTAGCAGATTTTAATAGGGACGGCCTTGAGGACATCTACTTTGTCCGCAACCAAGGTCCCAATGCCCTGTATTGGAACAAGGGCGATTGGCGATTTGAAGAAGGCGCTGTATCTGCCGGTGTTGCAGGAGCATCAGATTTTCAAACGGGCGTGTCCATCACCGACATCAACGCAGACGGCTACCCTGATATTTACCTCAGCGCGGTGGAATACCTACATTGGAAGGGACACAATGAATTTTACCTCAACAACGGCGACGGCACCTTCACCGAAACGCGCTTGGTCGAAGGTATGGACGTGGTGGGTTATGGACAACAGGCTTTGTTCTTCGATGCCGATAACGACGGCGACCAAGACCTCTATGTATTGCGTCATAGCGTGCATCCCTCAGGAGCTTTTAATAACGCCTCGCAGCGCAATGTTAGAGACCCTAAGGCCGGCGATTTGTTCTTTCTCAACACTGGGAATCCGGAGCAGCCCGATTTTGAAGACCGGTCTGAGGAGTGGGGCATATTAGGTTCTCAAATAGGCTATGGCCTTAGTATTGTGGCCGAAGATTTCAATGCCGACGGCTACCTCGACTTATTCATTGGCAACGATTTTCATGAAAACGACTATCTGTATTTGAACCGAGGGGGGCAAAAATTTGAATTGGCCACAGATCAAAGTTTTAGAGCCAACAGCAAGTTCACCATGGGAGCAGATGCCGCGGATTTAAACGGCAATGGATTGCCTGACCTGTTCACCTTAGACATGAAGCCTTGGGATGAGGTGGAACGCAAAAATGCTTTAGGAGCGGAGCCTTTTCACATCCACAAATACAAGCGAGGTCAGGGCTATGTGGAACAATTCCCAAAGAACAGCATGCACCTGAACGCGGGGACATTGCCACATAAGGCCGCCGATGTACCTGTTTTTGAAGATGCCGCCGCCTATCATGGGGTGGAAAGTACGGATTGGAGTTGGGGCGTGCTGCTCGAAGATTTCGACGGAAACGGCACCAAGGACATCTACATCACCAACGGCATCAAGAGGCGTCCCAATGATTTGGACTACATCCAGTTCTTGAGCAACGGCGGTGGTGGCGCGGCGCTCGACGAGCAGATCTACAGCAAAATGCCACCGGGCGAGGTGGAAAACAGGGCCTATATGAACCTCGCGGCGGAAATTGACGACCGCGCGTTTGTGGAAACCACTAAAGGTTGGGGACTGGATTATAAGGGGACGAGTAATGGAAGTGCCTACGGGGACTTCAACAATGACGGGAAATGGGATTTGGTCGTGAATAATTTAGATGGACCAGCCCTGCTCTATGAAAACGTATTGGGTACTCCCTCTACCATGGTGGATTTTGGGGGGCATTCCGTCTCTTACAAAAAGCGCAGCGGTGCCTTGCCGCATTGGAACATAGGAACGCGCGGCTGGCTCAGCCACAGCTCGGGGCGTAGAATCGCGGATGATTTTGGCGGTGCTATCTTGGTCCAATGGCCTTCGGGTGCGCAAGAGGCCTTCACTCTTGTGCCTGGCGAACTGAACTTCCTCCGTCCTGGAGAAGGATCCTCAATAGGGGTAAAAGAATCCCCTTTGCCCGCAAAATACCAAGTCGCCTTACCAGATACCCTGCCTTTTGGACACGCGGAGGATGCCTATACTTCTTTCGTGCAAACCCCCTTGTTGCTCGAGGGCGTGGACGAGATGGGGCCGGCGGGAGCCGTATGGGGGGACTATGTGTATATAGGCGCAAGCTTCAGAAAAACGCCTTTCTGGGCCCGGGAACACCAAGGAAATTGGGACACGGTCCAAATCGCAAAGGATTTAGAATACGAGGACACAGATGCGGCCCTCATCACCCTGGGCAACGGCCAACAAGCCCTGATCGTCGTGAGCGGAAGCAGCCAATTGCCCAATAGCAACGAACGCCAGCAAGACCGATACTACATGACCCCTGGGACGACGAGTTCGGGCGTAGTCATTGAGGGACCGGGAACCAACGCGTCGGCGGTGGCGGTGCTGGACGTGAATGGCGACGGCATTGAGGATGTTTTTGTGGGCGAGCGCAGTGTGTGGAACGACTATGGGGCGTCGCCGGAGCATGCGGTATATTTTGGCTCGAAAGAGGGGGCGCTGGAGTGGCGCTCGCAACAATGGACCCATAACCTGGGGATGATTACGGATGCCATTGCTGTCGATTTGAATGGAGATGGAAGACGGGAACTCGTCGTGGCTACGGACTGGGGCAGCGTTCAAAAAATAGATTTCGCTTCAGGGTCGCCGGTCATTACGAAGTTGACGGATGCGAGTTTGTGGCGTCACTTGGACGCGGCGGATATTGATCGGGATGGAGATTTGGATTTGCTTGCTGGGGCCATAGGTGAAAACCATGGCATTCACTTGGGCGTGGGAGAGCCGCTGGAGCTGTGGATCAAGGATTTGGACAATAATGGCGACCGAGACTTCTTGTACAGCTACGTGAATCAGGGCGAACGGTACCCGCTTTTTGGGCGCGATGAGCTCATCAAGGAAAGTGTACAGTACCGCAAGTTTTATCTGAAGAACCGCGATTTCTCTGGGAAGCCGTTTGAAAAATTGTTCGATGGGGAGCTCGAGGGGGCACAGCATTTTAGTGTGGAAACGGCCCAAAGTGTGTTGCTGATGAACGATGGCTGCAAGTTCAAGCCGTACAGTTTTCCGGGGCGTGCAAACAGGGCGCCGCTCACTGCAAGCTGGTTCGATGGCGACACTTGGTGGATCGGCGGAGGTTCGGATGCGTTCCATACGAGCATCGGCACGGTGGAAAACATGTGTGGAATGGGGCTGCTGTGGGGCCAATTGGGCCCAGAATCCAAACCTTCTAACTACCTTCTTAGGGGCTCCGTGAGGGCGTTTTTGCCTTATAAAAATGGTACGCTGGCGTTGATGAATGACGGGCCTGCGTTGTACCTAAAATAAGCCGAACATAGAGCGGGGTTTCGTAACTTAGAGCCCTATGCACAACACACTTCTGAAATTTTTCGCTTGCCTGGGATTGGGGCTGATGTTTACGCAATGTACCCTGGATCCAGAATGCAATTGGGAGGACTTGTATCCCGAGTACGAGAACTACGACCACTTCAACGATGTGAAGGCCACGAATTTGGTGCTCATGGGGCCGGAATTTGACCCGAGCATTGATGTATTCACGGGCTATGTTATTCGCACGGATTCGGCATATGAGGACTTGATCGCCTTCTCGCAAGATGAGGACTGCCCGGATTGCAACTACCCCTCCATTGATTTCTCAGAATGGACCTTGGTGGGCTACCCTATGGAGATTTCTTGTTTAGCGACCAATTATCTTAAGATGTCCTCCACGCCCGACGGTTGGCGCTTCGCGGTGAAGACCGTGGACGAGACCAAGTGCAATAGTTTGCTGTGCAACAACTTTAGTTTTAATTGGATCTTGCTGCCGAAATCGGCCGATACCACAACCATCAACTTTGAAGCCGGCATCGCACGGTACTTCTGCGATTGCTAAACCCCGCCATGAAAACACTCCTAAAAACACTACCCCTTTTCTTCGCCGCTGCACTCTTGGTGCAATGTGGTACGAAGGAGCCCTATACCGACCACTCCCGCGATCTTCAGGATGAATTTCAAGCCATCACTGAGATCTTGGTGCACGATATTTTCTCTCCGCCAGTAGCGGCCCGAGTCTATGCTTATACGGCAACTGCCGCCTATGAGGTCGTGGCACAAAGTCGCTCAGATTACCGCTCCCTAGCCGGGCAGTTCCATGATTTCCCAGCCATGCCGGCCACGCCTCAAACCGAAGGGTATGTGCCGGAGGTAGCAGCGCTACACGCTGCGGGTATTGTAGGCAAGGCCTTGGTCTTTTCGGAGGACCGCATGGAAACGCATATGGAGGGGTTGATGGCAAAATTGGCCGAACACCATGGCCAAGAAGCCGTTGAACTCTCGCAAGAATACGGAGCCACCATCGCTGCCGCTGTGCTGCAATGGGCGAAGGGCGACAACTACAACCAAAGCCGTACGTTCACAAAGTATACCATCAACGACGATCCGATGCGTTGGAAGCCGACGCCGCCGGACTATATGGACGGTATTGAGCCGCATTGGCGCAACATTCGCACGTTAGTAATGGACAGCGCTCAGATGTTCAAGCCCGTGCCGCCGCCAACGCCTAGTCTAGATACAGCGACCAAATTCTACAAGGACCTCATGCAGGTCTACAACATTCGCAAGAACATCACCGACGAGCAGGTGGAAATCGCGCAGTTCTGGGATTGTAACCCTTATGTGAGCGTGCACCGCGGACATGTCATGTTGGCGACCAAAAAGATTACTCCTGGAGGGCACTGGATCGGGATCACCGGTATTGCTTGCCGCAAAGCGCAGGCAGATTTTGCACAAACGGCCAATGCTTATTTGCGGGCTTCTGTCGGGTTGTTTGACGGGTTTATTTCTTGTTGGGACGAGAAATACAGATCGGAATTGGTCCGTCCTGAGACCTTGATTAACGAGCATTTTGATGAGAATTGGACCCCGCTACTTCAAACGCCTCCGTTCCCTGAATATACCTCTGGGCACAGTGTGATTTCAGGTGCAGCGGGAACCATGCTTACTGGGGTTTTTGGCGAGAATTTCGCCTTCCAAGACTCTACCGAGCGCCCTTATGGATTGCCGGATCGCTCCTACCCGAGCTTCACTGCCGCTTCCGACGAGGCCGCTATTTCGCGCCTTTATGGAGGTATCCACTACATGCCTGCCATTGAGATCGGCGTGGTACAAGGGCGTTCGCTAGGCGCTCATATCGACAGCACTTTGATTACCTACACCGGAAATGAATAAACCGTTTAAATGGGCATTGCACATCAACTTCTTTGTCTTTGCCATCCTTCTGAATAGCGTCGGGATTGTCATCCTGAAAAGCATCAATAATTATGGCATTACCGAAGTGCACGCGAGCACGCTCGAGCTCTTCAAAGACATGCCTATTGCCATCATCAGCTTCGCCTTCGCCAGCTTTATTCCCCGTATGGGCTATAAAAAGGTCATGCTCATTGCCTTGAGCATTGTGTCGTTGGGTTTGTTGCAGATGTATTTGGGCAACAGCTTCGTTTCCGCGCAAATTCTCTTCGCTATTGTGGGCTGTACCTTCGCTTTGATCAAGGTCAGTGTCTATGGCGCTATCGGCCTAGTAACCTCGGGCGAACAGGAGCACAATTCTCTCATGAGCACCATTGAAGGAACGTTCATGTTCGGGGTGGCCCTCGCCTACTTCCTGTTCCCGGCGTTCAACAATCCAGAGGATCCCAATGCTTGGCTGAACGTCTATCTAGTCTTATTGGGGTTGGTGCTGCTTGCAGGTGCGTTCATGGTCCGCATTCCAGAACTGCCAAAGGTGGCCTCTGAAAACACCTTGGCGCAAGAATTTCAGGCCATGCTGGGGCTCATCGTAAAGCTCTTGGTCATCGTCTTTGTCATCTCAGCCTT
>JAYPCB010000011.1:25782-29698 GCA_038124525.1 Cryomorphaceae bacterium
GCCCTGCCGAAGAACATGCACAGCCCCATGACGGGTTTGATCGTCTTGTTCTCTGCCACAGGCGGTACCCTTGGTTCGCGCATCACCGCGTACTTCTTTGAGCATCTCGGGGGCGGAGCTTTCTATTTCACCTTGGTGCCGATGACCCTGTTGTTGGTGGCCGTGTTCCTGCTCAAACGATTGACGGCACAACCCCATGCATAGAATTGACCGTGATCTCAAAGAGCTCTTTGTCGCGCTGCACACCTCAGGGATTTGGCACGACGAGAAAGCCCTTTCTGACGCTGTGTTGAAGCATGCCCCCGAAGCCATTCTCGCCGCTTATGAGGCTGAAAAAGACGCTTCGAATTTTGATTTGGAGCAGTTCTTCCACGCACATTTTGATTTTGCCGAGGATGCTGCCGTTGATTTTGTGGCCAATTCCACTAGAACTCCAGAAGAGCATATAGACGCGCTGTGGCCTTATCTGCACAAAAGCAGGGATGTGGCTGAGCGATCGTCAAAAATCCCGCTACCGTACAGCTATGTAGTTCCAGGGGGCAGGTTCCAAGAGGTCTACTATTGGGACAGTTATTTCACACAGATTGGACTCATCGTTTCGGGCAAGATGTCGTGGGTTGCAGATCTCGTGGCAAACTTTGATTACCTCATTCAAACCTTGGGTCATGTCCCCAATGGCAACCGCACCTATTACGAAAGCCGCAGTCAACCGCCCTTCTTTGCGTTGATGGTCGACGGGCTGGCGCAAGCCTCGGAAGACCCCGATGCCGTTTATGCCAGACACTTGGACGCCTTGAAAAAGGAGCTTGCTTTTTGGAGCGCGCCGGAGCGCACACGAGAAGGCTTGACCCGCTATTACGATAGGGAGAATGGGCCGCGGGTGGAGATGTTTGGGACGGATCTGGAGTGGTTATCACACGCGGAACAACGCCCAGAATTTTTCCGCCACCTCCGGGCAGCTTGTGAGAGCGGTTGGGATTTCTCCTCAAGATGGTTTGAGCAAGGGAAAGGGCTGGAGAGTATAGAAACGCTCGATTTGTGTCCATTAGACTTGAACTGTCTGCTCTATTTCTTGGAGGAATTGTTGGGAAGAATTACCCGTGAAAAGGAGTATGTGGATGCCGCGCAGCGAAGAAAATTGGCCATTCAAGAAAAAATGTTTGACCCTGAAAAAGGGTTCTTTGATTGGCAGTGGCACGAGGATCGATTGAGAAGTGAGCACCCTTCCGCAGCCATGATGTACCCCTTGTTTTTAGGGGTGGCTACTGAGGCGCAAGCTGAAGTGGTCGTCGCACAAATGAAATCCCTCTTGCTTCAGGCAGGCGGCATCACTACCACGCCGGTATTTTCGGGACAGCAATGGGACGCCCCGAACGGATGGGCGCCGTTGCAATGGGTTGCTTTTGAAGGACTCAGGAAATATGGGTACGATGAGGAAGCCCGTGAGGTGGGGGAGCGTTGGTTGCGCACTTGCGAGGTGGTATATGAGGCCCAAGGCAAGTTTGTCGAGAAGTACAATGTCTACGAGCCTGAGAACCTCAGCGCCGGTGGCGAATACGATCTACAAGACGGCTTCGGCTGGAGCAACGGCGTGTATTTGGCCATGAAAGCAGCGCTTAAATAATAAGCCCCGGGCGAACCCAGGGCTTATCGGCTTTACATACAGCTTCTGTGATAAAGCTACTATTCGGTTATAGGGTGAAGGATGGCACCAAAGCCACCGCCTGAAGCTACTCTGATGTTTAGCGCTTCTTCACCGGTTAAGGTGATGGTTTCAATAGTTACTGCGTAGGGGTTGGTTTCCCAATCTGCATCATCTGCATCTCTGTAGATCGTGGCTTCATAAGAAGTATTTGGCTCTAGGAAGTTAAGGTCGATGCTTAGGTCGCGAGCCCCTTCGGCGTTAGCGGCACCAATGTACCAGCTGTCCGAATTTTTGGGTGTGCGTGCCCAAGCTACGAATTGGCCCACCTCCCCAGCTACCGGAATACTGGTTTCCCAATCCACCGCAACATCTTTGATGAACTGCAACCACTCTGGGTGCGCTTCGTAGTTTTCCGGTAGATCACACGCCATTTGAATAGGAGATGGCACAACCAGGTACAATCCAAACTGCTGTCCTACAGTGCTGCGGACGCGGTTTTGACCCATAGGGCCGCTCTTGGTTTCTAACTTAAATACCCCTGGCGTGTAGTCCATCGGGCCACTGAGGAATCGAGTAAAGGCCATGGTCGGGATGTGGTCAACATAGTTACCGCCTTCGATCGACCAAGCGTTGAACTCCTGTCCACGGGCCCCTTCGCGCCCTACCCAGTTTGGCCAAGTACGTTCTAGACCCGTTCCCTTGATCGGCTCGTGGGTGTTCACGGCTACTTGGTAGTCGTAGGCCTTGAGCACTGCGCCGTTGTAGTGGTTGACCATCCACTGCCCGTGGTGGTATTCACCTTTTGGGAGCAGTGGGCCAACATAGCCGCTCTTAACTAGGTGAATATCATTGGCCTGCATCAAGGCATAGGCCGTATCCATTTGCTGCTCGTAGGTGCGAGGTGCCGCAGAGGTTTCGTGGTGCATCACCAAGGACACTCCTTTGCTCTGTGCGTATTTCTGTAGTTCGTCTAAATCGTAATCCGGGTATTCGGTCACAAAATCAAAGACCCCTTCACGGTCGTCGAAACCGATCCAGTGCTCCCAACCCGTATTCCAGCCTTCCACCAATACGCCGCTGAACCCATGTTCTGCCGCGAAGTCGATGTAGCGTCTTGTATTTTCATTGGTAGCGCCGTGCTTGCCGTGGTCTTTACCGTCTTGAATCCATGTCCCCATATCTTGGGTCATGCCGTAGTCCCAGGTGCTCTTGCCCATGTGCATTTCCCACCAGATGCCCACGTATTTCTGCGGTTGGAACCACTCAGAAATATCGCCCATAATATTTGGTTCGTTCAGGTCGTACATCAAGTGTGAGGCCAAGAGGTCTGTTGCTTCATCACCGATGATGGCCATGCGCCAAGGGGTTTTAAACGGGGTTGGAATGGTGGCTTTATTGCCGTCCTCACGGCCCACCAAGCTGCTCACGAAGCTGTGGTCGCCCGTTTTCAATAGGGTCATGCCGCTGTAGTTCACCAATGCCGCCTCGTGAATGCTCATGTGCGTGCCGTTCTCGTACACAAAGGTCACCGGGGTGCTCACACTGTTCTCCACGATATGTGTAGAGGCAAGGTTCGGGTGATTGGCCTTGCTCAACGCATCGATCTCACTGGTCTTCGTGTGGTTATAGGGGTGCTCATAGATTTCCCAGTCCCCGGGAATCCAATGCGCCGCCGCATCTTCTGTGAGGTTAAACTCCGAGCGCTCGTTGGCCACCACAAGTGAGCCTTCTTTTTGGCTAGGAATGAGGTAGCGAAACGCATAACCGTCGTTAGCTGCACGGAAGGCGATGCCCAGAATGCGTCCATTTTCAGGTTGAATGAAATTTAGGACCAATTCGTTGTGCTCCGCCACCAACTCCGTCGTTGGCCCCCACTGCATTTCGTAGGCCTCGTTAATGGATTTTACTTCCTTCGAGTATAGTTCAAAGCCGTCGAGGAAATCGTCTGCATTGGCGAAATCAAAACCTAATTTCGAATCCGCAATGACCTCTTCTCCGTTGAATGCAACCGCATAGGTGATCTCACCGGCCGGTGTCAACTCCACCTCTACGGCAACTGCGCCATCGGGACTGGATACACTCCACTCGTTTGAGCTCTCACAACTTGCTACGGCAACTCCTAGGGCTGCCAACATCCACCAATTCTTCATTTTATTGTGGTTTTATGATTCTATAATCTGTACTAATGCTAAAATCTGCCTGTTCTTGCAGCGGCGCGATCAACTCGTGCTCACGTGCCAACACCCTTTGGATGAAATCATCCACGACCTC
>JAYPCB010000012.1:0-8321 GCA_038124525.1 Cryomorphaceae bacterium
GGATTTGGGTGGCGCATGACCACCATATCCACTTTCATGGCTAGGATATTGTTGACCGTATCGACCAAAGTTTCGCCTTTCTTCACTGAGGAAGAGGCAGCAGAAAAGTTCACCACATCAGCACTTAAGCGCTTTTCGGCCAATTCAAAGGAAAGGCGCGTACGGGTAGAGTTTTCGAAAAATAGGTTGGCGATGGTAATATCTCTGAGTGTCGGAACCTTTTTAATGGGTCGGTTGATGACCTCTTTAAATTGGGCTGCGGTATCAAGAATGAGTTGGATATCCTCTTTATTGAGGTGCTTGATGCCTAGCAGGTGGTTGACAGAGAGTTCGCTCATGATGGGTTCTCAGTTAATACGACAGCATCGCGGCCATCGACCTCCTCCCACAAAACTTCGACGCGCTGGGAAGCAATGCTGTCCACTTGGCGTCCTTTGTAATCCGGTTGGATGGGCAGGTCGCGAGAAAATCTACGATCTATCAGGGTAAGCAATTCCATTTTGGCCGGTCTTCCGTAGCTCAAAATCGCATCCATCGCGGCGCGAATGCTACGGCCCGTGTACAGCACGTCATCCACAAAAACCACGCGTTGATCCTCGACCAAATGATCGATTTGCGTTCGGTTTGGTTGCAAATGCCCCGGGCGTCTGCGAAAATCATCTCTAAAGAAGGTGATGTCCAATTTTCCCGTGCGCACCTCAGCCACACCGTAGGTTTCTTTCAAAAGTTTGACTAGTCTGTCCACTACTTGAACTCCGCGAGGTTGGAGCCCAATCAAAATAGAATTCGAGAAATCGCCGTGGTTTTCAATGAGCTTGCAACACAATCGATTCAATGCGATGTTCAGCTCTCTTGCATCAATGATTTCTCTCTTGCTCATGCCGCAAATTTACTACTTAATAGTTTGAAACAATAGCTTTCAGGTCTAAGCCCGAAAAATTTCCACTGCTCATCAGTGCCATAGCCTTGTTTGAACCATTGTTTTGAAGGGCCAATTCCAATGCCTGTGCATCATCAAAAACCTGAACACCAGGCCCAAAAGCCTCGCTCACGTCCCCCTTACTCAGCGGCGGCAACTTCTTGTGTGCGACCGCTGCAGGGCTATAATATACCCAAGCCTCATCGGCACCGTCCATCACCCCATGGTACTGGGGTAAAAACTCCGGATTTAAGCTGCTAAACGTATGCAATTCCAACACTACGCGCACCTGTCCAAACTGCTCTTTCAACGCCTTCACAGAAGCTCCCACCTTAGAAGGGGCATGTGCAAAGTCTCGGAACACCTTCGTCTGAGTTCCCTCATGGAACACCTCCATGCGGTTCTGTGCTCCGGTAAAGCTCATGATCGCATCATAAAACTCTTCTTCCTGAACGCCCATCTCAAGGCACAACCAACGCGCCGCTTCCATATTGCTAAGGTTGTGCGCGCCAAAGACTTGGAGTGGCATCATGCCCTCAGGTGTTTCAATAAAAGTTTGGCCATCCACGATCTCATAATTTGGCAAGGAATAAGCAAAGTGCTTGACCGTTGCGCTGGAGGTTTCTACCACTTGTTTGAGCACTGCATCACGCTCGTTATAAATGACTGCCCCGCCGGCTTCGACGGTGTCGAGGTACAAGCGGAATTGGTCTACATAATCCTCAAACGTGGGAAACACATTGATATGATCCCAAGCAATACCCGTGATGGCCGTGATATTCGGCTTATACAAATGGAACTTCGGACGACGGTCAATTGGCGAACTCAAATATTCGTCCCCTTCCATCACCATGAACTCCGAACCACTCTCTAATTCCACCATGCAATCGAACCCGGCCAATTGCGCACCGACCATGTAATTCACCGGCTGGCCCACATGATTCATCACGTGCAGCACCATCGCAGTGGTCGTGGTCTTTCCATGAGATCCGGCGATGACCACCCGGGTCATGTCCTTGCTGACCTCATGCAGAAACTCTGGATAGCTGTAAATCGTCAGGCCCAATTCCTGTGCACGCGCCAACTCCGGATTGTCTTGACGGGCATGCATACCCAAAATAATGGCATCCAACCCTTCATGCACGCGCTCGGGAAACCAACCCTCCTGGGCCGGGAGCAGGCCTTTTGATTCGAGCCGTCCGCGGGACGGCTCGAAGATCTGATCGTCCGAGCCGGTAACCGTATGACCGCCTTGTTGCAATGCGATGGCGAGGTTGTGCATGGCACTCCCTCCAATGGCTATGAAGTGAACATTCATGAGTTATTCTTCAAATCTTAGGTTGCCAAATCTAATCTTGGAGCCGCGGAGCGACAACAAAATGGCACCGTCTTTTCCATCATTTGCTAACCGCGAAGAGCGCGGCGCCACACGGAATTTCTGACGTTTGTTCTTGTTGAGTACGCGGTAGTTCAGCGAGGCATCGTGGCCTAGGGTCACCATCACAAGGTTGCCTGCCTTCGCATTTCGGATCGGACGGAGGCGTTTTTTACCCCAACGCTTGACGTTCCCACGGTGGTCATTATAGACAAAGTGAAGGCCGTCCTCGTTCATGAGGAAGGTGTATCCGAGGTAATATCCACCGTCGTTCATGGAGTTTTGCTCTTTTGGGATGTGCGCATACCAATCCACATCGCCTTCATTGTTGATGCTCAAGACAATGATGTCGCGGTAGTAGTAATAGTAATTCGTAGTGGTGGTTCCGCGGCCGGTTTGGACGGTGCGGACGATGAGTTCGTAATCTTCGGCCACCACATAGGCGCCGCCGTCGGGACGCGAAACGAATTGGCGGAAGACGAAGTTTTTGCGGATTCCTCTACCCCGTTTGGCGCGGAGTTTGGAGAATTGGGCCACAAATTCGGTGGAGAATGGATTGAGGTTGGAGTGTACCACTTCGCCGGCGATTTGGTCAAAGGCCAAGTACAACGCACCGTCCATATCCCATGAATTACGGCGACCGTAGAATCCTGAGATCGCCATTTCCCCATCGGTAATATCACATTCGATGCCCAAACTGTGCACGCGAACGTTCTGAAGGCCCAGGTCGAATTCGATGATCTCGTTCTCTTCTCCGGATCCAATTTTCATCAGCTTGTAGTCGAGATCGCGGTTGTTGGTAAAGGTCAGGTTTGGCGATCGATCGAAATAGCTCAAGATGAACACATCACCCGCATTACTCACCTCAAAGTCCATGATACCAAAGTTGCGGTCTTGGTAGACCAGTTCGACATCGGCATTCCACAGCTCATTCAAAGATGGGTCAAAAACACGAACGTAGAAGTTCTCCGCCTTCTGACGCTCGTAGGGCGGATTCGTGAAGATGGCGATCTTGGAGCGGTCCTTGGATAATTGGACATCGAACTCGCCTCTATTTCTGAAGCGGCTATCCAGCACCTCCAGAACCTTTATTTCTCCTAGGTTCGCCTCAGCATCCAAAGTGCGGCACAATAAGTAGCGTATATCGGCTGTCCTGTCGTAACTCTCGTAAAACAAGTACTGTAGATCACCAATGATCAAGCTCGTTTTAAAGTCCACACGACGGCCGTTCCACTCCCATCGAGGGTTCTTCATCAACCATTGCTCGCTCAAGTCGTAACGGTTGTAATACGCGAAATATTCGTCCCTATTGCCTGCAATCAGGCTCATGGCACTGCCGCGATAGGTATAGAAGCCGTTGTCCCCTACCTGAAGGAGTCGGTCAAATTTGGCATTGCGCACATTGTACTCTGGACTCCACTCCAACACGGGAAAAGAGCCCTGTCCGAAGGTCATCGCAGAGAAAAAAATGGCCATTATCGCCAACATTCTACCTTTTTGGGGCGTTTTCATAGGAAGATTGTATTGTTTTCGTAAATTTTGGAAGTGATAGTCAAGATACATCACCCCTCCCTAGTACAACGCATATGAAACGAATTATTTATACGCTGACCATTCTACTTTGCACCAGCCTTTGGGCGGATGCACAGACAGTGATTGTGCGCAAGCGTAACCTCGACGTTAGCGGTGCAGGGCAAGTCAATACGATGTCCTCGCCTGCGATGAGCAGCAACATGAACCCTAGCGCCTATTACAGTCGCTACAATCACGCATTGAAATTATCGCCAACCGCACTCATTGCGGGCGATATTCCGCTTTCTTATGAGCACAAGGTGACAGATTATTTAAGCCTCGAAGGAGGTTTGGGCATCACCACCTTTAATATGACCGAAGAGTTGATCCGCGGGTACAGCTTGCGTCAAGACGGTCAGACATTGAGTAAACTGGGCTATAGTGCTACCTTCAACGCTAAATTCTTCCCTGAGGGCAATGCCTTCCAAGACGGGTATTACATTGCGTTTAATATCAACCACCGCAACTACGCCCAAGATTTCTACATCACCGATCCGTTTTCAGGTATTGATACAACGGTAAACGAAGGGTTTAGCTGGAATGACTTTGGCTTCACCATGGGCTATCAAAGCAGACCCTCAGAGCGCATGATTATGGATTGGTTCATTGGTGCAGCGATTCGCAACAAGAGCAGAAGCACTTCGGAATACGTCGAAGCCTTTGACCCTATTACGGGGATTTTCACGGGTCAGTATGAACTCATCAATCGCCGAAATGCAACGCCAGCCATACTTGGCGGCGTGAGAATTAGCATTCTCTTTAGATAGCCCCGCAGGGCAAATTAGAACACAAAAAACGCGGCCCTTGGGCCGCGTTTTTTGATAGGTAAAATTTTTCTTACTCCACTCGGAGATTAAAGGCTCCTGGAAGTTGATTGCTCAATTTCACGGCGATATCGTAATCATCTGCCATAGCGTGAGTCATGCTTTCGGTTTCGAGGGACATGCCTTGAATGAATTGATCCAATTCAAATTCAAGAATCACATGATCACCGCCTTTGATAGCACCTGCCAGCTGTGAAGTGAGATTCACGCAACGGTATAACTCGTCCTTTCCCGTATGCCAAGCCAACAGGATATCGTCCGTACCCAGCATACCTGAAGGGTTTGAACGCCCGTCTATGCGCAAGAATCTGTACTTCGTCGCCCAAGACCAATACATATCATTGGCGCTAGAGAGCGGGTGGCCCACATCGAAAGAAGTAGGATCCATCGCATTGTTCAAAGAATCTACCCCCACACAAAAGTTCAATGTACTAGCCTTCTTGTCCAAGGTCCACTCATAGTTCATGGTGGTGCTGTCTTCGGCGTTACAGAACATCACCTCTTCGACCAATTGGTCCCCAATTTGAAGGTCGGACAAGTAGAAATAAAACTTCTCGAACTTAAGGGCAGTATCCCCTTTGTAGACCGTTTCGCCTACGGCATAGGGCGCATCGTTATAGGTAAGTCGCACCTCCATAGAAACAGTCGAATCGCCATTTCCACAAGATGCCAGCAATAGGGTCGCTAGGGAAGCAACAACTAGGTTAGTCAGGTATTTCATAATCGTGGTGGTTTATAGTTCAAACACAAACTCACTGATTACGTTGTCGCGTAAGATTTTAGCGTTGTTATAGTCGGTTCCATCTGCAGGGTCGCAGTTGATGACCGGAGTTTGACTTGGGGTCAAGCCTAAGAAGAGCTTTTCTACATCCAAGTTCATCACAAAGAATACGTCCTTGTTGTTGGCAACACTAAAGTTGCGCTTCTCGTTTTTATTCACCACCAAATCCGGTGTAGCAAAACGCCATACGAAGGTTGATTGAGGGGTCGTAAAAACTGTATCAGCTGGATCAAAGATACCGCCCTCTATCTGGAAGAAGCTGTGACCTATGTCGCTTCCGTTCCAGACCGCACCGCTTTTCAAGGGGTTGCCATCTTCCAAACTTTCTGGCGATGCATAGGCACGTGCTGAATCTAGACCGATCATGTAGCTTATCGAACCATTGTACGATCCGCGAGGCAAGTGAGCCAACTTCACTTCACTAGTGGTGGTCACATCAATCATGGTGAGATCACTTTCCGTACGAATGGTATCACTTTCGTCATAGCTGATAAACTCGGCACCACTTAATGTCGCGTAAATCTTATTGATTTTGATCATGTCCCCATTGATCTGGTAGACCTCAGATGTATCCAACAAATCACCATCAAAGTACTTGTACATGCGGATGTAGATGTTTCTGTTGTCCAAGGCCGTAGGATCTACCACAGGAATAGACTTTTCACATCCGAGCAAAACGCCCATAAGTACCGTAAGAATGGCTAATTTTTTCATTCGTCTTTTATTTTCAAAAACTCTGGCGCCTGTTCAATGGCCACCATGATTTGGTCCAACAATTTATCGTTTTCCTGCTCAAAATCAAGCACCAACGGGTCTTTAAAGGTAACATTTAACAAGTTACCCGTGCTTTTCACAAACATACCCGTTTTATCGAAGGCTCGACGGAATCCATCGATGACCACTGGAACCACTACCGGCTGTAGCTCGCGGACTAGGTGTACCGTACCACGACGGCCCTTCACGAATGGACGCGTAGTACCTTGTGGGAAGGTGATGGTCCACCCCGTTTCCATGGCTTTTTTGATGTTGGCAATGTCCTTAGGATCCACACCGCGACTGACGTTCTTACCAGCTTCACGCCAGGTACGCTTGATGCTCACAGAACCTGCATACTGCATGAGTTTAGGAAGCAAACCTTTCTTCATGGTTTCCGCGGCAGCAACGAAGAATACGTTGAGTTTGGGACGGAACAAGGTGTAGAACGGTAATCGGTTATACACTCCGTTTTCAGCTGCGTTAAACACCTGGTACATGGCGCTCACATCGGCAAAATAGGTCTGGTGGTTGGATACGAACAACACTCCTTGTGGCGGGAGGTCTTTTAACTTTTCTGCGCCAACAATCTTGATAGAATTTATCCGGGTATAGCGGTACCAAGTGATCAAGCCAAACACGAAAATCACCGTTCGTTTGATCAGAAGGTTATAGCCGAAGCTGTCTTTTTTGAAGGGGTTCAACATTGTTGTAATTCCTATGGAAGGGTGCAAATATAAGGCTATCTCAATAGCGCAACGAGTTCCGCAGTCATCATTGCGGTGGCGCCCCAAATTATTTCCCCGTCCCAATGATAGGCAGGCACTACAAGCGTTCCTTAGGTCGTCTTAATACGGGTTTGTTGAATGAGGGAGCCGTCGATTAATTGGGATAGAGGGATGGAAAAAACTCGGTCCACTTCTCGTGGATCCAGCTCGACCTGTGGAGCCGCCGTTCCAAGGGTAATAAAAGGCTCTACGTAGAAATTGGATGGCGGGATGTACAGCCAGCTTAAGGCGCGGAAGAATTCCTGTTCGCCGCGCCCTAGATTGACCTCTTCCTCACATTCGCGGAAGGCTGCAGCCATGAGGTCTTGATCGTACTCTTCGAGTTCACCTCCTGGGAAGCTAATCTGTCCGCTGTGTGTACCGTCGTAGGATGGGCGCTTCATATAGAGTATCTCGAGTTCTTGCGGGCCTTGGAAAATGTGGATGATCACACCCGCCTTTCGAGGCTTCAAGGGGGCAATATCGTCTAAGCTCACAGCATTGCGGTAGGAGGGCATCATTTCGCGCTGGCCGGAGATGCCGGGCAGAGGTGCGTGTAATTTATCTTTCAGCGCTTCGAGGGTCATTGGTTAAAAATAAGGCACATTCCAAGGCCATAGAACTTACTGAGAATATCTTTGTTGTCTATCAGAATCTGAAATACAATAATCAATGACTATTACTCAACTCAAATACATTGTGGCCGTGGACAACCATCGCCATTTCGCCAAGGCGGCAGAGGCTTGCTTTGTCACCCAGCCCACGTTGAGTATGCAATTGCAGAAGCTTGAAGAGGAATTGGACATCCTAATTTTTGATAGGTCCAAACATCCCATTGTTCCTACGCCACTGGGGGCTAAAATTCTTGAGCAGGCGCGTTCCGTGCTCTATGAAGCCCAAGTATTGGAACAAATGGCTAAAAAAATTGGCGGCAAATTCGAAGGAGAACTCAACCTCGCCGTCATTCCTACCGTAGCCCCTTCACTCTTGCCAAGGTTCATTCCTGAGTTCTCACAGAAGTATCCTGATATCAAACTTAAGATTGAGGAACTCAAGACTGAGGACATGATCGAAGCCCTGAGACAAGATCGCATAGACGTAGGCATCGCAGCAACGCCACTCACTGAGAAAGGTATTGAGGAATTGCCGTTGTACTATGAGCCTTTTATGGCTTTCGTGCCCGAATACCATTCGATGATTAACGACGAATTCCTACTGGCTTCAGAACTCAATGCAAACAACATGTTGCTACTGAATGAGGGGCACTGTTTTCGAAGCAGTGTGTTGAAGCTTTGCCAAACAGAACTTCAGCAAGACCAACGCATCAACA
>JAYPCB010000012.1:8373-26533 GCA_038124525.1 Cryomorphaceae bacterium
CTTTGATACCCTTGTGAAGCTGGCGCATCGCGGTTTAGGCATGACCTTATTGCCTTATCTGAATACGCTGGATTTAGCCTCGAAATACAAGAAAGGGATAAAGCCTATTGCGGAACCCACACCTACTCGGGAAATCAGCATGCTGTATACGCGCACGCAGCTCAAACAAGAGTGGATCAAAGCCATGGCAGGCGTTATTCAGAGTACGTTGCCGGAGAAGTTGCTAGAGAAATCGGACCATATTATCAGCCCGTAATGCCTACGACCTGCAACAGGAGGACAATCAATACAATAGCCAATACGTTCATCACAATCCCGCGGTAAACCATGTAAGAAATGGTCAGTTTCCCCGTGCTGAAGACAATAGCATTTGGAGGAGTGGCCATGGGCAACATAAACGCACAACTGGCGCCTAAGACTAAAGGCAAACTCAACGCGTCCATCGGGATACCAATGGCTAGGCTCAAGCTAAGCAGCAGTGGCAAGAGGGCACTCACTAAGGCCATATTGCTCAATAATTCCGTAGCGAATACCCCTATAATGGCGACGATGAGGAGCCAAACCCACTGAGGCAATTGGCCCAAATTCTCTAACCCTGTGCTCATCAGTTCAAACCATTGACTTCCTTGCAAGGTGCCCGCAAGGGCCAAGCCCCCACCGAAGAGAATCAGTATGCCCCAAGGTAAATTCTTGGTATCCTCCCAATCCAATATGTTGCCCTGGTTTCCATCGCGAAGGGCGAACAACATCACCGCACTGGCCAGTGCTATGGCTGTATCCGACCATTGAATCACCGGAATCCATTGCGTTAAGTATGGACGTAAAATCCACAAAATGGCAGTAAAGGCAAACACCACCGCAACGCGCTTTTGAACGGGCGTCAATCCTCCCAAGGAATACCACTCTCCCGCAATCCATTGAGCCGTATTCTGCTCTTCCTCGTCGTTCAGCACGTCCTTAGGCAGGCCTCGCGTTATGATCCAAAAGGCCGTAATGCCGAGGACCACTGTGGCAGTCAATCCTACAGGAAGCCATTCCATAAATCCGATGGGACGGTCCAATTGTTCCGACATAAATGCCGCAAAAATCATATTTGGTGGCGTTCCGATAATCGTGGCCATGCCCCCAATATTTGCTGCCCAAGCCACACTTAGCAGCACCGGTCTCGATAACTTAGATTGTTTCTCCTCGTTCAATACCCCAAGCACACTAGTGGCGATGGGTAACATCATAATGGCTGTAGCCGTGTTCGAAATCCACATGGACATAAAGCCCGTGGCCAACATAAATCCAGCGATCAATCCCGTATCCTTCGTACCTGTTCGCTTTAATATCCACAAGGCGATGCGGTAATGCAGGGAGGACTTCTCCAAAGCCAAGGCGAGCACAAACCCTCCAAAAAACAAGTAGACCAGCGGATGGGCATAATAGCCTGCCAATTCCTTCGCCGTTCCCAGTCCCAATACGGGAAAAAGGAGCAATGGCAGCAAAGCAGTGACCCCTAGATGTACCGTTTCTGTAATCCACCATACCAACATCCATGCTGCAATTCCCAATAGAACAAAATGGGATTGCCCTTGACCAGCGATGCTGATAAGAAGGGCGAGCACGGGCCCCAGCCAACGGATAATGGATGTAAATTTGGTCATCTAATGTGCGAATATATGAAGCTCGTTTTTGCAACTCACAACCCCGGTAAATTACAAGAAGTCCGCGAGATGCTCGCACCAAAATACGATGTCCTTGGCCTTCATGATTTAAATGACCATAAAGATATCGTTGAGGACGCCCCCACCCTTGAAGGGAACGCCATCATCAAGGCAAAGACCGTATGGCAGCGCCATGGATTGCCTTGTTTTTCAGACGACACTGGATTAGAGATTGACGCATTGAACGGGGCTCCCGGAGTATTTAGCGCACGTTATGCAGGACCGGCTAAGGATCCGCAGGACAATATGGACAAGGTTTTACAGGAGCTGGAAGGAGTAGCAAATCGCGGGGCCCAATTCCGCACTGCAGTCGCCCTTCACTGGAACGGGGCGTATACAATCTTCGAAGGAATCGTTCGCGGCACCATTGCCACCGAGCGCATGGGAGCCAAGGGATTCGGTTATGACCCCATCTTTGTTCCGGAAGGGCATCAAAGCAGCTTCGCTCAAATGGATGCTGCTGCCAAAAATGCGATCAGTCACCGCGGCCGTGCCATCAGAGCATTGGTCGATTTCCTAATCGCACAAGATTAAGCGCCCAAATCCTCTGGACGACTGAAAAAACTGAAGTGAACGTGCCCGTACTTGCGGTGCTCGAAGAATCCAGGCAGATGACTTAAATCCGTATCTGCGCTGTGCTCAATGATGGCTTCCCCACCCTCTTTCAAGAAGCCTTTTTGAATCAAAGCCTCGGCGAGTGCTTCGTGCTTGTCCCAATCATATGGGGGATCTGCGAAGACAATATCATAGGAGGTCGTCGTCTTTTGAACGAAGAGCCAAGCATCTAACTGGACCGGTTGAATGTTTGCGCCCAGATCATCCGCCATCTCGCTGATAAAGCGCACACAGCCTTTGTTCTGATCCACACAAGTAATCTCTCCCGCCCCTCTCGACGCGAACTCATAGGCGATGTTCCCGGTGCCGGCAAACAAATCCAATACGCGCAAATCGTCAAAGAAAAACCTATTGTTGAGAATGTTGAACATCCCCTCCTTAGCGAAGTCCGTCGTTGGTCTCGTCGGCAGGTTCTTGGGCGCGACAATGCGCTTCCCCTTCCATTTTCCGCTGACTATTCTCATAAGCGCAAGAGTGTAGCGAAGGCCAAGGCATCAAATTCCTTCATAGCAGAACTTATTTTCGACCATTGCGCCGGTTTAAACAGACGCACCGTTCCAAAATACGGCTGCACGACTTCTTTGTAGGCCCGCGCACTCAATCCGCTGAGCTCAATGGTGCAATCTGCACGATTCCAATCCAACTGCTCCGTACAATTTCCCAAATGATACATCAGCTCACTTTCGTTGGCACAAGGAAAACTATTGATTAGGGACCAATTCCCCTTACGACTCGCCATAATCTGAACCGCATCGTTGTACACATGTGCCCAAATAGTTGGGGCATCTGTAGGCTCTAACTTGTCCAATTGCAAAGCCCAGTGGTGACGGCGCACCAATGAAGTGGTGTTGCTGAGTGTTAAATCTTCTTCCGGCAAGTAGGCAAATACTGCCACCCCAAGAGATTCGTTGACATCTGAAAAATTCGCCTTGTGCCCCAACATATCCTCTGTCCAATCTAGATCCTCCGGATCCGTCATGACTTGGGGTATGAGCACACTGTGCGCGGCCTCCACGCCATAGATCACCTCAGGAAGCGGCTGAGGAAAGGAATCGATCAAGTCTTGCACGGGCTGGTCGCTCCAATCTGCTCGTGGCATATAGCCCGCCATATACAACTGACGGGTGGTTCGGTGACGTACCAAAAAAGAAAGTCCATCCTGCTGGTACAGGATGGACAATGTGCATTCCTCCGCCTTCGCCGTTTCGAAGGCTGGATCGATGTTATTCTGTTTTACACTTAGTGTTTTCGTAGTTACCACTGATGGTCGGTTGTGTCAATGATCCGATGGTCCAAGACTCGTTCTTCACTTTGTAGAATGCATCTGGATACTCATCCGCAACGTCTGCAAATACAGTAGTAAAAGGAGCGCTTACCTCAAAGGTAGCAACTTCTACTCCATTCTTGACAATCTTTCCTGCGTTCATTGAGAACAAGCTATCTGTGCCCGCAATACGCAATAGCGTTGAAGCATCGAAACCTTCACCGAAAACCTGAGTTTTCACTGGCTCTTGTCCCAAGACACGCATGATGACAGAATCCTTGTTCATGTCCTTCTGGTATACCTTGTTGTAGTACATGAAGCTAGTATCCTTACGCTCGATGATGCTTACCACACCCGTATCCACGAAAGCCACCAATGTCTGTAGGTCGCTACAGAAGTTTCCGTTTTCGCTTTTGTAGGTCAATTGCGCCTCGCGAAGATTTTCCAATTGTTCCGTTACCTCACACAATCTCACATCATAGATGCGATTGAATTTAATCGGTTGCATAATGCTATTGTAGATGCGGTATGTCAGGAACACTGAAATTAATATGAGTGCTACCTTTACGTAGGTTTGTACCTTTGAATTCATGTGGTCATTTTCAATTAGATGGTCCCAAAACTACAATATTTTTCCGTTGCTTGCACCCCAAAGTACATATGCAGATTTAAAAGGTTTTTTCCCTTTTGAACCTACCGCTGATCAGGATGGTTTGTTGAGGAAATTGGCCGTTTACCTGAGCATTCGCAGGGTACTCCCTGAGGTCTTTATCATCAAAGGATATGCTGGTACGGGAAAGACTACTGTGATGCGCAGTGTAGTGGCCACGCACAAAAAGCACAAACGCAAGGTCGTGCTGATGGCTCCTACAGGACGCGCCGCTAAAGTCCTCTCTGGAGCTACGGGATCAAAAGCGCATACGATCCATCGCTCGTTGTACCGCCCCCGAGTAGGCAGCGGTGGAACAGCCACCTTCGTATTGGCCAACAACAACTTAAAGAATACCACCTTTATTGTCGACGAAGCCGGACTTATAGGAACAACGACTGATTCTACCCTTGGCGGCAATGCCCTTATTGAAGACCTCATCACCTACGTCTTTGCAGACCCCTCGAATAACTTGATTCTAGTCGGTGACCCGGCACAACTTCCCCCGATTGGACAGCCCCACAGCCCGGCGCTTTTAACGGACTTCTTTATAAAAAACCTCGGAGTTAATGCTACAGGGCATACCTTGAGACAAGTCGTACGTCAGGCATTGGACAGTCACATCTTAAAAAATGCCACGGCCCTACGTAACAGAATTGAACAGGAAAGTTCAGATGACCCCATTATTGAATCTGGGGAAGACTTAGTTCGTGTGGAGGACGGCTACCAGCTCCAGGAGATTTTCGAAAACCTCTACCACAGCGACGGCAACAACAATACGATGGTCGTTCGCAGCAACAAGAAAGCCAACCAATACAACCAAGGAATCCGTGCCCGCATTAAGTTTCAAGAAGATCAGATAGCCGCCGGGGACCAATTCATGGTAGTCAAAAACAACTATTTCTGGCTCCCCGAAACTAGCGCCATGGGCTTCATTGCCAATGGAGAAATTGGCACCATCAAAAGCATACGCAACATTCACGAACGCTACGGCCTGACTTATTGCGAAGCTACCGTCGCCTTTCTCGACTACCCCGAGCAAGAAGCCATAGATGTCATGTGCAACCTGAGCACACTCATGAGTGATGGTCCCGCGCTAAGCGCTGCCCAAAACAACGCGTTGTACGAACAAATGAACGTGAAGTACGCCCGATACACCAGCAAGGGGCGTCGATATGAAGCCATCAAAAACGACCCCTACTTCAACGCACTTCAGATCAAGTTCAGCTACGTCATTACTTGTCACAAAAGCCAAGGTGGACAATGGGAAAATGTTGTCATCGAACACCCCTACCTCCCCGACGGTCCTTCCCCCATTTATTTCAAGTGGTTGTACACTGCCATGACTCGTGCCACTGATAAAGTTTATCTCGTCGGCTTCCCCGAGAACTGGTTTGGCGCAATATCTTTGATCTCAGAACCCAAGGCAGAATGAAATACCTCATCGCAAAACTCGTATTCTGGCTAGCTGGCTGGAAATTAGATGCCACCAAAGAGCAAATTACTGCGGCACGCAATACCGTCATGATCGCGGCACCGCACACCTCAAATTACGATTTAGTCTTCGCCATGGGTACCTTTTGGCTCATGCGCCTTCCGGTAAAATTCTTCATCAAAGATTTGTACACGAAGTGGTATTTCTTTGGTTTTTTTAAATGGCTTGGCGCCATTGGGGTAGACCGTTCTAAACGAAGCAACTTGGTCGACTATGCTGCTGAATTGCTCACAAAGCGCGATAATATCACATTGATGGTACCGGCGGAAGGGACGAGAAAAGCAGTTGACAAATGGAAAACCGGCTTTTACCACATTGCCGTAAAATCCGGAAAAAACATAAGCTTAGGGTATCTAGACTACGGTAAGAAGTACGCTGGGATCCTAGATGTTATTCCTGCTGGGGAGCAAAAAGAAACCTTTGATAAGATTCAAAACATCTACAAACACGTAGAGGCGAAATACCCAGAATTGTACAATAAAGTCATTCATTAATGGGGGAATTGGAACTCAATTTTCCAGCGGAAGCCACTGCCCTAGTTCGCCATAAACAAGAGGAGGACCAAAACTTGCTTTGGGATCCTTGCCGCAAAAAATGGTTGGTCGCTACGCCTGAAGAATGGGTCCGACAGCACGCCATATCCTACTTACACCTACTGGGATACTCTTTTGCATTGATAGAGACTGAAAGCGGATTGCGTACGGGATTCAAAGAAAAACGCTCAGACGCCTTAGTGTATAAGAATTCCGCCCCTTTTATCTTGGTTGAATGCAAGGCTCCGTCGGTCAACATTGATCAAAAGGTATTTAACCAGGCGTTCAATTACAACCAAAGTTTGAAGGCCAAGTACCTGTACTTAACCAATGGCAAACAGCATATTTTCTGGGATGTACCCGGCAATAAAGCTTTAGACTCTTTGCCTAGCGCAAGCGATCCAAACTCTTGATCTTTGCTTCATCCTTTTGAATGCCACGAGAAGCAAGGAAGGCCAAAACTATGTTCAACATGGGTACCACAGCTCCATAAGATGCAGATGCGCCTTCCGTGGACGTAATCTCTTTGATTAAAAGTCCCAATACAATGAGGGAGCTCAACATTCCCAATCTAACCAAGAGCAATTGGAAACTACGCTTTTGGTACATCAAAATGGAACCCGAGAAGGTGGCCATGGACCATCCAAACATGAAGAACAACCACATGGAGGCTGTCGCTCTGGAAACGACATCGTCCACCACATACATTGGAAGAATGAAAGCTGCTAAGGAACTGAGGATCGCCGCAGCGAAAAGATATAGTGTTTGAATGCGTTGAATCATGGTCCAATTTTAAGGCAAAGTTCAAAAAAAATTGGGCCCAAACCTTTGAATCCTATGAAAACTCCCTATTATTGTGCTGTAGAGGTCCGACAGTAGGCCCATTACCTACGCCCTCTTCTTTATACTATCCCATTACAGACATGTTGACTGAAAACGATTTGCGGGCACGCAAGTTGCCCGAACTGAAAGACTTAGGTGCATCCTTAAGTATTCCCAAAGCGAAATACATGAAAAAGGAGGAGCTCGTTGCCGCCATTTTAATGGTGACTGGCAAGGGAGCACCAAAGCAGGTAACTACCGCTGAAAAAGCACCAGAAACAAAGCCTGATCGCCCTCAAAAAGTTAAATCAGAGCACAACAACGACGACCAAAACCAACGTCGTGAACGTAATCCTAAGCATCACAAACAAAATAATAACCAAAACCAGCGTGATCGAAGACGTCCAAAAGAATTTCATTTCGAGGGCATTATCGCAAACGAGGGTGTTTTGGAAATCATGCCAGACGGATACGGATTCCTCCGCAGTTCAGATTTCAATTACCTGAACTCACCGGATGATATCTATGTAAGTCAGAACCAGATCCGCAGTATGGGTCTTAAAACTGGAGACACGGTTAGCGGCGAGGTTCGTCCACCAAGAGAAGGTGAAAAGTATTTCCCACTGGTTAAGGTGAACAGCATCAACGGTCGCACACCCGAATATGTGCGTGATCGCGTTGCTTTCGAGCATTTAACACCATTGTTCCCAGACGAGAAATTTGATATTACTTCTCGTCGCAGTACGGACTCTACACGAATCATTGACCTGTTCTCTCCTATTGGGAAAGGACAGCGCGGCTTGTTGGTTGCGCAGCCCAAAACCGGTAAGACTACCTTGATGAAAGAGGTGGCCAATGCCATTGCCGCGAACCACCCTGAAGCTTATATGATTGTATTGCTCATTGACGAGCGCCCGGAAGAGGTGACCGACATGAGCCGTAGCGTCAATGCCGAGGTTGTCGCTTCGACCTTTGATGAGCCTGCAGAGCACCACGTGAAAGTCGCTAACATCGTGTTGGAAAAGGCAAAGCGTATGGTGGAATGTGGCCATGATGTGGTCATCATGCTGGACTCTATTACTCGTCTAGCACGCGCTTACAACACAGTGAGCCCAGCTTCTGGTAAGATCCTTTCTGGGGGTGTGGACGCCAATGCGCTGCAAAAACCTAAGCGTTTCTTTGGAGCCGCACGTAATATTGAAGGTGGTGGTTCATTGACCATTCTAGCGACCGCGTTAATCGACACCGGATCGAAAATGGATGAAGTTATCTTCGAAGAATTCAAGGGTACGGGTAATATGGAAATGCAATTGGATCGTCGTATTGCGAACCGTCGTATTTGGCCAGCCATCAACCTTATCGAAAGCGGTACACGCAAGGAGGATTTACTCTTATCGCCTGATGTACTGCAGCGCATGTGGATCATGAGAAAATATTTGGCTGATATGACGCCAATTGAAGCCATGGAATTCCTAAGCGACCGAATTCGAAAGACCAAAGACAATGCTGAATTCTTAATCAGCATGAATGGATAAGGAAAAGCCCGCTCGATGAGCGGGCTTTTTTTATTCTGCAGCTGTGAATTGCTTCTCGTACAAGTTGAAATAGGCACCTTGCTTGTCGAGGAGCTCGGCGTGATTGCCCTCCTCAATAACCTTTCCACAATCCAACACGATAATCTTGTCCGCATGCTGAATGGTCGACAATCGGTGTGCAATGATGATGGAGGTGCGGTCTTGCGTAAGTGCGATGAGCGCATTTTGGATGAGCTCTTCTGTGTGAGAATCAATGCTCGAGGTGGCCTCATCGAGGATGAGGACCTTTGGATCAGTAATATACGCACGCAAGAAAGCCAAGAGTTGGCGTTGGCCGGCAGAT
Source organism: Cryomorphaceae bacterium (assembly GCA_038124525.1). Classification (GTDB taxonomy): domain Bacteria; phylum Bacteroidota; class Bacteroidia; order Flavobacteriales; family Schleiferiaceae; genus UBA10364. The sequence goes on from JAYPCB010000012.1 coordinate 17,339, forward strand.
AGCACCCCTCCGCGTTCACGCACATTGTAGTCCAATCCCTCTGGAAGTTCCTCCAAAAATGATTTGATGCCTATGCGCTCCGCCGCTGCCCAAATCTGCTCGTCGGTGATATCCATATTGCCCATAACAATGTTGGAGCGAACGGTATCGGAGAAGAGGAAGACATCTTGTAGTACAAGCGCCATTTGAGTTCTAAGGTGATGCGTGTCCAATTCTACTAATGAGCACCCGTCAATCTTTACGTCCCCGCTTTCATAGGGATAGAAACCCATCAAAACACTAATAATGGTACTCTTTCCAGCACCGGTAGCACCAACAATAGCCACAGTCTCGCCCTTGGCAGCCTCAAACGACACCCCCTTCAAAATAGGTTCATTCGGAATGTATTGAAACGCAACATTCTCCAATGCGATGGTCCCTTCCAAATCAATTTGGCGTTGGCCCTTGGGCTCTATTTCGTGGTCGCTATCAAGCAATTTCAATACGCGCTCCGAAGCCACCATACCCATTTGCAGGGTGTTGAAGCGGTCGGCTAATTGGCGTAGTGGACGGAACAACATTCCAATAAAGATGATGATGGCCGTGAGCTCACCGACCGTCACATCACCGCCCTGGGCGGCATTCATCCCGCCATACCATACGCCCAGTCCGATGGAAATGGCACTAAGGACTTCGATGATGGGGAAGAATAGGGCATAATAAAAGATGCTCTTGATGTTGGCGTCGCGGTGTCGGGCATTGATGGCTTCGAACTTGCCCATTTCCTGAGCTTCACGTCCGAAGGCTTGTACGATGGCCATTCCCCCGAGGTGTTCTTGCACGAACGTATTGAGGTTGCTGACTTCATTCCGCACGGCTTGAAAGGCACCTTTGATGCCTCGCTGGAACCAACGGGTGGCAATAAAAAGCACAGGAATCACGCTGAGGCTGATGAGCACGAGCATTGGGTTGAAGAAGAAAAACATGGCAAAGAGCATGACCGCGATGCGGAACAGGTCGCCAAAGATGACGAGGATTCCTTCGGAGAATACTTGGGCTATGGTTTCGATGTCCGAGACGACGCGAGTGACTAATTGGCCTACGGGACTTCTATCGTAAAATCCTAGACGGAAATTTTGCAGCTTGTCATACAGCTCGATACGTATGTCTTTGATGATGCTCTGTCCGAGCCAATTGGCCGCATACATAAATGCGAAGGAACCAATACTTTCAATGAGCAACAGCCCGATGAGCCATAGCATAAGGTTTACTAGGAGCTCCGGATCGTTGCCTAAGATGGCGTCGTCAATGACCTGCCTCGTTAAAATAGGTCGTGCCGTACCGATCGCCCCTAGGGAGACCGTCAATGCAACCGCGGATATGAAGAGTACTCGGTAGGGCTTTGCATAGCCTAATACCTTGAGGAACAACTTAAAATCGAATGCTTTACCGCCTACGTTTGACATCTAGAAATGGGGATACAATACTTGTGAAAGATATAACCCATGGGCGGGGGCGCTGGTTCCCATGGCACCACGGTTTTTTGCTTGAAGTCGGGTCAAGAACTCTTCTTGCGTCCATTTTCCGCGGCCTACTTCGACCAAGCTGCCGACGATGGCGCGTACCATGTTACGGAGGAATCGGTCCGCGGTAATGTGAAATACCCAATGGTCGCCACACTTTTCCCAGCGGGCTTCACGTACATCGCAGAAGGTAGTTTTATTGTCCGAGCCGTTTTTACAAAAAGACGCGAAATCCTCCTCTTCTAAGAGTACAGCGGCGCAAGCATTCATCGCATTAAAATCCAATGGTTCGTTGATGTTCCATGCCCAATCACGCAAGAAAGGATTGCCGCCCTCCACGAGTTTGTACTCATAACTGCGGCTCGTCGCTAAAAACCTAGCATGCCAGTCCTCTCCTACTTCCTTGGCCTCGTGAATGCGTATGGCCGGATCTAAAAAGCGATTCAATCTGTGCACCAAGTGTGCATGATCCATCCCAGCAGACGCTGCAGCCGGATCCCAATCGAAATGTGCATACATCTCTGTCGCATGCACCCCAGTATCCGTGCGGCCCGCACCGACAGTATTGATTTCTTGCCCTAAAAGCTTGGAAAGCGCATCATTGAGATCGCCTTGAACGGTCCTGTCCTCCGGCTGGACTTGCCAACCGCAAAAAGGCGTGCCATCAAAGGCGAGTTTCAAGACTGTGCGCATTACTTTTGAGTTCATTGAACGCCCCAAAGGTACAACTTGATGCCCGCAAAAAAGACGAAAATCCTGCTCCTGTCCGACACGCACAGCTACATGGACGAGCGCATCTTGGAATTTGCCAAGCAGGCAGATATTGTCATGCATGCAGGCGATATGGGCAGCCACGAATCCATGGATGATCTTGAAGCGGCCAGCAAACAACTGGTGGGTGTTTACGGCAATATTGACGACCACATCATGCGCCTTCGTTATCCCCTACATCAAAAGTTCACCTTAAACGGCATGAAGTTTTGGATGACCCACATAGGCGGCTATCCCCCGCGCTACAACCCCAGGATTAGAGAGGATATCCAACGTGATCCGCCCGATGTGTTTATTTGCGGCCACAGCCATATTCTAAAAGTGGTCAACGATAAAAAGCTCCAATGTCTGCACATGAATCCTGGTGCTGCCGGGCAGCATGGCTTCCACAAGGTGCGCACCATGTTGAGATTCGAGGTGGTTCAAGGGGAACCCACGGCGAAGGGGGGTATTGAAAACCTTGAGGTGATTGAATTAGGAAATCGCGGCAGACTCCGTTAATTTTGTGCTTTAACGGATTCACTCATGTCTACAGCCTTACATGCCATCACCCCTGTTGATGGTCGTTATGCTTCAAAAACGGAAGCCCTTTCTCAGTATTTTTCGGAATATGCACTGATCAAGTATCGTGTGCGTGTGGAAATCGAATACTTCATCGCATTGTGCGAGAGTGATTTACCACAGCTTAAGGGGGTAAGCGGGGACCAATTCCCTGCGCTTCGTGCCATTTACCAAAACTTCAGCACCGAGGACGCACAAAAGATTAAAGACATTGAGAAAGTCACCAATCACGATGTAAAAGCTGTCGAATACTTCATCAAGGAAGCTTTCGAAAACATGGGACTTTCCAGCTACCAAGAGTTCATCCACTTTGGCCTTACCTCACAGGACATCAACAATACCTCAGTCCCCCTTTCTATCAAGGAAGCTTTAGAGGAGATCCTGTACCCACAATTAGAGGAGCTTATCGATGCCATCGATGCCCACGCTACTGCCTGGGATCACATTTCTTTGTTGGCACGCACCCACGGACAGCCTGCCTCTCCTACTACTCTCGGGAAGGAATTCAAGGTGTTTACTGCTCGTCTACGCGGCCAACTCGCTCAACTTAAAGCAGTACCTCATAGCGCAAAATTTGGTGGTGCTACAGGGAACTTCAACGCGCACACCGTTGCCTATCCAGGACAAAATTGGCACAGCTGGGGCGATCAGTTCGTGGCCAAGCACCTTGGCCTTACACGCAGCTACCCCACTACTCAGATTGAACATTACGATAACCTAGCCGCACAGTTTGACGCACTGAAACGCATCGACAACATCTTCATAGATTTCTGTCGCGACGTGTGGACCTATGTAAGCATGGATTACTTCAAGCAGAAGATTAAAGCAGGAGAAGTTGGTTCTTCCGCAATGCCTCACAAGGTCAATCCTATTGATTTCGAGAATGCCGAAGGAAACTTGGGCATTGCCAACGCTTTGTTTGAGCATTTGGCAGGGAAACTGCCTATTTCGCGTTTGCAACGTGATTTGACAGATTCTACCGTACTCAGAAACGTGGGGGTTCCATTCGGCCACCTGTTGATTGCCATCGCAAGTATGAACAAAGGCCTTGGCAAATTATTGGTAAATGAAGCAAAGATTGCCGCTGATTTGGAAGCAAATTGGGCCGTTGTAGCGGAAGCCATTCAAAACATCTTGCGCCGCGAAGGATATCCAAAACCTTATGAGGCCTTGAAGGCATTGACGCGCACAAATAGTGCGATCACTGCGCAGAGTATAGCCGAATTTATTGATACCTTAGAGGTAGATGACCAAATTAAGGCTGAACTGAAAAATATTACTCCAAGTAATTACATCGGTCAGGCCAAGCGCTAAACCTCATGAAAAAGAACATATACATTATTGCAACGGTCGTCCTTTTGGCGACCGTTTCTTTTGGACTGTACCAATATTTTAGAACTCCAGCTGCCGCAATGGACCTCCCTCCTGTCTTTACCGGTAATGCGGAATCCATGGCCAGTGAAGCTGCTGCATTCGAAATCGGCGATGTGGTGCTCGTACAGGATACCATTCGAAGCGCCGAAAGCAAAAGCATTGCATTACCTCATGGTGTAATTGTGGTCAGGGATTCTTCCGACATGCAAACGTGGCCGTCGAGCGGCTATGTATCCGTAAAAGGATTTTATCAAGGAATCGAGATTGACGATTTTTTCGGAGATACTCTAATCCGCGTGGGCGGTGCCTTTCTTCTCGTACCCACGGACTCTGAAAATCTGAAATAATCCAAGCGCAAAAAACACCGTTAAGGCGAGGGCAGAATTCCGAAGATCTCCTGTCAGTGCCTCTAACAGGCCTATGCTAAACATTCCAAAGGTGGTGGCCAGTTTCTCCATGACATCGTAGAAGCTGAAATAGGTCGTGTGATCTTCTGTAGGCGGCAGCATCTTGCTGTAGGTGGAGCGCGACAAGCTCTGCACCGCTCCCATCACAAATCCAAGGCAACCTCCCACGATGTAAAATTGGTTGGCGGTTTGCACAAAGTAGGCTGCAAAACAAATGAGCATCCATACCGCCACCCCAATCTTGATGGCGTAGAGGTTCGTGGTACGCTCGCTTAATCTGGCAAAAACAAAAGACCCCGCGATCGCCACAAATTGTATGATCAGAATGGTCATGATGAGCTGGGCAGATTCTAAACCTAAGACCTTGGAACCAAATACCGCAGCGAGTAGAATAATGGTCTGCATCCCAACACTGTACCAAAAGAAGCCCCCAAGGAACACACGAAGGGTCTTGATCTTTCTAAATTCATGAAACACCGTGATGAGCTCTTCCCAACTCTTCCAGAACAGCTTGCCCTCGAAAAAATCTTTGACCTCGTCTTTGGGTAATTTTTGAATGGCCGGCAATCCAAAACCTAGCCACCAAATCCCAGTCAAAACAAATGAAGCTCTAGAGGCAATTCCTGCATCCGCGAACCCAAAAGTTCCTGGCATCTGCACCAAGGCCAGACATATGATCAGTAACAACGCACTTCCGAAATACCCCAAAGAAAAACCTCGTGCCGACAAGCGATCCTGCAATTCCTTAGGTGCTATGACGGGTAAAAAACTATTGTAAAACACGATGCTTCCGGTGAATCCCACACTAGCGAAGAAGGCCAAATACAAGCCCAACCAAGGATTCTGTGCGGTAAAGAAGCCCATGCACGCCGTGCTAATGGCTCCAATGACCATAAACGTCCGCATGAACACCTTTCTGCGTCCAGTACGATCCGCCATGGCCGCGAAATAGGGAGAGAGAATGGATATGGTCAAAAAGGACGCTGCAATGACGTAACTGTAAATGACAGTGTTTTCCCATTCTCTTCCCAAGAATAAGACACTGTTCGTCTCATTTTTGGTCACCGCCTCATAGTAAATGGGGAATAATACAGTGCTAATGACTAACGAATAGACAGAATTTGCCCAATCGTACATGGCCCAGCCGCGTTGTGTTTTCGTGAATTTCATGGTGATTCCAATTTACAACTCGAATCGGCATTATATTTGATTCATTAAGGCAAATTACCACTCCATGAAGAAAATCGCCCTATTGATGCTTTTTGTTTTCGCTGGCCTTGAAGCTTTCGCGCAAGACATGATCATCTACAAAGACAAAACTATTGATGAGGTGACTATTGTAGAAGTCACTCCAGATTACGTGAAATACCGTGAGTACGGTGCCCCTATCAACTCCGTCACGTTCTCCATAGAAAAGGATTACCTCTCAAAACTGATTTTTGAGAGCGGTCGTGTGATGGACCTCAGTCAATCCATGATGAATGACGAGCGAGTATATGCGGGACAGCGCGACAGAACATTGAAAATTGATGTTGCCGGCGCGAGCGGCAATTACACCTTTATCTCCTACGAGCAAGCGGTAGATCCGAGCACAAGCTGGGAAGCAGGTATGATTTTTATCGGCGCCGGTTTTGAAAACAACAACGGATGGAACGACCCGGAAAATGCCATGGGACTTGGAGTAAACGTAGGATATAAATTTAAACGCAGTCCAAACTTCTACATGGAGCGCATGCGTTACGGACACATCTTGCGCGGTGCGTACGTAAAACCTAATCTTTGGCTGAACGTATTCAACTACGATAAAATAGATTACGATCACCCACCAGATCCCGTGACTTTCCAGTACCCTACGACGCGTGAATCTGCTACCGCAGGCGCCGTGATGATTGATTTTGGGAACCAATTAGTCTTCTCTGACCAATTCCTTATCGACTACGCCGCTGGTCTAGGCTACGGATTTACCAGCAAAGATACTTGGAACTTGAGCAACTACGGATTCACCGGTGGACTTGGTCCACAAAGCGGCACACCACTGACCGTATCCTTTACGTTGAAAGTAGGTTACCTCCTTCCGAACAAATAAGCATCGACCTTATTCATAAAAAAAGCCCGGCGCAGTGCGCCGGGCTTTTTAGTATCTAGTCCGCTTTGGATTAAGCGTTCTGTGCTTTGATCAAGTTCAATGCAGAACCTGCCTTGAACCACTCAATCTGCTGTGCATTGTACGTGTGGTTCAACTTGATAGAATCTGTAGAACCATCAGCGTGAACAACCTCAAGCGTCAATTGCTTGCCTGGAGCAAACGATGCAAGATCCGTGAAGTTGAATGTATCGTCTACCTGGATCAAATCGTAATCTGCTTCGTTATCGAAGGTCAGACCCAACATACCTTGCTTCTTCAAGTTCGTTTCGTGGATACGAGCAAATGACTTCACGATTACCGCGCAAACGCCTAGGTGACGTGGCTCCATTGCTGCGTGCTCACGTGAAGAACCTTCACCGTAGTTGTGATCACCAACAACGATAGAAGGAACACCGGCTGCTTTGTATTCACGCGCTACATTAGGAACCTCATCCACTGAACCGTCCAATTGGTTCGTTACAGCGTTGGTCTCTTTGGTATATGCGTTTACTGCACCGATCAAACAGTTGTTTGAAATGTTATCAAGGTGACCGCGGTAACGCAACCATGGACCTGCCATTGAGATGTGATCCGTAGTACACTTACCAAAGGCCTTGATCAAAAGCTTAGCACCTTCGATGTTGGCACCGTCCCATGGAGCGAATGGGCTCAATAGTTGTAGACGCTGTGAATCTGGGCTCACAACTACTTCTACACCTGAACCGTCGGCTGCAGGAGCTTGGTAACCGTTATCTTCTACATCAAAACCAGCCGATGGCAATTCGTGACCTGTTGGCTCTGCCAATTTCACCTCTTCGCCATTTGCGTTGGTCAATGTATCTGTAACCGGGTTGAAATCTAGTTTACCAGAGATTGCGATTGCTGCAACCATTTCTGGTGACGTAACGAAAGCATGTGTGTTCGGGTTACCGTCCGCACGCTTCGCGAAGTTTCTGTTGAACGAGTGAACGATAGAGTTTTTCTCTTGCTTCTCAGCACCTTCACGAGCCCACTGTCCGATACATGGACCACAAGCATTGGTAAAGATTCTCGTTCCCTCTAGTTTATTGAACGTATCCATCAAACCGTCACGCTCTGCAGTGTAACGCACTTGCTCAGAACCTGGGTTGATACCCAAGATCGCCTTTGGAGCAATGCCTTTCTCTACTGCATCAGCAACGATAGAAGCCGCACGTGTCAAATCTTCGTACGAAGAGTTAGTACATGAACCGATCAAGGCCCACTCAATATCCGTTGGCCAATCGTTAGCTGCGGCTTTCTCCTTCATCTCAGCAACTGGTGTAGCGAGATCCGGAGTAAACGGTCCGTTCAAATGCGGAGTCAATTCGTCTAGGTTGATTTCGATCACTTGGTCGAAGTACTGCTCAGGGTTTGCATACACCTCAGCATCACCCGTCAAGTGCTCAGCTACTGCATCAGCAGCATCTACTACATCTTGACGACCAGTTGCTGCCAAATAGCGACGCATGCTGTCGTCGTAACCGAATGTTGAAGTCGTTGCACCGATCTCAGCACCCATGTTACAGATGGTTCCTTTACCTGTAGCACTCAAGCTTTCTGCACCTTCACCGAAGTATTCAACTATTGCGCCTGTACCACCTTTCACCGTGAGGATACCTGCCACCTTCAAGATGACATCCTTAGGCGCAGTCCAACCGTTCAAACGACCAGTGAGCTTCACACCAATGAGTTTAGGGAATTTAAGCTCCCAAGGCATACCTGCCATTACATCTACAGCATCTGCACCACCTACACCGATAGCTACCATACCTAGACCCCCAGCGTTTACCGTATGAGAATCGGTACCGATCATCATACCGCCTGGGAAGGCATAGTTCTCAAGAACTACCTGGTGGATAATACCAGCACCAGGCTTCCAGAAGCCGATGCCGTATTTGTTACATACTGAAGAAAGGAAGTTGAATACCTCGTTATTCTTGTTGATTCCGTCTTGCAAATCTTTGTCTGCACCTATTCTCGCTTGGATCAAGTGATCCGCATGAGCTGTAGAAGGAACCGCTACTTTGTCTTTACCTGCTTGCATGAATTGCAACAAAGCCATTTGGGCAGTTGCATCTTGCATTGCTACACGGTCAGGGGCGAAATCTACATAGCTAGCACCACGGTCAAAAGCCTGGTTTGCTGCTCCGTCCCAAAGGTGAGCGTATAAAATTTTCTCAGAAAGTGTCAATGGCTTACCCACTGCCTTACGAGCAGCAGCAATACGCTCTGGGTAGCGCTCATACACTTTGCGAATCATGTCGATATCGAACGTCATAGAATCAGAGTTAACTTATTTAGCGAGCACGAAAATACCACATAATTGGCCACTCACCTAACAGGATTTCGTTAAGAATCAATAGATTGAACCAATGATTCCTACATTCACTTTTTCAAGGAATGGAAATCTAAAAATTCGTAAAAAAGAGGGGGT
>JAYPCB010000013.1:0-24694 GCA_038124525.1 Cryomorphaceae bacterium
CTGCGACTTTTCGATCCATCAGATCGTACAATTCAAGTTCAATATCCAAGGCTTCGCCATCCGGCAAGAATAATTCAACGTAATCAGCAAAGGGATTAGGATATACCAAAGTGCTCGGGACTTCCCCTCCTACTACGACATCTAGGTTGCGCTTTGCCAACCCAAGATTAGGAATACCATACCCGATGCGGATATTGTGGCTGTAATAATGTGAGGCACTGGTTTCGAGCGCTTTGATGATCTGTTGGGCCGTCGCATTGGGTTGGGATTGCCATAGACAGGCCGCTGCTCCTGCCATGATGGGCGAACTGAAACTGGTGCCATTTGCCCAAGCTAATTGTCCGTCGGGACGAAATACATAGGCACCTTCGCCTCGAGCGCATACATTTGGTTTAACTCGCCCATCGACTGTATAACCTCTAGAACTAAAGGCACTGGCCATGCCGTATTGATTCACACTACCTACGGTGAGCACGCTATCAGCATCTGCAGGGAAAGTAATTTTATCCCAAGCACTACCTCCGGCGTTTCCGGCACTAGTTACTACAAGCATTCCTGTGCGAGCCGCAGCCAAGGCACCCAAGGAGATAATACTGGTACGTCCGTCGAGGTCATTCACGGTGTAATCGTCCGCAGGATCGTCAAAGGTGCTGTAGCCTAGGGAACTGTTGATGATATCCGCGCCAATGGAATCGGCAAATTCAGCACCGGCGATCCAGTTGAACATTTCCTCTGGTGTTTCGCTCAGCTCTTTTTCGGTTTTGATCAAGGCATAAGTGGCTTCTGGCGCAGTTCCTACATAGAAATCAGGTTGGAAAGTTGCCATAGTGGAAAGCACACTGAATCCATGAGAGGATCCTTGGTAGACATCTGAACCGCCCTCTACGAAGTTTCTCGTAGTAAGGATGTTTAGGTCGTCGTTGATATTGACGGAATTGGCCCCAACAAATCCCGCATCTAGAACAGCAATGAGCATGCCCTCACCTCGAATTACATCGAGCTCATATCCAAGATTCTGTTGTATAGCTTCTAGGTTAATCTGATCATTTTGAGACTCCGCATACCCATAAAATCCATGCGTGGCTGTACCGCCAGTGATGGGTTGAACCTTCGCAACAAAGGGAAGGCTCTGGATTTGAGCAAGTTCTGAAGGTGTTGCTTCTACATATATGCCGTTCAACCATTTGGAGGTGTGGCCGGCGTAAGACACGAGGTTTGCGACGGTTTCTCTTCTGAGGTTTGATACGGGGATGTCCGAGGGGCCTAAGGCAATTCCCTGTCTTTCACGACGTGCGATGGCCCTTTCGGAAAGGAACGTGGTAGGTTGCTGTAGTTTCCAAAGGTTTTCTTTCGCGGTGAAGGAAATCATATAGGCCTTCTGGTCTTGACCTTGAAGGGACAAGGTGCAGAGTAGGAATGCGATAAGGCCCAATTTCTTCATCCTATTCCGCAATTATTCCTGATCCTATGAGTTCTTCTCCATCGTACCAAGCAGCGAATTGGCCCGGTGTAATGGCTTTTTCTGGTGTTTCGAACTCCATGTACAAACCCTCCGCAACCTTGTGTAAGGTTACGGGCACCAAAGGTTGACGGTATCGAATACGTGCAGAATACTGCGCCGTTTCGCCAGGCTGCATGCTACGATCTGGTCTGACCCAATGCTCTTCAGCAGGCGTGATGAACAATGCTTTGCGGTAGAGACCGGGGTGATCGTCGCCTTGTCCTACGTAGATGGCATTGTATTGTGTGTTTACTCCAAGTACAAATAATGGAAGTGGACTGCCACCAATATTCAAGCCTTTGCGCTGCCCTACGGTGTAATAATGAGCACCGCGGTGCCTGCCTCTTTTTTCCGCATGCTTGGGATGGAAATCGAAAGGCTTGGCTTGTTCTTCCAAGGTAAGACGAGGTTCTTGTAGGAACGCTGCCTCTCTCGGTACTTCCCAAACATTCCCATCTTTAGGTTCCAGCTTCTGTTGAAGGAAATCAGGCAAGCGTACTTTGCCGATAAAGCATAGGCCTTGGGAATCTTTCTTTTCTGCAGTGGCTAAGCCTGCCTCGCGGGCAATATCGCGTACTTCGGACTTTAGCAGTTCGCCTATGGGAAAGAGTGCTTTGGATAATTGGTCCTGGGAAAGCTGACAGAGAAAATAACTTTGGTCCTTATTAGGGTCCTTCCCTCCTAGCAATTGATATACGGTTTGGCCATTGACTTCCACAGAAGATTTGCGCGCATAATGTCCCGTGGCTACATAATCTGCACCCAATGACAGTGCCGTCTTCAGGAACAAGTCGAATTTAATTTCCCTATTACACAGAACATCCGGATTAGGGGTGCGGCCTCGTTCGTATTCACCGAACATATAATCCACGATGCGCTCTTGATACGGGGCGCTCATGTCTATAACTTGGAACGGTATGCCCAATTTATCCGCCACCAACATGGCATCATTGGAATCCTCGACCCAAGGACATTCGTCGTGAATGGTCACACTCTCGTCCACCCAGTTACGCATGAACAACCCGATGACCTTGTAGCCTTCCTGCTGCAACAGATAGGCTGTTACAGAGGAATCAACACCACCGCTTAAGCCTACAACTACTGTAGTATCACTCTTCGCTTTCGCCATAGACTGTTTCACCTTCTAAGGTTCCGTATCGGTACTCTTCCTTTCTCACGACTTTATTATCCTCGAAATAATACCAAGTCTTGTGTTTTTTATTGTGGTGGTATTCACCCTTTGCAAGTAATTTTCCCTCTTCGTCAAAGTACTTGCACTCGCCTTCTAATTGGCCATTTACGTAGTTGCCTTTGGTGCGCATAGTACCGTCTTCCCATTTGCGAATCCATGCGCCCTGTTCTGCACCATACTCGTAGGTGATACGCTCAGCAACATTGCCACTTTCGTAATAGGTGATTTGATCGCCATGGAGCTCACCTCCTTTGAAATCTTCGCGCTGGGTTAGGACCCCTTTTGGATCATAATAGGTCCAAGTGCTGTCTTTTAATTGGTTCTTATAAATCCCTTCGGCTTGTACCATTCCGTTGCGGTGGTAGGCCTTGGCGTACCCCGTTCCCGTGATACCACGATAGAATATTTCTGACATAATACCGCCTTCACCCTCGTAATAATAGATAAAGTGACCTACGGGCACATCGTCCTTAAACGCCCCCTCATAGCGCTTTTTGCCGCTTTCATAAGTCTTCACCCAAGCGCCTTGTTTTCTGCCTTTGGCATCGGTGTGATTGACTTGGGCCATGGAAACCAAGCTAAACAATAGGATGAGAGTTGTAAGAATGTACTTCATATTGCAAATTTAGGCACTTACCACAAGTGAACAGGCAAGGATTGAATTAGTTCCACACCAAAAAATAAGGGACTGTAGGTGCCGCCTGGGAAGTATTTTTGTCTGAGGTTCATTTTAAGATTTGATAAGGGGCCAATTTTATATTCCATCTGAACCCCAGGTGCAATCATCAGGCCAGAACCCACCTCTATTCCACCACCACCAGCTATTCCAGAAGTCAAATCCACACCGTATCTGAAAGTTTCGCTATTTTTCATAAACGCTGCACTAAATAATCCCTCTGCATAGGCACCGTAACCGCCACTGGCCGCCCAGAACGTATGACCATAGGTATCCAACGAATAGGTCTCATTGCTCCAGGCTTCAATGCCGAGCCCCATGGCTATACCTGACATAGGCTTGTAAGTATTGTCGTTTCGATCTACACCGGGAGAACGTTGTTGACCCACTCCAGCCAAGACTTTTAAGGCTACCTCGCGTGAGTCATTGTAAGTATAGTCTACCCCTTGACGATGAAAGCCTAAAGAGCTTTTGAAATCCATATGTCGGCTGTACGAAACAAACGGAATAGAAGCCTCATCGATTAGCGCCGTCCATTGTCCTACGCTGAATTGATGCCCACCAAACTGCGTTCCAGCACTTACCATAGTGGATAGTCCACCACCTGTGTACACACCGCCACCACCGCCGGATCCTAGGTGCGTACGAAAGAATAGGCGTTGTGAAGGGGTATTAAATCGTAGCCCCATGGAGTAATTCATGTACCCGTCAATGTTGCCTAAGGCGCCAGCCCCTAGTTGCAGTTCAGCTCCAACGGTATGAATGGTGTTCAAATACTGCCCAACACGCACACCTGCATAAGCACTTTGCACCGGTTCACTGTTGCGGGAAGCATCTTCCGGTCCTAAGAACCAAAGCCCAGTGACTAATTCGAAGTAGGTTGGATAATAGCTGTTGTGGCCGCTATATTCTATTCGATAAGGCAATACATGGGTGTAGCCAATGGAAATATGATTCGAGGTAATAGCTCCTGAAGGAAAATTAATGTGATTGTAGGCTACATCCACAATCCCGTATTTACTCTTAACAGACATACCCGCATACCCACGGTACATTAATCCATCGCCGTCCGGGGCACCTGCACCGCCTCCTGAGGCAATCGACCCGCCCATATGAGCGAATACCCATGGACGTAAATATTGATAAACACCTCCTGTAAATCCGAAGGCATAGAAACCACCATAATTACCCAAAATGGCACTTTGGGTCTCTAAACCCCCAGAGATCGAAGTTTTTGTCTTCGTATAATCCTTAACTAACTCAAAGCGCTGGGTCACCCACATCATGTCATTAGAGGGTTCCAACGGCTCAAACATAAGAGTCATGGAAGTCCCCTGACCCAAAACGTATTGATGGGCTATGACGAGAATTAGAAGTGCTAACCTGCGCATCAGAATTGGGTATTAAAAGGAATATTAAAGGTCGTGCCCAATTGCCACCCGTAGGTAGGAAATGCCTGTGAGGAATATACGTTGTAGATACCGCGAGCTGAAACATCCCAATAATCATTTACAGGTATTTCAAAACCCGCATTGACAAAAGCTAGCGCAGCAGCGCCCCATAGGTTAATTCCGCCCCCTGCTCCGGCGCCCACCTGCGTCTCGACAAACCAAATATTTGGCTGAAGGCGCAGGCCAAACAAACCTTCTGCATAGGCACCTCTGCCGTCTGTAAAGGCCCAGTAACTCTCCCCCCGCAGCTGGACCATACCTTTTCTATACAGGCGAAAAGCAATGCCCAGGTTTGAGAAGCCATCTTCGCCGAGATACGTTCTGACCCCATTTTCTATGCTGAGATTCATCGGTAAGAAACCGATCTCATTTTGAGTCGAAGTATATTGAAAATCTATACCCGTGTGTAATCCTGTGAACCCTAAATAAAATGGTCCGTCCAAGCTTTTCAACACTCCGGAACTTATACCAACAAATTTTCCGCCATGGTGCCATTGAAGCTCTGCTTGAACCCCGCCTAGGAGTCCTCCTCCAGCAGGCGCTTTTCCACCACCTCCGGTACCGGCATTAATTTCACCGAGCAAACGTATGGGGCCATAATCACCATGGATGCCATAGCCTCCATATACATCCATGTACCCTCCTAGATCAGTAACGGCGGCAGTAAGGTATACGCTTTTGTAGGTGTGTTGATCAAATAATCGGCCCCCGACTCCTACAAATCCTGTATTTCTTTGGTGCTCATTCCAAGTTGAATACATCACATTCGTAAAGATTTGAGCCTGAGATACGACATAGGGCTGTCGCTCAAAATTTTGGTGCAAGCGAACGTTCAACATAGGGCTCCAGCCTTGAATCACCCCTGTGCTCACATAGCTGTATTGCCCGCCTATTCCCCACTCCAGTGTGTTTGTACGGTGTTGCAGGAGCAAGGCAGTGGTTAAGAATCCACCCGAGCCATCGTTGCTTTCCGCACCTCCACCTGTGGTGAACATCAGTTTAGGATTTAGGGTCCAATTCCTTCCCACATTCATCACCGTACCTGCCTGATATCCGAACGTATAATATCCCGCCCGAGTCCCCACTGCAGCGTTGTTCAATCGTATGCCAAAATAGCTTGGCCCGTCTTTTACATGGTAATTCGCAGCCGTACCCATGAAGCCTATTGGACCTTTAGGGGCTTCTACGACTTGGAGGTAATCAAATTCTATAGAAGTCGTTTGTGAGAAACCAGGAGAAAATTGGCCCACGAACAGAAGAATCAATAGTTTTGCCCGTATGAGATTGCGCAGCATTATTTGGGTATTGGTGGTCGTTTTGGTCACAAGCATTAAAGTTAATGCGCAAGAGGCCAAGGATTCTACTGTTGTGGAAGAAATCATTGTTTTCTCTACTCGAGGGATCAATCCTTCGGGAGCCCGCTACCACATTGACGGGTGCCGCTACTTAAAGAACGGTCAAATCAAAGTAGATGAACGCCAAGCCTTAGAGCGCGGGCTCCTACCCTGTTCTGTTTGCTTGCCAGAGCGACCGAAAGACTTGCCGTACTTGCGCACCAAGAAGGATAACGGGCCTAAAAAAGTGTATCGTAAATGTGTCTTTAAGACCAAGAGTGGTTCGAAATGCGACCGCCCTGCCCAAAAAGACGGACGGTATTGCGAGTTGCACGAATCCAGGGAAAAAGTCAAACGAAAATAAATGGAATCAAAAAGCCCCTAGAGCGATGCTCTCGGGGCTTTCTTTTTGTTGGCGATCCTGACGAGACTCGAACTCGCGACCCCAAGCGTGACAGGCTTGTATTCTAACCAACTGAACTACCGGACCAGTTTTCCATTGCGGTGTGCAAATGTAAAATGGAATTTCAATCTATCAAGGGTTAGAGCAAAAAAAAGTGAAATATTTTTCGTGTGAGCTTTTGGCTTGCAGCCTGTGGTAATTGGGGGTGATTCCGTAGGTTTGGCCTAAACTATTGAAGACCATGCAGACAGCTGTAATTCTCGCTGGAGGAAAAGGAACAAGATTGGCCTCGGTACGAAAGGATATTCCTAAACCGATGATGCCCGTATTGGACAAACCCCTACTCCAGTATCAAATAGAGTTATTAGCGGAGCACGGGTTCACAAAAGTTTGGCTCATTGTAGGGCATTTGCACGAGCAGATTCAGGAATATTTCGGGGACGGATCAAGTTTCGGTATTGATATTCAGTACTATATCGAAGAGATGCCTCTGGGTACCGTGGGCGGTGTGAAAGCGCTCGAAGCGCATTTGACCGAGCCTTTCTTGGTGTTGTACGGGGATGTGATGATGAATATGGATCTAGAGAATTTGGTCCTATTTCATCAAAACAAAGGGGCGGATGCCACATTGGTGGTCCATCCTAACGATCATCCTTACGACAGTGATTTATTGGATGTCGACGGTCAAGACCGCGTTACGGCCTTCTATCCTAAGCCGCATCCGGAAGGCTTGCGCTATCGAAATTTGGTCAATGCCGCGGCTTATGTGTTCAATCCATCGGTGCTCACAACGTTAGAAGCAGATGTGAAGGCGGATTTTGGAAAGGACATTTTCCCTTGGCTCTACAAGGAACTGAAGGTCTATGCCTACAATACTCCGGAATATTTGAAGGATATGGGTACGCCGGATAGGTTAACAAAGGTCGAACAGGCCATATCTTCCGGTAAAGTGGCCCGAAGAAATTTGAGAAACCCACAGCGTTGTGTTTTCCTAGACCGTGATGGCGTGATCAATATCGATACGGATTTGATTCACAGGGCGGAAGATTTTGAACTCTACCCCTACGCTGGCGAAAGCATTCGCAAGATCAATAAGATGGGCTTCCTAGCCGTAGTGGTGACGAATCAAAGTGTTTTGGCCCGTGGCATGTGTTCGGTGGCTGATTTGGATGAGATTCACAAGAAGATGGAAACAGAATTGGGCCATCAAGGCGCCTTCGTAGAAGCCATCTATTACTGTCCTCACCATCCGCACGGAGGTTTTCCCGAGGAAGTGCCTGAACTAAAGATTGACTGTCATTGCCGTAAACCCAAACCGGGTATGCTCTTAGATGCGGCGCAGCGCTTCAACATTGACCTCACTCAGAGTTATCTCATTGGAGATAGCCCAAGAGATATTGAGGCTGGGCAAAATGCTGGTGTTACGACCATTCGAGTAAAAACTGGGCATGGCCTCAAACCTAGCGAGGCAACACCCGATCACCACGTACAAGATTTGGCAGCTGCGGTAGCATTGATAAAATCGCTCGAGAAATAGATTACTTTCCGTCGAAGTCTTTTCGGAACTGGATTCCGACTCCTTGGGTATAGGGCCCGGTGTTTTGGAGTAGCGGGTCGTTTCTATTGCTTCTGTTGAACGCTCGAAGCACCGTACGACCATCTTTTGTCAACTCATATTCTATCTGCGTATCCCCAAGCAACAGCGTAGAAGAGCCGTCTGAGGCAATAGGCACATCTAAAGAAGAATTGATGCGCAATCTGCCGTCCATAAAGTCTTTGCTCACCCCTAGGCGTATTTCATCACCACTTTGGACCAAGGAATTATAAGGGTTATTGCCCGTCGTGTAGTCCAATTCTACATCTACATAGGAGCCTAATCCTGCGGCGATCCAAGTCCCAAATTGGCTCACCAAAACCTCGGAGGTTGATCGTGTAAAGGATTCACTGAGATTAATTCCTTCTTGAACACCCAAATTTTGGCGGTAGAAATCACCGAGCATCAAAAGAGAAAAGGCTTGGTAATTCATCGCATCGGCGGTGAGAATGCGACGTTCTAATTCTTGCTGGTACGAAGAAGGACTATTCGGTAAGACAATATCAAAGCCTATTTCCGGCTGCATCAGCGAACCGGTCAGGGTAATGTTCAAATCTACATCTACGTTTTCGTTGGAATAATTGGCATTCGTCACTAACCCCTTTAAATCCGTGTTTACCGAATACTTCGCCTGTAGATTAACCTCTGCCTCGTACAGGTCCCCTGACCATAAAATGGTACCACCTGGGACCAATTCAAACGGCTTGTTAATGATTCCTTGCAATGTGAAGAGGTAATCTCCCGAAGCAATGGTGTAGAGTCCGTACAGCTCAAACGATTCATCTTCTAAGATCTTCACGCGCATATTTCCTGTCCCTCGTGAAGAAATAATGTCCCCCATGACCTCGTCTAGAATGAGCTCAACCAAGGCATCTGGCAACACTTCTATTTCCATATCCGTGGTGAAATATTCCAAAGATTTTGCCTTGGAAGTGTCGACCGGAGCCCTAGACTCATTGGTAATAAAGCGCAAGAACGACGGCGTCTCCACTTCTGTCGGGTTATCTAATGGAATCTTCAATATCGACCCTTCTTTAGTCGTAGCATTCAGACCCAAGTGTATCTGTTCCAATGGGCCTTCAACAATAAGATCACCATCGACTATTCCAGTGCCATAGAAGTACGAATCATATGCCCTATTCAACTGCATTCCCAGCGCACTATCGGCCTTGAGGTGAATATCAAAGTCTAGGGTTGAAAAGCGGTCATGTTCAATTCCTCCCCAGGTCAACGCGGCGGTGGTGTTAGTGCCATCTGACCAATACCCAGAGTCCAAAGCTATGCGCTGTTCATTCAATCCAAAATCTAAGGTAGAAGCAGATAATGAAGTACCTGTAATAGGAATATTGAAAGTAGGTTTTACGAGTGAAAACTCCCCATCCGCTTCCCAATCCTTTACAGGGCCTGATACACGAGCACTGCCGTTTAAAATCCCTGAGATTTGCGTCAGAACGCCGCCCAATAAAGGTTCAAACGGGTGAATATCCAGTTGATCCACTACCACAACCATATCCAAATCATCAATGCTTGGATTGTAGTGTCCTGATAATCTTGCCTTTGTTGCTCCGGGTTGCAAAAGTGTTCCGTTCAAGAAAACATCATTAGCCGCGGTAGACCACTGTAACGTACTATTAAAATTACCTAGCAACTCTCTGTTTAACTGCACATTCGACCATTGTAAAGACCCCGACCCTTCTAGATTTGGGAAGGATTCTTCAACGCGAAGTATGGCATCCAATCGACCATCGAACTGCATTCTTGGTTCTCGGTACCAGTAGTTAAGCCAATGTGCGTTAATGTTCGACAATGAAATGCGCAAAGGATTTGTGGCCAATGCTCCCAATCCTCCACTCATTCTAATCGTACCCAAGGATCCTTGTAGCATTAAACTATCGGAATCAAAACTGGTGCTGTTCCAAAACACCGGTGATGCGCCTACTAAAGAGGCTTGATGAGCCCCCATTTGAAGTTCTAACAAATTGGGAATGAAAGCGCCCTCCTTGTACTCTGCCCCCGCCAATAGACGCGTCGGTATACTATCTCTAACTTGTGCTAAGGCGGTGAATTGTTGAAAATCGGTTGGTGAATCCCATCTCAATGCTAAGCTATCTAAGGGTGTCGAGATGCCATTTATGGCTCCAGCCTTGAGAAAGGCTTGAATACCTCGGCGTTCCTTTGACCCCTCTCCTTCTATGGCAAACGATTCTATCCCATTGTAGCGTAAATGTGGGACGTTCAAGCTGTAATTCCATGAAGAGGAAGGACCAACAAAATTGGCCATCATATATCCTCCCTCCGGAAGGACTACTCCTAGGTGTAGCAACTGGCTCAACCAATCAATGGTACTGGCTTCGAAAGCCACTTTCGCATTCACATTCGTGGCAACCTTCGGACCGCCGGCTAAATCACTAAAAAGCACACCAGGTATGGCGCTTAAGCCATTCCAATCAAAGCTGCCTTCAATGTAGCCTTGCATAACATCACTGCTCACCCCGATCCGTCTGCCAGTCCCTTGCGTTTCGTGAACTACATCAAAAGCATTTATAAAAACGACATCTGAAGGACGTTGTAACAAAATGTCTTGAGCACTAAAGAACCCTGTTAAATCTTCTTTCAGCAACCCTGCCATTCGAGCACTCAAGATCTGTCCTGTATCTAATGGGTCTAGCAATTCTAGCCCTAAGGCATTGATGTTGGATTGGACTTTGTAAGTGCCTTTTTCTGCGACCAGCGAACCGTCGATATCCATCAAACTGTCCAAACAGGACCACCAAATAGAATCCTTTGTTGATAGATGTTGCCAATTAAAACTCAATCCTCTCACAGCATAATCATCAAACAACAGTGTCGGTGCTAACCCCACCACCTGGGTTCCTTGCTGTGTAAAAAGCGCTTCCAGATTCGGTTTAATGGCCGCCTTCACTGAACCTCCGCTAAGCGGTCCCTGCTGAAAATGAGGGAGATTGAGCTCCAATCTGGCCACATCCTTCCATTCCTTGGACCAGATTCGAGCGGTATTCATTCCCTTACTTGCCCCCAAATCATAGGCCAGCGCACCTGATTCAAATGACCCTTGGATCGAATATTGTAGGTCAGCCGCCTGCATTTCTGGTTCAGGCAACCATTTCGCCAGCGCAGTACTGTCGTAGGCATGCTGATGCAAATGGATGTTTCCTTTTAGATCATATCTAGGATTGTACAGCTTTGCCATTGCTGTACCGGTGAAGAACGGATTATGGAATTGGGCCGTTGTGGTAAGAGAATCGAAAGATGGTCCAGAAATTTCTACATATAGGTCCATCCCATTGATAAACCCTTGCCATTCTTCCGGAATTTGGGATAATTTGAACTCTTGCGTAGTACTTACCTTGGCATCACATCGTATGCCATTTTCATCCCATCGAACATTACCGAGGATCATCGCACCAAGGTCAGTGCTTGCATCCACCTGAAATGCAGTGTTGTCGCCGAGGTAGAATTGGGTAATGTGAACGTTCGTTTCAATGGTGTCCCATTGTAGAACACCTCTCAATGCATCGCACTCTACACCTTCGTTAAATGATATTGTGGCATTAGAGAGTTCTCCTTGAATACGTTGATTATATGGCAGTTCAATCTCGAGAAATTCAATGGAGTTGTTGGCTATCGCAAGAGGAAGTCCTTCGTTGGTAGTATCTGAAGGCAAATCACGAATCCACTGTGAAAACAATGCCGTATCCCGTGCATCGATGCTAATTGTATCGAAAGAAATGGATGCTATTTGAACTATTCCTTGCCTCCATCGTACATCTGCGATATGCACTCCTTTCAGTGTGGCAGTGGTTTTTTGATACAATCGAAGGTCCAATTCTGCTATCGTGAACTCCTCTTCCGAATAATCCATCCCTGAAAAATCCGTACTCAGACCCAAGGATTCTAACGCGGGTGCGGCGTAGGTGTTATAGAGAAAACGCTGGACCGAGGTAGAATGCAGAACAAGCCAAATAACTAAACATCCCGCCCCTAGGAGTAACCCTAAACCTATTCCCAATCTACGGGTGGTTCTCATGGCGGTACTTTGATGTATTTTTGGGGCATTCATGAAGCAACAACCTTATATACTAGCTATTGAAAGCTCTTGTGACGACACGAGCGCTGCTGTATTGCATGGCAACGCGTTGATGTCCAATATTGTCGCTTCCCAAAAGGTACATGAAGAATACGGCGGAGTCGTGCCAGAATTGGCCTCCAGAGCGCATCAACAAAACATTGTACCCACGGTTAATCATGCGTTAAAGGTAGCAAATATCAAGCCCCAAGAGTTGGACGCCATCGCTTTTACCAACGGCCCCGGACTTATGGGATCCTTACTGGTAGGAACCTCTTTTGCCAAGAGCTTAAGTTTAGCGCTGGACATTCCGCTCATTCCGGTGCATCACATGCATGCCCATATATTAGCCCACCTTATCGATGGCGCTCACGAAAAGCCCATCACCTTCCCATTCCTATGCCTCACGGTCAGCGGCGGCCATACTCAACTAGTCAAGGTAGATGGACCTAAGCAAATGACAGTTTTAGGAGAAACCATTGACGATGCGGTTGGTGAGGCTTTTGATAAGGCGGCCAAGATCCTCGGACTTCCCTATCCTGGTGGACCTATGATCGACAAACTAGCCGGTGAAGGAGATGCTAATTTCTTGACTTTCGCTAAGCCTAATTTACCGGCGTACGATTTCAGCTTTTCAGGCCTGAAGACAAGTTTCCTATATACCCTGCAGCAAAAGGTAAAGGACCACCCAAACTTTGTCGCTGAACACCTCAATGATATCTGTGCCAGCTACCAGAAGGCCTTGATTGATGCGCTGATGCGCAAGGTTAAAAAGGCCGCTAAAGATACTGGTATTCAGAACTTTGCCATTGCCGGGGGTGTGAGTGCGAACCGTGCGCTTCGCAAGGAATTAAAAACGTGGGGAGCAAAGCATAAGTTATCTATTTTCGTGCCTCCGTTTGAATACACGACCGACAATGCAGCCATGATTGGTATTGCAGGATATTACAACTATTTGGCCGGTGATAATGCGCCTTTGAGCACCGGAGCACAAGCGAAAATTAAATTTTAGTAAATTATTTCTACCCTATTGATTCTTAAGAATTTAAATGGGTAATTCGCGCCATGAAAAATTGGAAGATTTTAGGTGCCACTGCAGACGTTTGTTTTCCTGATTTAGGAATCAAAAGTGTGCAAGCGCGCGTGGATACGGGTGCCGCTTCTTGTGCGCTACATGCCTCGTTCGTAGAGATTATTGATGAAGAAGGAGAAGATCCGTTGCTCAAAGTGGTACTCTTCGATAAGGATTCCGAGTTCTACACCGGTGAAGTGCTGGAATTCAATGACTTTGTGATTCGTAATGTTCGCAATTCATTTGGAAAGAAAATGGCACGTCCCATGATTAAAACCACGGTAAGTATACACAAGCAAGCTTTTGAAGTATTGGTTGGGTTTAGTGACCGTAGCAAACTAACTTACGACATGTTGATCGGTAGAAACCTTCTTGAAAAAGGATTCGTCGTTGATGTGACGAAATAACTTATAGCCATGAAATTAGCCATTCTTAGTGCCAACCCTTCCCTCTACTCTACCAATAGATTGAAGGAAGCTGCTGAAAAGCGTGGACACAATGTCGAAGTGATCAACCACAACCATTGTTATGTAGCCATGGAAACTGATGCAAACTCAGTGTATCTAGGGGATCATGAACTAGAGGGGTTTGATGCAATCATACCTAGAATTGGAGCTTCTGTAACGTTCTACGGTTCAAGCATTATCCGTCAGTTTGAGGTGAAGCATGTGTATACCACGCTGAGTTCATTGGCATTAGTACGTTCTAGAGATAAACTTAGAGCTACTCAAGTATTGGCTAAACACGGTATTGGTATTCCTAAAACAGTATTTGCCAAACAACCCCGTGATGTCCAGAACCTTATCAAAACCGTAGGAGGTCCCCCATTGATTGTAAAGCTACTTGAGGGTACCCAAGGTCTAGGTGTGGTGCTTGCAGAGACCAAAACAGCCGCCAAAAGTGTTATTGAGGCGTTTTACGGACTCAATGCCAATATTCTGGTGCAAGAGTTCATCAAAGAAGCCGGTGGCTCAGACATTCGGGCCTTGGTGGTGGGCGGAAAAGTAGTAGCAGCCTACAAGCGTCAAGGCCAAGAGGGTGAGTTCCGTTCAAACCTTCACCGCGGCGGCATGGGTGTAAAAATCAAGCTTTCGGCCATTGAGAAAAAAACAGCCATTGCAGCCACTAAAGCACTCGGGTTAAATGTCGCGGGTGTTGATATGCTCAGATCTGATAGAGGTCCTCTAGTACTGGAAGTAAATAGTTCTCCGGGCATTGAGGGTGTAGAACATGTGACAGGCATTGACGTTGCCGATAAAATCATCGCCTTTGTCGAGACCCAGATCGATCGTCCATTAACCAAAACTAAAGATAAAGTAGGCGTATAATGCAACTCTTTTACGGACATATCGAAGGAACAGAATTTCACTTGGATGCTGGCGAAGTACAGCATTGCGTGAAGGTCCTTCGAAAATCTGTCGGAGACCATATACACTTCATCACAGGCGATGGGTCACTCTATCAGGGTCAAATATCTTTTGTTTCAAAATCAAAGGTTTACGGCGCGTTTGCTAAAGTAGAACATGAATTTGGCAAGGTCCCTTATCATTTGACCATGGCCATTGCTCCTACCAAGAGCATGGACCGGATTGAGGCCTTTGTAGAGAAAGCTGTGGAGATGGGAATCAGTCGAATCATCCCTATCATTTGCGAGCATAGTGAACGTCGTACGATCAAAACGGAGCGACTTCGTAAAATCGCATTAAGTGCCACGAAGCAAAGCCTTAAAGGCGCAATAGTGCACATAGACGAAGCCATGACCTTTCAAGACTTTCTAGCTGAAAAGCAGGAACAACTAATGATCGCACATTGTGAAAACGATGAAACCAAGAAAGGCATTCATGAAGTGCTGGATTCATCCAAGCGCATATGCATCATGATAGGGCCTGAGGGGGATTTCTCACCTTCTGAAGTGCAAGCGGCTATATCCGCAGGCGCTAAGCCAATTCATCTGGGCTCGAGCCGTCTTCGTACCGAAACTGCGGGCCTTGTGGCCGTGGCGACGGTGTACCACTTGTTGGGCTGATTTTTTCATGGACTAGCTCTCTTTCAAAGGGATGCTTCCAATCGTCCCACAGTACTTCCTCATCTTCTACGCGTTCTTCATTTCGCAAGGACTCTATCGGTTCTAATTTTCGGAAGTACCATGCGAGCACCACACCAACGATGGCACCACTCAAGTGACCTTCATAGCTAATGGTCGGGTCATGAGGCAACACACCCCATACAAAACTCCCGTACAAAAACACCATTAACAGGCTCTGAGCCAATAATTTAACATGCAGCCGCAGAACCCCACTAAAGAACACAAATGCTACCATAGCGTACAACCACGCGCTCGCCCCAATGTGTACATCTGGTCTACCAATAAACCAAAGTAAAATCCCTGGCGCTATGAGGCTGATGAACCAAACTAGATCAAAAATCTTTGGAAAACTGTAGCGAATCAATGCCCCAACAAAAAATAGGCTGATGGTATTACTCACAATATGGTTCACATCACTGTGTAACCATGGAAAGGTAATGGGTCCGTACCAAGAATGAACATCACCCGGAACGATACCTAATTTTCTAAGCGGTAAACCGGCACCTTCCTCCAACAGAAAGATTGACCAGGCCAGAACAAGCCAAAGACTTGGCCACAGAAACAAGCCTTTGTGAATTCCATATTTTCTCCAATGGGACATAGCGAAAAGATAGTTACTTTCGAGGAATGAAACCGCTTGCAGAACAGCTTCGACCACAGAATTTGGACCAATATTTGGGCCAAGAGCATCTTATAGGTCAAAATGGCGCATTGCGCCGAAGCTTGGACATCGGAAGATTGCCCTCAATCGTTCTTTGGGGGCCGCCAGGAGTGGGAAAAACTACGCTTGCGTTGCTTCTTGCAAAGGAGCTAGAAGCACCTTTGTATCAACTAAGTGCGGTGAGTGCTGGTGTCAAAGATGTACGTGAAGTACTTGCAACTGCTGAGAAGAAGAGCCTTTTTGACAGCAAGCGCCCCATCCTCTTCATTGATGAGATCCATCGCTTCAACAAAGGTCAACAAGATAGCCTACTCCATGCCGTTGAACGAGGGTGGATTACGCTCATCGGTGCCACTACGGAAAATCCTTCCTTTGAAATCAACGCAGCCCTTCTCTCTAGGATGCAGGTGTATGTCTTGAATTCGCATTCTAAGGAAGATCTGACCAAGATGATAGATCTGGCGAATGCGACGGAATACGCCACCCAAAAAGACCTCAAGATTACCGCGCACGACTTCTTGATTCGTCAAAGTATGGGAGACGCTAGGAAGCTATATAACCTTGTAGAGCTTTGTTTTCAGCAAGGACAACGTGGTGTTCCTATTGATGAGGAATTTGCTCAAAATGTCTTGAGCAATGCCCAGATTCGCTACGACAAAGGCGGTGATGAGCATTACAATGTCATTTCAGCATTCATTAAATCCATTAGAGGTTCTGATCCACAGGCAGCGGTGTATTACCTCGCACGAATGATTGAAGGTGGAGAAGATGTGAAATTTATTGCGCGTAGGTTAATCATTTCAGCCGCGGAAGACATTGGCCTGGCCAATCCAAACGCCTTGATGCTCGCCAATGAAACTTTTAGTGCTGTCGAGCGCGTAGGTTGGCCAGAGAGTAGAATTATCTTAAGCCAGTGTAACATCTATTTGGCCACTTCACCGAAATCCAACAGTGCCTACACGGCCATTGGCAAAGCACAAAAATTGGTTCAACAAACGGGAAATCTCGAAGTCCCGGATCACCTTAAGAATGCCTCGAGTGCGTTAGCCAAGGACTTAGGCCATGGTAAAGGGTATTTGTATCCACACGATCATCCAGGAGGCTTTGTACCTCAAGAATACTTGCCCAAAGAGGTTCAAGGAAGTGTGTTGTGGTCTCCGGCATCAAACGCCAAAGAGCAACAGATCAGCGCCCAACAAAAGGCCATGTGGAAAAATAAATACGAAGGTTAACGCAAGAGAACCTCGGTACGTCTGTTCAAGGCTCTTCCCGCTTCTGTGTCGTTTGAAGCAACAGGCTTATCCATTCCTCGACCTTCCGAGATGAGTCTATTTGAATCAATACCGTGCTGTACCAACCAACTCCGAACTGCCCCCGCTCTAGCCTCGCTTAGTCTTTGATTGTAGGCCCGTCCTCCTTGGTTGTCCGTGTGTCCAATGATGGTGGCTTCCAGTTCCCTATTGTCTTCAAGCATTCGTAAGAGTGCCGAAAGTTCCTTTTCACTTTCAGGCAATAAGGTACTTTGGTCCAATTCGAACAAAATGTTTCGTAACGCGAAAACCTTACCTGAAGCAATTGGAATGAGCTTGATGGTGGCCACCTTGCTCCCATGCAATGGTCTGGCGATGTAGTCCAGCTGAGAAATAACACCTGAATACGGCAAGTATCCTTTGTGATACACCGATAATCGCACTTCGCCACCATCGGTCATTAAACGAACCATACCGGTATTTTTAGCGCTGGTGCCAGAAAAGAATTGGACCCCATCAAGATTAAAGAGCTGCACAAAAGCATCACCTATTGGACGCTGTGTTAAGCTATCTACTACCACAAGATCGTAGTTGTCTCTGATCTCCGGCTGAAGATGCTTTGGCAAATCAAACCTATAGAGATCTAACGAGCTGAGCCCATCATAACTGGGCACAATAGCTTCGCCTCGATCCGAAGCGAGGTATCCAAACTGGCCACTTTTATCAATCACCAGCGAAAACTCCTCCCCGAAACTATTGAACGGAAATCCTAGGTTTATAGGGTCTGACCAAGTTGAATCATTGATGCGGGTAGACATAAAGAAATCCGATGCACCCAAAGAAGGACTGAGCTCAGATAGAAAATACAAAGTCTTCCCGTCAAAGTGCATAAAGGGACAACTCTCCCTATCACTGCCATTGATATTAGAAGGAAGCTTTTGTCCTTTGGTCCAATTCCCTTCATCATCCTTAGTGGACACAAAAATATCCCGATCCGTCTCCATGCTATTACTAGCCCGAACAAAGTAGATGGTGCGTCCATCTGGGCCCAAACTTGGTTGACTCTCCCACCGACCTGTATTAATAGCACCAGGAAGCGGTTTTGGAGTTTCCCATCCGTAGTTTGGATTCCAATGGCTGTAATACAGATCGCAACTTCCTGCACCGTCCGGGCGATCACAAACTGTGAGCACCATGAATTGGCCATCTGGGCTAATACAAGCAGCACCCTCATTCAGACGAGAATTCAGTTTACCTGCAAGCGGCACACCGAACTTTGAGATGCCATCAAGGGCTGCTTCAAAGAGGTTTTCATCGGTTGGTTTGCTCCCCAAAATGAACCTGTGGGTATAGATGAGATGCTCATTTCCCCCAGTTATGGTGGGGAAATATTCTAATTGTTCGGTAGAAAAACTCAGCTTCTGGATGTTGTAATCAAAATCCGATACTACATATTTTTCATATTCCTCTTTGGCAAAGCGAAGGTTTTCTAATTCCAATTCCGCCTCTGCTCGACGCTCCTTCGACAACCTCGCTATCGCTAAATAGTTCTCCCATTGTGCAATGCTCTCCTCCCAACGATATAAATATTTGTTGGCCAGACTCTTCTTCAAATACGTCGTAGAAATGGCATCAATGGCAAGGCTTTCGTCATAATATTCTAGGGCCAATTCATATCTGCCCTCGCGAAAGCTTTGGTCACCTGCAAATATAAATGCCTGGTAATAGGTGCCTTTGCCCTTCTTCATGCTCTTTTCCAAGTACTGCCAACCTTTTTCATTCTCGCCATTGCGGAATGACTCCTTGGCATTTTGAAAGGCGTTTATAGCCGACTTTGGCTGAGCAAATGTGGATAAGCTCAGAAAAAGTAGTAGCGCAATAGCATGATAAAATCGGACCATTAGAAGTACATTTGAAGTTCTACGAAGATATCTCATACCCATTGAAAACGACGAGAATTGCCATTACGGGGTCTCCTGCCACAGGAAAAACTACGTTAAGTCTTGCATTAGAGCAACATGGCTATCCCGTTTTCCACGAACAAGCCCGCGAAATCATTCAAAATTCATTGGACGAAGAGTCGGATTTAGTGCCTTGGAAAGACCTTTTGGGCTTCACTCAACTTGTTTGGGACCTACGCAATGAGCAGTACCACAATGCATTGTTAGAAAAAATTAATTTTTACGACCGCACCAATGTGGATGCCTACGCGTACCTTAATAAAGGAAACGCAGAACTTTCTGAGGATTGGAAGGCAGACTTGCAGGAAATGAGATTTGAAAAAGTCTTTTTCTTACCAGTATGGCCGGAGATTCACAGTCTTGATAAGCAGCGCATGGAAACGCTTGAGGAGTGCTATGAAGTGGAAGATTACTTACAGGTGGCTTATGCAGCATTAGGATATGAGTGTATTGAAGTACCTCCAGCCTCGGTAGAAGAACGCGTTGCCTTTATTTTGGCACGTTTATGATCCTTCAACAGGCAAAAGAAATACTAAAAAAATACTGGGGTTATCCTGATTTTCGAGGATTACAGGGGGACATTATCTCTTCTGTTCTCTCGGGTAAACACACCATTGGATTACTCCCCACTGGAGGCGGGAAATCCATTTGCTATCAAGTCCCTGGATTGGTGTTGGACGGCATTACTATTGTCATCAGTCCCTTATTGGCTTTGATGCAGGACCAATTACACGGTCTCACCAAGAGAAACATCAAAGCGTACCAATTCACAGGCTCCTATTCCCCAAGGCAGTTAGACGAAGCCTTTCGAAATATCAAATACGGTGGATACAAATTTGTCTTTCTAGCACCGGAAAGGCTTTCCAACACCTTATTTTTAGAATATCTACAAAATGCGGAGGTGAGTTTGATTGCCATTGACGAAGCCCACTGTATCTCGCAATGGGGGTTTGATTTTCGTCCTTCATACCTAAATGTTCACCTACTCAGAGAACGATTCCAAAACATTCCGGTCTTGGCATTAACCGCATCTGCGACAGATCGGGTTAAAAAGGATTTAGCCGAACAGTTGCAAATCCCTGATGCCATTAGGTATGAAGGCAGTGTGCGCCGAGGCAACTTACAGCTTGAAAAACGCCTTACACCTAATAAAGACAAGCAGCTATTACGATTATTGGGGCGCTTGACCGGTACAGGAATCATTTATGCGAAGACCCGATCCAGTTGTGAGTCCATTAGTCATTTCATTAATGAGAACGGTCTGCATTCCACGTTCTTTCACGCTGGGTTAGATTTAAAGGAGAAGAACGAGCGCCAAGCACGTTGGCTCGACAATAAAGTCCCTATCATGGTCAGCACCACGGCATTTGGAATGGGTATCGATAAAGCAGATGTAATGTGGGTCATTCATTGGGATGCACCGGACACAATAGAGGGCTACTACCAAGAGGTTGGCCGTGGAGGTCGCGGGGGCCAATTATCTCAATCGTACCTACTCTACAATCAGCAAGATTTCGCCCGCATTTCAAAGGGAATCACAGACCTTCCTAAAGCCGAAGAGGTAGAAGCCATTTATCACAAGATTTGTAGTCATTTTCAAATTGCCGTGGGCGCAGGTCAAAATCACCAAGAAAACTTCTCGTTGGTGGATCTGGCCGCTAAGCTTCAAACCCAAATCCCACAGTTATTGACCTACATCAAGTTGCTTCAACAACGAGGGGTTTGGCAGTTTATTGAGAGTAATCAACTCTACCCAGAAATACTTTTCCTAACCAGTCCAGAACATTGGTCTGGATTGCCCGAGGAAGATCATCAGTGCTTGATACAATTGTTTCGTGTCTATAGCCACGCGGCACAACACTCTTCAAGAATTCAATTAGATGCTGTAGCCCCAATGCTACACAAAACCGTGAAGGACCTTGACCAGTGGCTACAACGTATGCATCAGAAAGGATTGCTTCAATACAAGCCGGAACAAAACCAATGTGCCCTACTCTTTTTAGAAAACCGCATAGACAAACGTTATTTCAAATTGTCAAAATCCTTCGTAGAATCTTGGATCATTAGTAAAAAAGAGCGGTCCCAAGCTATTCTCAACTTCTTGGCTTCTGAGGAATGCTTAGCCAAAGATGTAGAACGTTACTTTGGTCAAGCACCAGGAGAGTCTTGTGGTATCTGCAGCAATTGTACGCTTAATCACTACCCCGATGGGGAAACAGTTCAAGCCATGCTCAAAGACGGCCTAAGTTTTGACGATATTTGGTTCGATTTAAATTGTCCACCTGATGCCTTACGACAACATTAGCATAGTATACATGGGTACACCTGAATTTGCTGTACCTCCTCTCCAAGCATTAGTAAGTGCCGGATATAATGTTAAGGCCGTTGTTACGGTGGCAGATAAGCCTTCTGGACGCGGAAGAAAACTTAGCCCAAGTGCTGTAAAGAAAGTAGCCGTGACCTTAGACATTCCAGTATTACAGCCAACCTCGCTAAAAGATGAAGGTTTCCTCAAACAATTGGACGCACTTCAGGCAGACCTATATGTTGTTGTGGCCTTTAGAATGTTACCTAAACAGGTCTGGGAAAAACCGAGGTTAGGCACCTTTAATTTACACGGATCTTTGCTCCCGCAACTCAGAGGTGCTGCCCCTATTCATTGGGCGGTAATCAATGGGTTGAAAGAAACGGGACTCACCACCTTCCTTATCGACGAGCAAATTGATACCGGGAATATCCTGCTGCAGGAAAGACTTACAATAGAACCGCAATGGAATACCGGTGAATTACATGATGCATTATTACCGATAGGCGCACAACTAGTCGTGGATACCGTCAAGGGGCTTGCAGCGGGATCATTAACCTCGCAAGCACAAAATAATGAGGAAGCTACGCATGCTCCAAAACTAACGAAGGACAATACTCGCTTAGATTTCACGCTCGCCCCTTCTTTGCTTGTTCAGCTTATAAAAGGGCTGTGTCCCTTCCCAGCGGCATATTATGGAGATTTTAAGTTCCTAGATGCGGCCTTGTGTGACGAACAAAAACGATCTGTTTACCCATTATTAAGGGTACGTGAAAAACAATTATTTCTCGATTATCCCCTTGGAAGCATTCAAATCACTCAGTTAAAACCTGCTGGGAAACGCGCCATGTCAAGCTCAGACTACATTAACGGGTTGAGTAGCACCGAAATCTTACTGAAAGAGTCGATTTAAAAGGGTAAAAACACCCCTTTTTGTGAATAACTACCCATAGTTATTAACTTTTTTTACCTGAAGGCCCGAAAACACTTGCATGGAAGTAATTTTCGTCTATATTTGATAAGCATTCGTTTAAAAAAGTATTAATTAAAATTTAATTGCAATGAACAAAGCACAATTGATCGACGCAATGGCAGCAGATGCTGGCATCTCTAAAGCACAAGCTAAAGCAGCTTTGGATTCTTTCACTGGTAACGTAGGTTCTACCCTAGCAGGTGGTGGCCGTGTATCTCTAGTAGGTTTTGGTTCTTTCTCTGTTTCTGAGCGCGCAGCTCGTGACGGTCGTAACCCACAAACTGGTGCAGTTATCAGAATCGCTGCTAAGAAAGTAGCTAAGTTTAAAGCTGGTGCTGACCTAAACGGTAAGCTATAATAGCCTAAACTTATGGGATACAAAGAAGCCCTTCTCGGAGGGCTTTTTTTTATGTCCATATTTTAAGGTTGTAACCTAGTAGTACCCCACTCGGATCCTTCCAGTGTATACACTATTCGATCGTGCAAACGCCCCTCTCTACCCTGCCAAAATTCAAACGATATGGGTTGAATGGCAAATCCGCCCCAATTCTCTGGCATAGGTACCGTGCTTCCTTCCGGATATTGTTTTTGGAACTCAGAGAATTTATACTCTAGTGCTGCTCTATTGACAATGGGTTGACTTTGTTCTGAAGCAGCTGCGCCTATCTGACTCAAGTAAGGACGAGTTGCGAAATAAGCCTTACTTTTCTCTGTAGAAATTCTAACCACCTTGCCTTGAACACGTACTTGACGTTCTTGTTCTCTCCAAAAAAATAGTGCACTAACCTTGGGATTATTCAACAAGTCATGACCTTTGGCGCTGCCGTAATTCGTAAAAAAAATGAATTCACCACTTTCCACTGCCTTTAGTAGTACAATTCTATTGCTTGGAAACCCTTCAGAATCTACTGTAGCAATGGCCATGGCATTAGAATCTTTGATGCGCAGCTCCGCATAACTCTTATACCAATGCTGAAATTGATCAAAGGGATTGCTTTCTAAATTGGATTCTAATAATGAATCAAACTTGTAGCTTTCTCTTATGTTGTGTAAATCCATATGTCTAAATTAGTGTAATGCATTGGAACAATCAGCCTGCTAAAGGAACACTTCTCATTTCTAAACCACTCATCGGCGACGGCTTTTTTGAACAAAGTGTCGTGTACCTTACTGAACATAACAATGAAGGCACCCTCGGGTTTACACTAAATAAAGAGAGTAATCTTTTGGTGAAAGATTTGATAGATGATTTCGAACGTGATAATGCACTAATGTTTGGTGGACCTGTGGAACAAGATGCCCTATTCTACCTGCATGAAGAAGAGCGTATACCCAACTGTGCCCCTGTAGGCAATGGCCTGTTTTTAGGAGGTGATTTCGAGGTGTTCCAAAAGCTCATACAAGAGGATCAAAAAACACCCTTTAAAGCATTTTTAGGGTATAGTGGTTGGTCTCCAGGCCAATTAGAGGATGAGATATCGGATGGTACCTGGGTGGTCCTTCACCCACCCTTCGAAACAGACATATTAACATTATCTAAGGATGCATGGCGTGTCTACATGCACACTCTTGGAGGAGAATACCGCATCTGGGCTAATGCTCCAGAAGATCCTTGGATGAATTAAAGCTTACTGAGCACCTCTAGTTTTCTATTAATCAAGGCTACCGCTTCCGCAGCCTTATTGCTTGAGAATGTCTTTTTACGATAGGTTTTAATCGCTTGAATACCCTTAATCGTATTCGTAATCCAGAGTTCGTCCGCCTTTTGTAAATCAAAGGGCGAAATGCTCTTCTCCTCAATTTCAAGGCCCAATTCCTTAGCCCAAACCAACATGTTCTTTCTGAAAACTCCTCGTAATGCGCCATCTTCTAAAGGTGGCGTAATAAGCTTCGACCCTTGCAGAAGAAAGAGATTACCATAATTTGCCTCCACCACCATCTTTTGATCATTGATCAACAGTACAGCATCAAGATTATTCTCTGAGGCAAAGATTCCGCTTAGAATGTAAGGCAGGGCATTCGTTGATTTAACAGTAGTCAACAATCCTGCTTGAAGAGGGTGATCCTTAAACAGGTCCACCGTTAAATCATCACGCAACGTGTAATCAGCCTCGTGAAGTGGTTCTATTTCGACCCACCAGTGAACAC
>JAYPCB010000013.1:24704-26409 GCA_038124525.1 Cryomorphaceae bacterium
GGAGTATACTTACCCATACCATTTCTAACCACTTGGAATCGTAGCCTAGCGTTGATGTAACCAAAGTGTTGTGCTAGTTTTTCACATTCCGCCACCAAAAACTCTGGTGTAAATTCCATAGGAATGGTCATTCTCAAAATCCTCATTGATGCCATGAGACGGAAGTAATGGTCTTCGATAAAAAGCACTTTCCCTTCACGCATTCTCATAGTTTCAAACAACCCATCGCCGTAGCTAAGAGCACGCTTGACTTGAGAAATAGGTATAGTATTTAGAGCGACTAAGGAACCGTTGTAATTGACCATTAGTAGAGGATTTGAGGCAAACTTAGAGCAAGAAAAAGCCCCACACTAACGTGCGGGGCTCAAAATATGAATCGATAGAGTTATCTGATCGAAATTCGTTTGGTCATTTCTTGTCCATTCGAACTAATCTTCAATAAATACATACCGGAGCTTAGGTGTTCAGCCTGAAGAGTCTTGCTCATGGCATTGATTTCTTCCGCATGTACCAATCGTCCCGTAATGTCCAAAATCTGCACACGGTCTAAAACCATTCCGTTGGACTTCAATGTGATTACACCATTTGATGGGTTCGGGTATACATCAACTGAAAGTTGGACTTCTCCAATACCTGCAGGTACACCTTCAGCTTGAAGTACAGTAGCCATACGTGGAACGATGAAAGACATCACAGTATCGATCCAAGCCTGTGAAGTTGCTTCCACATTTGGATTCGCTGGATTCTGGTTGGCATATGGATCGTTAGGGTCGTACCAGTTCCATGGCGCTGTATGTACAATCCATGGTGTCATAGCATTGGCTGGTGCAATTTCGATCGTGTACAAGCACTCCTCACCTGTTGGGTTGGTTGCTTGTTGATCCACCCAAACGGCATCGGTGTAATTCTCATTCAAGAACACGTCGTTATTTCCGTAGGCATTGGCTGCTTTGATAGCTCCGTAAGAACCTGTAACGCTTACTACCGGGAAGAATTGTTGGCCAATTGGCACATAAACCATCCCTGTATCATAAGGCGCAAAGAAATCGTACTTACTATGAATGCTCAACATTGGCACATCACCTTGCTCCAACCAAGCTCCATCACCTAAGGCACCTCCCATGTTGATCACCATCAGCACATCATCCGACATCCCTGCGTGGTTCACATAATTACGGCCAGGAGAGCTGTAATCCATAGTTGGTACACCAAAGGCGTTTTGGCCCGTTACTGTAATGGCTGCACCGTATCCATCGATATCACCTACCATACTCGTATCAACATATGGATCGCCTGGCAATACTGGCTGACCGAAGATTCCTGTAGAATCCTGGTACTTAAATTTAGCAGGACCGGCTACTTCCGAATACTTGTCAATGGTCGCATACGCAAAGGTGATATAACCACCAGAGCCTTGACCTACCATAATGGTATTGCTCGCATTAATTCCATATGGGTTACCTGCACCGATTTGTGTCAAGTTCAAGTAACGCACCAACGCTTTTGCATCTTGGATAGAATAGTACACCGCGAGCAAGTTCGAACCACGACGAACATCTAGGTTCGTACTGTTCGCCAACCAACCAAGACGGTAAGAAGCGGCAATACTTACGTATCCCATTTTTGCAAAACGCTCACACATCTCAACTACAGCGCTATCCTTACGCGTACCTAGAGGTGATCCATTCAACCCTTTCGCAATGAA
>JAYPCB010000014.1:0-26230 GCA_038124525.1 Cryomorphaceae bacterium
TCTTTGAGGCAGCTCCCACCAGGAAAGAAATGCTCAATCCTAAGGCATCAATGTGGTTGTTCAATGCGCCCGGCGTAAAACTCATTAAGATGCGGTCGCCTTCGTGGAGCAAGGCTAATTGGCCCTGCTGACTCTTGGTAAACAAACTCGTGGCCTCAGCCGGCTCCCCAAAGAAATGAGATTTTATGGCGAGCAGCACCGTGACCGCTTTCTTGCGGTAGCCGTTGTGATTGAACATTCGGCCCGCCTTTTGGAGCATCCAATAGCGCAGCACATTGTTCAGCAGCACATAGCCCTCGACAGGATATTCATCGGCCCAATTACTCGAGGCCGGCGAATACATCAAATCCTTGTTGTTGAACTCCCAGGCATGCGCGCGGTACTCAATTACTTCGATGTGATCTTGTACTCGAGCCTTTAAGGCAGGATTCTCCACCGCTTCCAGGTAACTCAATGCGGCAATGGCCCACCAAAATGGACTATCGGTGCGGCCCACAGGACCGCCATAACTCACCGCGGCAATGGCGTTTTGATCCGAAAAACTTACGTTGGAAGGGAACACTCCGTGCACCCCCACAGCGTCGAGCAAATGGCTGATGCTTTGCTCCACCGTTGGATACAACTCCTTGTGTTCGTGCGCTAACACTGCCAATGCGGCAATCGCGCTATCTCTAGACCACAAACGGGCGTAATTATCCTTGTCCTGAGCAGTAGCAACAAAACCATAGGGTTTGGCACAGCCATCCAAGACGCGCCATGCTTCAGCCATGAGGGCCGAGGTGCGATCCAATTTTTGAGTCATTATGGGAGTGAGTTAACTCCTATAAAAATAGCCAAAAAACTATATAAGTGTACTTTTTACACTAAAGCTGGTCTAGAAGGTAGAACAGGGCTGCAATACTGGCCGATCCCATCTCTAAACTGCGGGGGTGTATGGCATCAATTCTGTCGCGTGCGCTGTGATGAAAATCAAAATAACGCTGGCTGTCCGGACGGAATCCTACGAAGAAATCATCGTGGCCGCGCAGCGGGGATAAATCGGCCCCTCCGCCCCCTTTGGCAAATTCATGTAAACCGTAAGGCACGAAATACGGCTTCATGGCCTGAACCTGTGCCACGCGATCATCCTCCGCGCCCACGCCAAAACCGCGAGGCACACCGGCCCCACCGTCGCTTTCCAGCGCCACCCAATGGTGCACGTTATTCATTCGGGCCCAATTCGCATATTCCTTCGCGCCGTCCAAACCAAACTCTTCGTTCGCCCACAGCACCACACGAATGGTTCTGTGATGTTCGTAGCCAACCTGCTTCAACAGGTTCGGCACCTGCATGGCATGCGCACATCCCGCGCCATCGTCCTGCGCCCCTTGGCCCAAATCCCAAGAGTCAATGTGACCGCCCACCAACATAATCTCGTCTGCCTTGTCCGTACCTTTAAAATCTGCAATGACATTATAATTCGTCGCCCTACCCTGAACGCCACAATCCAAGAACAGCTCTAACTCTACCTTTTGGCCCTTACCTAAAAGGTAGTCCAACATATCTGCTGCCTGCCAAGAAATAGCTGCCGACGGAATCTTCACCTCGCTATCTCCATAGCTCATTGCACCTGTATGCGGCAAATCATCGCGTAACAGTGTAACCGAACGAAGAACCGTAGCTACCGCACCATATTTTCCTGCCTCCATGGCACCTGCCCAGCGGTACTTCACTGCACCGCCATAGGCGTTAAACGTACTGATAAGGCTGTGGTCCATGTAAGTGTTGTAAAAGACAATCTTACCTTCCACTCCCTCGCGCCCTAAAGCTTCTAATTCCTCAAAGGATCCAACCTCAACTACCTCAGCGCGCACGCCTTCTTTAGGGGTAGGCACCGATCCACCCAGTGCCGTAGTCGGCAATTCTATTGGCTCTCCACCTGCATAGGCCTTGGACCATTCGTCACCTCTGTACCATTTCGGCACCTCTACCTCTTGAAGCCATGCCGTATCTGCACCGGCATGTAACATCTCTCGCATTGCCCAACGCGCTGCCTCATTGGCCGCTTCTGAGCCGCTGGGTCGCGGGCCTATTTCCTCACACATGTACTGCAGCCACTCATACCCTTGTTGAGTACCGAGTGCCTCCGTGTAAATAGATTTAATCAACGCCGCTTTGTCCGCGTCCACCTGCGCCTGCGCACCAAATCCCGCCACCAACAAGGCGGCCATTACTAACTTCTTCATCGTCTATTTCGTCTTCTGGCACTGGTTTTCGCCGAAACAGCAGGTGAAAACTTGACCAGTTTTAAGTTGAACTCTTTTTCTAAAATAGGGAGATGAGGATCCAATTCTGCCCTCGAACTCACCTTCGCAATTTTTACTTTTTCCCTGTGGGTCCCGTTGACCAAATACAGCACACACTCCTGGCTTTCCTGATACCGCATCGTTCCACCATAGCTGGTTTGACGGACCGATTGTTGTTCGTCCAACGCCACCACCGCAGCATTTGGCTGAATGTCCTCCCAACTCCCCATGGGGATTCCGTAGACCGAGTAATACCGGAACATCTTCTGGTCCTTACTGCGCAACACCGTCCCACGACTAGCCGTTATGCCCCAAAAACCAAATATGGCAAAAACCAATAATGCCGGATGCCACCCGTTCACCACCAAAATCACCAAGGCTACCGCCACAATGACCCAAAACCTAAACGGCATGGGAAAGACTTTCTCCTTAGGCAACTCTAGCTTCATCTCTCTTTCTATCCTAATATACTCCTGCCGAGGCCTGCATCAGCAAACCACAGATGTACGCGCCGTACGTTCCCAAGGCATACCCTAATACGGCCAATAGTACGCCTACTGGTGCGAGCGCCGGATGGAACGCTGCCGCCACCACGGGCGCACTCGCGGCGCCCCCAATATTCGCTTTCGAGCCCACTGCCAAGAAGAAATACGGCGCTCGTATAATTTTCGCCACCAAGAACATCAGTCCTACGTGAATGATCATCCACACCAGCCCCACGCCAAAGAGCCCAGGATTATGGAAAATCTCCATCACGTTCATGCTCATTCCTATGGTCGCCACCAAGATGTAAATGAAAACACTCCCCACCTTCGAGGCCCCTGCCCCTTCAAGGTTTCGAGCTTTTGTGAAACTGAGTGCAATACCAATAGTCGTCGCAATTACGACCAACCAAAAGAATCCCGAGGTCAAACTAAACTTGGACAATACCGGATAATTCTCGGCGATATAAGGCGCAATACCATCGCTCATCCAATGCGCCAATCCCGTTGCGCCAAAGGCCAAGGCCAAAATGAAAATCAAATCGTTAAATGAGGTCACCTTTGCAATACTCGCGGTGTAGGCCTCCATCTTATTCTGCAAGGAATCCACGGCCGTGGCATCTGCTTTAAACGCCCGGTCAATATTCTTGTGTTTGGCCACCCCGATCAACAAAAACGCCATCCATAGCTCGGCCACCAGCACGTCCACCGTCACCATGGCGCTGAAAATATCCTCACTCACTTCGAAGACCTCCTTCATCGCGGCCTGATTCGCGCCACCGCCAATCCAAGATCCCGCCACAGTCGTCATCCCCCGCCAAATCTGCTCAGGGTTCGCACCCACAACATCGGGTGCGACAACACTAAAAAATAAGATGCTCAGCGGTCCACCAATGATGACCCCAACGGTCCCGGTAAAGAACATAATCAACGCCTTGGGTCCTAATTTCACCACCTCATTAAAATCAATACTCAAGGTAAGTAGGATAAGGGCGGCCGGCAGCAAGTATCGGCTCGCCATGAAATACAGGCGACTCTCGCTAGGGTCGATGATTTGAAATGTGGTCAACAAAGACGGCAAAAAGTAACACAGCAGCAGCGCAGGAATAACGCTATAGAATTTTTTAAACGCCGGCTTTTCGCTTTGCGAGGTATAGAAAATGACCCCGAGCATGGCGGCTAGAATACCAAAAAGTGTCGCGTCGTTACTGATGAGTGCGTGTGATTCGTGCATAGTTATTGTTCCAATTGTGTGATGGCTTCCGCTAAGATAATCTTGTCGAAGGTATGGCCGCCTTCATAACGGTCCCAATCCATCTCCAAGCCAAATTCTTCGCGGTAATGTGTAATGATCTGTGCTTGTTTTTCTACTCCGATAAAGGCATCGTCCGAACCGAACCACCCTTTAAAACGTGTGGCTTTTAGCACCTCCACACTCCGTGGATCCAAGTCCGGAGGCCACGACCCGGCCCACGCCAAAAAACTAGTCGGCGCGTACGTTCCATGGCCGAGGTAGCGCATGCCAGTGGCCACCCCTTGAGAGAATCCAACAAAATGTATACGCGCATTTGGCGCTTCTGCCGTTGCCCAACGAAGTACCTGGTCGAGGTAGGTCCACTGATTCTGTATATCCACAAGTCTATCCTCTTTTGTCATCCAAGAGGCCCCGACACGTCCTTGGACGCCGTCGAGGTAAAACTTGTGCGGACCTTGGGGAAAAACAAAGGCCCTATTAAGATTGGCAAGGTCTCGAAAATGGCGAGAGAAGAATTGGACCAATTGGCCATAGCCGTGCAACCCCAACCAGAGCTCTTTCGTCTCGGCGGTTAGCGTGCCCACGACATCTACGCGTTGTTGTTGAGGAACCTCCAGCCAATGGGTGTTCATTATGCGCCTGGGAAATTTGGTTTACGCTTTTCGATAAAGGCTGTGGTCCCCTCCTTGAAGTCCACGGTCTCAAAACAATCGCCAAAGGCTTGTACTTCGACATCATAGCCCACCGAACCTTCGAGCAAACCGGCGTTCACCGCTTCAATCGCGAAGCCCATCGCCACAATACTGTTCTTCATGAACGATCGCGCCATCTCTTCTGCCGCACCAAGCAATTCCGCTTGAGGAACCACACGATTCACCAGGCCATATTCCAACGCCGTAGCGGCATCAATCATCTTCGCGCTAAAAATCATCTCTAGCGCCCTCCCTTTGCCGATAAGCTGTGGTAGGCGTTGCGTACCGCCATAACCCGGAATAACGCCCAGAGAGGTCTCTGGAAGGCCCATACGGGCATTGTCTGAGGCAATACGGACATGAGCTGACATGGCTAATTCCAAACCGCCGCCCAAAGCAAATCCGTTCACCGCTGCGATCACTGGCTTTGGAAACTCTTCGATGAGATTAAAGACCGTCATATGACCTTCTTTGGCCAATTCCGCGCCTTCCGCCCCGTTAAAATGAGCAAACTCCTTGATATCGGCACCGGCCACGAAGGCTTTCTCGCCTGACCCGGTCAAAATCACCACCTTGGTTTCCGCATCGTCTCTCATGCCCTCAAAGGCCGCGCTGATTTCTCCAAGGGTTTGTTTATTCAACGCATTGAGCTGGTTCGGTCTGTTAATGGTGAGGAGGGCAATGCCCTCGTTTTTGGTCAGTGTAATGCACTCCATATTATTTCTGTTTAGGGTTCAAAAGTGGTAATACGATGATGAAGGTGGTTCCTTTCTCTGAGGTATCAAATCCAATGGCGCCGCCAAAGCTGTTGACCAAATTCTTGACCAGGGCCAGCCCTAGTCCCATCCCGGATGATTTGGTAGTAAAGTTCGGCTCGAAGACCTTATGCTGCATCTCCTCGGGAATGCCCCCACCGTTATCCTGCACGCTAATCATGGCTTTGTCTTTTGCCTTCGCGGCGGTAATCAAGATGTCCGGTTCACGTCCTTCGGGAATGCTTTGAATGGCGTTCTTAATCAAATTATGTATGACCCGAGTCCATTGTTCCTTATCCACCCTGGCGTGAAGCGGTCCCGTTGAAACAAAATGAATGCCTTGGTCTAAATACAGTGAGGCCGCCCTATTGGTCAGGTAACTCACATCTTCCGCATCGAGGCTGAGGTCCGGCATTTGTGCAAATCGCGAGAAGGCCTCCGCGATATGGCTCAAACTTTCAATCTCTTCCAAAAGGTTTGCCGTCATGCTATGTAGCTCCTCCAAATCCTTCTCGCGCTGCATCATCTGCAGGGTGAGTTTCATCGGTGTGAGTGGATTTTTAATCTCGTGTGCGACTTGCTGCGCCATTTCTTTCCACGCGCTCTCCCGTTCACTTTGAGCTAATTCCACAGCGGTTTTCTCTAGCTTCTCCACCATGATATTGTACTCAGAAATCAGCTCCCCTATTTCGTCTTTAAAGCGCCATTCAAGCTTTTCGTTGCTTTGGTTTAAGCGGAACTCTTTTAAACGCTCACTAACGGCACGCATGTTCTTGCTGATATAATTGGACAAGAAAAGGGCCATTACAATGCCCAAAATGAATAGCGCGACATAGATAAAGGCAAGTCTTCTCAAGAAGTTGTAATCTTCATCAGGGATATCACTAGCGCTGACCTCGTAAGGAACACGCACTATAAATTCCAATGATCCTCCATCATTATAAAGAGCCCTAGTGCCAATTAAATACGGGGGTCGTTCTGTAATTTTCAAGGGCACCGTTTCGCCTGGAGCAGCGGCATCATTTATATATACCGTCGCAGGAAACACCTTAGGGTCGTTGGTGTACATCAAACTGCCAGAAAGCAACTTTCCCTCCTTGGAATAAACCCCCATGTCTAACTGGTGCACAGAACTGACTTCAGAAACTTTTTCAGCCAGCAGTTCTCTCCATTCTGCCTCTGTTAGGCCCTGCCCCTGATAGGCCTGGGTGATATAGTCGAGGTGATTGACCATAGCGTTCTCCTTTCGAGCCAAACGATCATAATGATACTGCTTGTTTTCCGCACGGAAATGGTACAAACTAAACGTCCCGGTCAGCACGAAGGCCACCAGGATAATCAGAAGCATGAATAAAAACGTACGGACGCGAAGGGTCAAAAAAGTCATGTTCCTAAGTTAGAACATACTCTTGGTATGACCTTTTAAGATTCAGCGATTA
This sequence comes from Cryomorphaceae bacterium, assembly GCA_038124525.1. Lineage (GTDB taxonomy): Bacteria > Bacteroidota > Bacteroidia > Flavobacteriales > Schleiferiaceae > UBA10364. Next base: position 6,909 of record JAYPCB010000014.1, read on the forward strand.
TTTATCCAGGCTGAATTTTTCCTTAATAGGTTGAGTAGGGATGATTACTTTACCTCCCAGTTTTTCACTTTGAATTTCTCCGGATTTTAGTAAGCGCTGTGCTGTTGCGCGAGAAACACTGAATAATTGCATCAGTTCGGCAACGCTAATAAATTCCTTCTCCAATAGTTTGGATTGCGTCATTGGTTAATAAATGGTTTTGTTCATCACTAATGTACAATCTCTAACCCGCGATGAGAAATATGGTTTACACATTCTTACCAACACTTTACTCGATGACACAAATTGATACAAAATGAGAAGGCCCCGGAAAAATCCGAGGCCTTTCTTAATGATTTAGTAACGTTGATTACCCTGCTAGGGCATCTGCACCACCTACGATCTCGAGGATTTCGTTGGTGATGGCAGCCTGACGTGCCTTGTTGTATTCCAACTTAAGATCACCTTGCAAGGCCTTCGCGTTGTCGGTTGCCTTATGCATGGCGGTCATACGCGCACCGTGCTCAGAGGCATTGGCATCCAACAGTGCCGCAAACAACTGGGTTTTCAAAGACGTTGGGATCAAGTCTTTCAAGATCTCCGCCTTACCTGGCTCGTAGATGTATTCTGTCGTATCCGCAGGACCTTCTGATTCGTCCATGGCAATAGGAAGGAATTGCTCCACTGTTGGTTCTTGTACCGCAGCGTTCTTGAACGCGTTGTACAGAATCACCACCTTGTCAAACTCACCTGCCAAGAATCCGTCCATTAATACTTGAGCCTGTTCTTTGGCACCTTCAAAGTTGATATCGTCCCAAAGCTCCGTATTGCGTGTGCTTAAACGCGCATCATATTTAAACGCTTCGCCGCCCTTCTTGCCTATTGTAGAGATTGTGTAATCCGCTGGATTAGCCTCCATGTAACTCTTCGCCTTTTTCACAATGCTAGAGTTAAACCCTCCACAAAGACCACGGTTCGAAGTGATGATCACCAAACGAACCTTGTTGCCTTCGCGCACCTGCCCGTAAGCATTTTCGCTTGCATCCAATGTGCCTGAAGCCTTTTGTAGGATTTCAGTCAACTTAGAGGCATACGGTCTCATTTGAACAATAGCGTCTTGAGCCTTTTTAAGCTTCGCAGCACTTACCATTTTCATGGCAGAAGTAATCTTCATCGTGCTACCGACAGAAGTAATTCTATTTCTAAGCTCTTTTAAGTTCGCCATAAGACGTTGTTTTCCGGCCTAAGCCTTAGTTACTATTATGCTTCGTAATTAGGAAGAACCTCAGCAACTGAAGCTTCAATCGCGTCAATTTCAGCATCAGACCATTTGCCCGCTGCAATAGCGTTCAATGCGTCTTTCTTGTTTGCTTCCATATACTCGATCAATGCACTTTCGAATGCCTTCACTTGGTTGGTAGGAACCTTGTTTAATTTCCCTTTTACCCCTACATAGATGATTGCTACTTGGTGTGCTACAGACATTGGCTGATTTACACCTTGCTTCAAGATCTCTACGTTACGCTCACCCTTGTTAATTACCGCCATAGTAGCAGCATCAAGGTCAGAACCGAATTTAGCGAATGCTTCAAGCTCGCGGTACTGTGCTTGGTCAAGCTTCAATGTACCTGATACCTTCTTCATTGGCTTGATCTGAGCAGAACCCCCTACACGAGATACAGAGATACCCACGTTAATCGCAGGACGTACCCCAGAGTTGAACAAATCTGCTTCCAAGAAGATCTGTCCATCGGTAATTGAAATCACGTTCGTTGGGATGTAGGCAGATACATCACCCGCTTGTGTTTCAATAATTGGAAGTGCTGTCAAAGAACCGCCACCTTTTACCATTCCTTTCAAAGACTCAGGAAGATCGTTCATTTGAGCAGCGATGGTATCATCAGCAATCACCTTAGCGGCACGCTCGAGCAATCTTGAGTGCAGGTAGAATACGTCCCCTGGGTAAGCCTCACGACCTGGAGGGCGACGAAGTAGTAGAGATACCTCACGGTATGCAACAGCCTGCTTACTGAGGTCATCATAGATGATCAATGCTGGACGGCCTGTATCACGGAAGTACTCACCAATAGCAGCACCCGCAAAAGGAGCGTAGAATTGCATCGGAGCTGGATCAGAAGCGTTTGCCGCAACGATGGTCGTGTACTGCATCGCACCTGCGTCTTCCAATGTTTTAGCGATACCTGCAACCGTAGAACCTTTCTGACCTACAGCAACGTAGATACAGTATACCGGCTGGCCTGCTTCAAAAAATTCTTTTTGGTTGATGATGGTATCGATAGCCACAGTCGTCTTACCTGTCTGACGGTCACCAATGATCAACTCACGCTGACCACGACCGATAGGAATCATTGCATCGATAGACTTAATACCTGTTTGCATAGGCTCGTTTACCGGCTGACGGAAGATTACCCCTGGCGCCTTGCGCTCTAGTGGCATTTCGTAAGTTTCACCAGCGATATCGCCCTTACCATCAATAGGGTTACCTAATGTATCAACAACACGTCCAACCATTCCCTCACCTACATTGATAGAGGCGATAGTGTTGGTGCGTTTTACTGTTGAGCCTTCTTTGATGTCGGTTGATGGCGCAAGCAATACGATACCTACGTTATCTTCTTCAAGGTTCAATACGATACCTTTCTGACCGTTTTCAAATTCAACCAACTCACCTGATTGAGCGTTTGTCAAACCGTATGCGCGAGCGATACCATCACCCACTTCCAATACAGTACCTACTTCCTGTAGGCTCGCACCTCCGTCAAATCCGGAAAGTTGTTGCTTAAGAATTGCTGAAATTTCAGCTGGATTTACATCTGCCATGATCCTTTTTTTAGGGTCTTTGTTTTCTTGTAATTCGTTGGGTTAGCTCAACATTGCATTGCGCAACGTACGTAGCTTACCTGATATAGTATTATCTAATTCGTATCCTTCCACGAGTAGCTTTAGGCCACCAATAACTGAGGCGTCTACACTTTCTGTAAGTAGGATTTCTTTACCCAGTTGCTCGCCAAGCTTTGCTACTAGATTCTTTTTATCTGCATCTTTCAAAGCAACAGCACTCACTACGTGTGCTTCAACGATGCCTTTGTGGTGAAGAACATCCTTTTGGAACTTCTCACATACTGAAGCAAGGTGTGCTTCACGGCCGTTTTTAGTCAACAGCATAACGAAGCCTTCGAACAAAGACGAGAATTTACCAGCAAAGACCTCTTTCAAGATGGCCTGCTTCTTATCTGCCTTGACAATAGGACTTTTTAGTAACTGTTCTAGCTCTTTGGATTCTGCGATGGCCTTCGTCATAGACTGGGCATCCGCTTGAGCTTGGTCAATCATGTTTTGCTCAACCGCCAAATCCAATAGCGCCTTGCTGTATCGTGAAGCTACTCGAGGGTAATTCATTCTGAGTATTAGTTGAATTTAACGTCGTCGATGATTTTGCCAATCATTTCAGCTTGCTTGTTCGCATCGCTCAATTCCTGACCTAAAACTTTCTCAGCTACCTCAATGCTCAAAGACGCCGCTTGTTTCTTTAGCTCTGCTACGGCAGCAGCTTTTTCAGCTTCAATGCTAGCTTTTGCAGCAGCAACTGTTTTATCAGCTTCTGCACTTGCAGCTTCTTTAGCCTCAGCAACAATCTTGTTTTTCATATCACGAGCTTCTTTCAAAATACGCTCACGCTCTTCGCGTGCTTCTTTCAAGATTGCTTCGTTATCTGATTGTAGCGCTTTCATTTCTTCGCGCGCTTTCTCAGCAGCTTTCAATGCTCCTTCAATAGACTCTTCACGCGCATTAACCGCATCAAGAATTGGCTTCCAGGCATATTTCTTCAACAAGAAGATTAGGGCAACAAAAACCAACAACTGCCAAATGAAAAGGCCGAATGAAAAATCGTGAATTAACTTATCCATGTCTTAATAATGTGTAATCAAACTATACTATGGAGAGTGTAAAGTAGAGTGCAACCAACCGTTACACTCTACCTCAATCTTCAATTACTTCGCGAAAAGTGCGGCAAAGCCGATACCTTCGATAAGTGCAGCTGCAATAAGCATTGCAGTTTGAATTTTAGCAGTAGCTTCTGGCTGACGAGCAATAGCTTCCATTGCTGAACCACCGATTCTACCGATACCTAAACCAGCACCAATTACGATCAAACCAGCACCTACAATTTCAGGGATTTCCATAGTATATATAATTTAATTAATACTCAATATTTAGTGATGATCATGCTCTTCTACCGCCGAACCAAAGTAAAGCGCTGTTAGCATGGTGAAAATGTACGCTTGCAAAGCCGCTACCAATAACTCAAGCAACGACAACACAAGTGTAAGTCCAAAGAACGCCGGTGAAATCAACCAACTTCCAAAGACAAAAATCAAACCGATAATACTCATCAATACTACGTGACCCGCCAACATGTTGGCGTACAAACGAATCATCAACGAAAACGGTTTTACAAACAATCCAATCAATTCAATAATTGCCATTACCGGCTTCAGTACTACAGGAACGCCTGGCATCCAAAAGATGTGCATCCAATAGTGCTTGTTACCAGAAACCTGGGTAATAAGGAACGTGATTAAAGCAAGTGAGAATGTAATAGTAATATTACCTGTAACATTGATTCCAAGTGGTGTCATTCCTGCTAGGTTCATGAACCAGATGAAAAAGAAAACCGTAAGTAAGTAACTCATGTACTTCTTGTAGTGCTTTTCACCAATGTTTGGAATAGCAATCTCATCACGAACGTAAATAATGAGAGGTTCCAAGAAACGGCCTGCTTTCTTTGGCGTTTGGCCGCTTTGATATGCTTTTGCTGCGCCTTTGAAAAGGAAGAACATGAAGATAGCCATAACCAAAATCATGAACACATTCTTGGTAATTGAAAAGTCTAGAGGCGTCGCATTGGTTGGATGGTGGTGTTCATCCATGGTCAAGTGACCAGAAGCGTCTGTTTTGTAAACTTTGCTATGGTGTAATACGTAGTAATTACCATCTACCTCTGCAACAGATTCACCGTGGTGAAATTTAGAAGACGAGAATACTTTCAGGCCTTCGTCAAAGAGGATTACCGGCAACGGAAAGCTTACTCCTTCGGTAATTGTGAAATCATAAGAATCAGACAGGTGATGTTCTATGGTTTCTTTGATTTGCGCCTTAACATCATGGCCTTCTTCTGTGGCTGCATGATCGTGTGTTTCATGCGCTTCTACAATGTTTGAATCCTCGTGATGATCGTGGTCTTGGGCATTTGTAGGAACAGACAAAAACATTGCGCCTACAAGGGCTAAGGATACGGAGAGCTTCGAGAACATATTATAATGCATTTCCTGTTTCAGAAATTAGGCGTCTTAAAAACGATGCAAAATTAACACTTAATCTCTACGCGGAGAAGCTTTATCAACTTTTTGTTGTCAATAACTGCGCCTTGCCAAAAGGCGGCCTTCTGTCCACTTCTTTCGCTTGGAAATCAGCACTCTAAATTGAACGCTGATGTCTATTCTTTATTCAATATTCTGACGAGCACTATCGTTTCCGTAGCCGTAGTTACAGAATACGGAATAAAGAACATCCCAAACTCAATTGTAGACATAGTCCCGTCAGCGTTGTACATGGGTTGTAGGAGCAAGAAAAACACAAGAAACTTGATGCCGCTTAACCCCATAAAGATGAAGCCCAACTTGTCCGGATGCTTAATTCTCAATCTGTAAATGGTAAAGTATCCTGACGCCGCCAAAAACACATTAGCTCCATAAGAGAAGAGCAATTCAGTTGTGACGCCTGAAGAAAGTATCCTGACGTGTATGCAAAAAAAAGCTGCGGACAACGAGATGAGTATGCTATAGAAGTGCTTTTCTAGCATCCTTATTCCTCGTCTTTTGGAAGCGCCGCAACAAGTTGATACAAAGAAATTCCCACAGCCGCCATCACACAGAGTGCCGTGTATAGGTTCTTTTCAGATGCGAATTTCTCGTCAAGATAATTACCCAATTCCGAACCTAAGTAAGTAAGCACAGCCATTTGCACTCCGAAAGAACTAAAGCGGAGAAATTTGTTATGCGGCATAAAGTAAATGCGTGATTAAGCCGTCTGAGAGTTCGCCTCTTCTTCTTTAACCATTTTGCGCATCACGGTATTCATAGAAATTGAACCGTTCAGCTCTGAGCCTGGCTCAACCGAAAGTTTTTCCGTAAACACTTCACCGTTTAATTTGCCTGTTTGCACAACCGAAAGCATTTGAGCAACCTTTAAGGTGCCATCTACCCTTCCTGCAATCGAAGCGTTTTTACATTCAGCCTCTCCTTCTACAACTCCTTGCTCCCCGACAACAAGCTTTCCGGCAACCTTTATATTCCCTTTCACTCTTCCGTCGACACGAACATCGCCGTCTGAAAGCAAATCCCCTTCAATGCTAGTGCCCACAAGAATCCTATTCGATCCTTGAGGATTTTCTTGGTGTTTTTTAGACGTTGCAATCATAGTTTCTTAATATGTTGTATGTATTCCTTTAAAACCTTGTCGCGGTACACCTTCCCGAAATTCGGGTTGTTGATGTAGAACGCTTCACTCATCGCCTTAGGATAATATTGCTCTAAAGGGCCGCCTAAAGTACTAAAAGTATTCAAATAAACCTCAGCTTTCTCCTTGGTTCTCAAGCCACTAACAATAATAAGTTGGGTGGCCTGATCGTAGAATATGTTCTGAATTCGCAGGTTGTCAAACTTAAAGTGCTCTTTATTGAAGTCAGCCAGGGCGTTTCTTAACTCGTTGATATTGGCGTTCTCGGCCGGAATGGCAAGGACAAATTTGTGTGGCGCATTTGGTTGTTCTGGGAAATCTATCTTCTGAACCTTTTGATCTCCAGAGCCCTCGAAATCTTCTTTGCCTCCTTCGTTCTCGTCCATCAATAGCCCTAAAATTTGGGCAGCTACGGTAGCTTCTTCTGAATCCGCATAGCCCTTCACCACGCCTTGCAACGCAGCAATGACCTCATCTTCTTTTTCGTCCGCGCCATAGATGAAAGCTTGCAACATCTGGGCTTTCGCACGCAGCGATGTTTTGGGATATTGATCAAAAAATTGGTCCAATTTCTTTTGGGCTGTTTTCAGATTCCCCGACTCAAAAGCCGCAAAAGCCGCATCATAGGCTTCCTGCTCTTCGCGCGGCACCTCAGGTCCCTTCGACTCACCGCGAAGCAAGGCAGCATAAGGGCTGTTGGGGTATTCTGTAAGGAGCCTCTCCTTGGTTTTTTCTTGGTATTCTGTGTTCAATTGTTCCCCGCGCAATAAATACCGGCCGTAGAGCACCTTAGGGGTTAATTGGGCATAGCTCTCAAACTCCTTTAAATAATCCAACCAAGCCAAATCTGCCGCGACCAAATCGCGCAAACCGTCTTTGTAAATGAACCCAACCTCCGCCTTCGCCGTGGCTTCTCGAACCAAGCTTTGGTTGTACTCTTCCTGTGTTCGAAGCACTCGAGATAAATAATACTCCACGGAATTGTCGTTCGAAGGCAGTGCCACCTCTGTGCTGTCCGCCCCATCATCCGCGTTGGCAAGGTCTACTCCCCCGCCAAAACCTTGTGTCGGCTTGTCTTTGGTGCGCCAATGGTCTTCCAACGGGCGCTCGCCCCAAGTACGTTTAAACGACGCCAGCCCGCTCGTGCGCACCTGGGCATTGAAGAAATACCACTCGCCTCCACCAATGGCCTGTGGCCCTGCATTTGCCAGCAACGCATTTTGCTCGGCGCGCATTTCTGCCAGCTCGGCCCGGCGTCGGGCTTCTTCCTCGCGCTTTTGTTTTTCTTCGATGAACCTGCCAAACTTCTCGCGCAACGCTGTTTCGCTCATCCCATACATCGCCTGCAAACTGTCCTCAAGGGTAATGGTATTGATCGCCAAGACCAATTCGTCCAAGACGCTCTTCCTATGTTGCAGCGTGTCCAACCCGCCATATCCAGCAGGCAACACCGCCAAGGCGCTATCGTAATATGCCTGCGCCGGCACAAAATCACGGAAATCAAAGGCCACGCCCGCAAGCGCCAAATAACTCTTGCCCTTCTGCTTCGGGTTGTCCACCGAGCTCTGAATGCTCTGTACCAGCAACTTCTCGGCCTCCGGGAAGTGCTCTAAATCCAATCTCTTCAGCGCCCACACGTAGTAAATCTGATCGCGGTAGGTGATGTTCTTGTCGTCGCGAAGCATTTTCTCCAAATCCTTCTCAATGACCGCTATGTCCTCCATGTACACGTCAAAATTCTCCGCTCTTTTGATCTGCGCCGAGAACGTAATATCATAATCGTCAGGATGCAATTTCAACACCGCCTCATAGGCTAGCGCGCTCTCATATCCCTTTTTCAACAGGGCATAGAGCTGTGCATTTAAATAGGTTAGTCGAACTTTCTCTGCCTTATTTGGGGCCAATTCCGCCGCACTCTCCACCCATTGCTGCGCCTGCTCCCAAGATTTCTTTTGGATGTGCAACGCCGCCATGGTTTTCTGCGCCTCAAAGAGCATTGCCTTGGGCAGTTCCTTGGTATAAATCTCGTCTAAGATCTGCTCCGCCTGGAAAGCGTTGTCCATTCGGATATGGGTTTGTGCCGCCAATAATTGGGCCCAAAAAACCTCATCCTCCGCTTTTTCTATACCACGAAACTGGTCCTCCATATAAGAGGTCGCCTCGATACATTGAATCCATTCGTTTTTATAGAACCTCGCCCGTGCAATCAGCAAATACGCCTTGAATACATAGTCGTTTTTCTGCTCACCACGGAACACCATACTGTGGTTTTTGATGACTTTGGCGCTCTTTTCCAAGGCGCGGTCCATCTTGGCAAACATCTGTGGAGCCTGCTTTTCGTCCGGCCAATAGTAGATCGGCAACAGGGCTTCGAAATCATACTCCTCGGATTTTTCAAAGGCGCCCACGGCCTCCTTCAGCGCCTCTTCCCCATTAAAGAATGCGTTGTAATGCGCGGTCGTTTCATGGTACTTGCGGTTGATCCAACGGTCTTTGGTCGTCGAACAATTCGACAAAGCCATGGCGGCAAGGAGTAAGGATATGTATTTTCGAAAACCCATCAGGTGTAATAACGCGTTAAAATTATTTTATTTCACGCCGCGGGAGAAATGCTACGCCCGATATTTGTGACCAACATGGCAAAAAGATCTAAAAATCAGAAACGCGTTCAACGCTGGCGGAACAAATTCCGCTTCGTCATCCTGAACGACGACACCTTCGAGGAGGTGTTGACGGTGAAATTGAGCCCACTCAAAATCTTCACTGGAAGTGTCTTTGCCATTCTATTCACTATTGCCATCACCACCCTGGTCATTGCCTATACGCCGCTAAAGGAGATGATTCCTGGATATGCCTCATCAAAATTGCGCCGTGAATCCATCAACTTGGCCCTAAAAGCCGACAGTTTGGAAACCTCGGTTCGGTTGAATAAACAATACATCAACGGCATCCAACGCATTTTAAACGGCGAAGTCATTGATTCCGTCCTGATCGAGCTTCAAGAAGGGGAAGATTCACTCGACGCAGTGGTTTTATCTAGTCCAAGCGCGCAAGACAGCGCCTTCCGCCAATGGGTGGAAGAGGAAAATGAATTCACGTTGGATCAAAACGCGCCGGAATTGGACATCCCTCAGCTGATTGCGCCGGTAGACGGTCTAGTGACCTCGAGCTTTGAATCCGGGAAAGGACATTATGCCGTGGATATCGCCGCGCCTAAAAATACGCCGGTGAAATCTTGTTACGAAGGCACCATAGTCTATGCCGATTGGTCCAGCGAAACCGGACACGTCATCATCGTTCAGCACGAGCGCAACTTGCTCAGCGCCTACAAACACAATAGCGCTTTGCTAAAAACTGTCGGCGATTATGTGCGCAGCGGAGAGGCCATTGCCATCATTGGAAACAGCGGAGAGAATTCTACGGGCCCTCACCTTCACTTCGAGCTTTGGTACGACGGCTACGCCATCAACCCCGAAGAATACATCAAGCTTTAATCTGAATAACCAGAATCTGGCGGCAGGTTCGGGCCCTTGCTCGCGGCCACAGCCAAGGCATCGCAACGCTCGTTCTGCGGGTGGTTGTTGTGTCCTTTGACCCAAGTAAACGTCGGGCGGTAGCGGTCCAATAGCGGCAACAATTTGCGCCACAAATCAGGGTTCTTCTTGTCTTTAAATCCTTTCTGAACCCAGTTTCGCAACCAACCCTTGTTGATCGCGTCCACCACATACTTGCTGTCGCTGACCACTTGAATTTGGTGCTCTGTGGATTTCAGCGCCTGCAAGCCCTTAATGACCGCCAACAATTCCATGCGGTTGTTGGTCGTTCGAGCAAAACCGCCGCTCAACTCTTTCCGGTGACCCGCGCTACTCTCCATGACCACGCCATAACCGCCTGGTCCAGGATTGCCACTTGCCGCGCCATCTGTATATATAATCACCTTCATTGTTGTTCGCTCAGTTGTGCTATCCAAGATTCTATGGTCGGGCCAAAATACTCCAACTCCAGCTCGCGGACCTTCTCCTCAATGCTCTGGGCCGCCTCGCCGGGTGTGATTTCCACCTGGTATTGCGCAACGATGGCTCCTTCGTCATAGTGCTCATTGACCATGTGAATGGTAATGCCTGTGACCGATTCTCCCGCCGCACTCACTGCCTCGTGTACATATTTACCGTACATGCCTTTACCGCCAAACTTTGGCAACAATGCCGGGTGGATGTTGAACATGCGCCTTTGGAATGCGCGGGTCCAATTCGCTGGAATCATTCTCAAATAGCCTGCTAATAAGATAATGTCCGCGCTCGATTCTAAAAGCGATAAAATTTGATCACTTTGGGTCTTTGGGTCAAAGCTTTTACACGCAATCCCAAGTCTTTCAGCGCGTTGGATTACCCCTGCATGCGGGTTGTTCGTAACTATTATTTCTACACGACCCCATGGGCTTTGGGCAAAATGCTCCACCAACGCCTGGGCGTTACTTCCTGATCCTGAGGCCAGTATGGCGATTTTTAGCATCTTTTTTGTACCTTATTGGGGCAAATTTACCACCTAATTCTTGGGGGTTAGGATATGGGAAGTTTTTATTTTCTTTGTCCCGATTATTTAAACCTTTTTAATCATGTCTGATATTTCAGCTAAAGTAACCGCGATCATCGTTGACAAACTAGGTGTTGACGAAAACGAAGTAAACGCAGAAGCAAGCTTCACAAACGACCTTGGTGCCGATTCTTTGGATACCGTTGAGTTGATTATGGAATTCGAAAAAGAATTCGATATCCAGATCCCAGACGATCAAGCAGAGAACATTGGAACTGTTGGTCAGGCTATTTCGTACATCGAAGGAGCTCTTGCATAAGTAAAGTCTACGTTTATGAGCCTTAAACGCGTCGTAGTTACAGGGCTAGGTGCGCTCACCCCGGTGGGCAACACAGCCGAAGAAACTTGGAGTAATTTGGTTGCGGGTACCTCGGGTGCCGGTCCCATCACTCGTTTCGATGCTTCACTATTTAAAACTCACTTCGCGTGTGAGGTAAAAGACTTTCAGCCCAACGACTTGCTCGACCGCAAGGAAGCACGTCGTATGGATCGATTTACACAATTCGGGGTGGTAGTGGCCAATGAGGCCATTGCCGATTCCGGGTTGGATTTTGACAAAGAAGACCTCGACCGAATAGGTGTCATTTGGGGATCTGGTATTGGGGGTATTGATACCTTCTTTGAGCAGGTGAAAGGATTCGTGGACAACGACCTTAACCCTCGCTTCAACCCGTTCCTCATTCCAATGATGATTTCGGACATCACTCCAGGCCGCATTTCTATGCTGCATGGTTTGCGAGGCCCTAACTACACCACTGTAAGTGCGTGTGCCTCTTCCACAAATGCCCTCATCGACTCGTTCAACCTTATTCGCCTTGGCAAAGCCGATGTGATCGTTACAGGTGGTTCGGAAGCAGCCATCAACCCTGTAGGGATGGGTGGTTTCAATGCGATGAATGCCCTTTCTACCCGCAATGACGACCCTAAAACCGCTTCTCGTCCCTTCGACGCGGAACGCGATGGATTCGTGATGGGTGAAGGTGGTGCTGGTATTATCCTAGAAGAGTACGGGCACGCTAAAGCCCGTGGTGCAAAAATCTATGCAGAGATGGTTGGTGGCGGCCTCAGCGCTGATGCTCATCACTTGACTGCGCCACACCCAGAAGGTTTGGGTGCCCGCAACGTAATGGCAAATGCCATTGAAGATGCTGGCATGAAGCCAGAAGATGTGGACTACGTAAACGTACACGGTACTTCTACCCCGCTGGGAGATATCGCCGAAACCAAAGCCATTCAACAAGTCTTTGGTGAGCACGCTTACAACTTGAACATTTCATCAACCAAGAGTATGACCGGACACCTACTAGGTGCGGCGGGTGCTGTGGAAGCGATGGCCTCTATCATGGCCATCTACACCAACACCATTCCTCCGACGATCAATCACTTCACGGACGATGAAAACCTTGATCCTAAATTGAACTTTACTTTCCACTCGGCTCAGGAGAGAGAGGTTCGTGCTGCGTTGAGCAACACCTTCGGTTTCGGAGGTCACAACGCATCCGTCCTCTTCAAGAAAGCAGAGTAAATGAGTTCCATACAGGAGTTGTTTCCCTATTTTTTTCCTAGTCCGTTCAAACGCGACATCAAGGCAATCATAGGCTTTTGGCCGAAGGACTTGTCCTTGTACAAATTGGCCCTGCGTCATGCCAGTGCATATCCCTTCCGCAAAAAGCGCGGTGAGCGAAACAATGAGCGTTTGGAATATTTGGGCGATGCCGTTATTGATTTGGTGGTAGCAGAGGCGCTCTTTTACAGATTTCCGAAGGAAGATGAAGGGTATTTGACCAAGATGAGAAGCAAATTGGTCTCAAGAAATAACCTCAATAGGGTTGCTGACGAGCTTGGCTTGCCCAATCTGTTGGTTGCAAACCTTAAGGGCAATCACAGCGAAAGTGTCTACGGCGATGCTTTGGAGGCCTTGGTGGGTGCTTGTTACATTGATTTGGGGCTTCAAAAAACACAATACTTCGTGATGAATGCTATTGTCGAGCCCTTTGTAACTAACGCGGAGCTGATGGACACCACCCACAACTATAAAAGTGAGGTGATCGAACACTTTCAAGGGTTCAAAAAAAGCTTCAGGTTTGAAGAATTGGAGCGCAATGGAGAGCAGCACAACACTACCTTTACTATGGGCCTTTATGTAGGCGATGATTTGGTCGCTACAGGTGAAGGAAGCTCAAAAAAGAAGGGGGAAGAGGCCGCCTCAAAGGCATATTACCAAAAGAATAAGGACAAATTCAATGGCTAAAGTTCAACACATAGATGCACTCAAACGCATCAAAGTGAACTACTCAACAGTCGGCATACGCACGCCGTTGAAGGACTATGAATTAGCCTATTGGATGAATGTCCAGTACGGGATGCAGCTGGTTTGCCGCCCGGAGGTGGTAGACGAATGGGAGCAAGGTACGGTCTGGGAATACAATGTGTTTGACGGCAAAGACCCGAATGGGGAGCCCTTGTGCTTGATCATGAACCTCAGCATAGGAGCGCAGGAACAGGAGCCGGCGGAGTGGAGCTTGTTTGAAAGTGCCCCTGAAAAACACCTTTTACCTACAGTTAAACACTGGGATTACCTTTTAATCGTAGAAAATTCGGACTTTGCGTTCGATTTGGAAAGCGTGCTAAAGAAGAACGAAAAAATCACAACCGCGCAATATTTCGAAGCGCACACACAACTGACAACTCGAGAAACTCATTTATTGTATGAAATCCGAAACGCCTAACAACACTAAAATCGTAGCCACCCTAGGTCCAGCATCATGGCATAAAGAAGTCATGGTAGAAATGATCCGTGCGGGTGTGAACGTGTTCCGAGTTAATTTCTCTCACGGCGACCACGATACACACCGAAGAACAATACAGTTGATCAAAGAGATCAATGCAGAGTACAATTGTAAAACCGCTGTTCTTGCTGATTTGCAGGGCCCAAAACTGCGCATCGGTGATGTTGAAGAGGGGGCGGTTATCAACGAGGGCGATACCTTAACCTTCACTACCGAAAAGGCGGCGGGTACGGCTGAGCGTGTATACATGAACTACAAGCAGTTCCCTTCAGATGTAAACGCCGGTGAGCACATCTTGCTCGACGACGGAAAACTCATCTGCGAGGTATTAGAAACCAACAAAAAGGACACTGTGATCACCAAGGTGGTACAGGGCGGTCCGCTGAAAAGCAAGAAGGGGGTAAACCTTCCAAACACCAAGGTCAGCCTTCCTTGTTTGACCAAAAAAGACCTCGAAGACGTGGTAGTTGCCATGGAGGAAGGGGTAGAATGGATTGGGCTTAGCTTCGTACGTGATGCCAACGATGTAGCAGAATTGCGCAAAATCATCGAAGATTTCGGCTCGTTTGCGAAAATCGTTTCAAAGATTGAAAAGCCAGAAGCCGTTGTTGATATCGACAACATTATTCACGCTACCGACGCCATCATGGTGGCACGTGGCGATCTTGGGGTAGAGATTCCTTATTCTTCCGTGCCAATGGTACAGAAGATGATTGTCGAAAAATGTCACATCAAGGCAAAGCCTGTGATCATTGCAACGCAAATGATGGAAACCATGATTGATAGCCAAAGCCCAACAAGAGCTGAGGTTAATGATGTGGCCAATTCTGTTTGCGACGGCGCCGATGCCGTGATGCTTTCTGGCGAAACCTCAGTAGGTAAGTACCCTGTTAAGGTGGTTGAAACCATGGCGAGCATTGTAGCGCATGTGGAATCTACGTTTGACGCAAAACCGAACATGGAGAACCCGCCGAGCCTGAAGAATGAAAGGTTCATCACAAAGGTGGTTTGTTACAACGCGGCAAAGATTGCAGACCAAGTAGGTGCCTCGGCCATCTTAACCATGACGTTTAGCGGATATACTGCATTGAAAATTGCAGGACACCGTCCTAAAACCAAGATCATCGTCTTTACGGCCAACCATCAAATCATGAACCAAATGTCTTTAGTGTGGGGGGTTGAAGCCTTCTACTACGACAACATGGAAAGCACTGATCAAAGCTTCAAAGACATCCAAAACATCCTCAAAGAGAGTGGATATGTTGAGTCCGGTGATTTGGTCGTGAAAATTGCATCGATGCCTATCGAAGAGAAAGGCTTCACCAACATGCTCAAGCTTTCGACCATTGATTAAGCATGAATCGAGATAAAACTTGATGAGCCCTGGTCCTACGGATCGGGGCTTTTTTTATCTTAACAGGATGCAAGAACTTCCAAAAAATTGGTCAGAACACCACAATGCCTTGGTCCGTGAATTTCAGTTCGACGCCTATGTAGACGGCATTGAATTTGTGCAGCGGGTAGCGGAATTGGCAGAATTGGTCCAACATCATCCTCATATCACCATAGATTACACGACCGTGCGCATATCGCTACAAACGCATGATGCGGGAAATATCGTTACGGAAAAGGATTTAGAAATGGCCGCGGCCATCAACAAACTATAGGCCCGTCTTAAACTGCTCTAGGAAGCGCTTGTCGTTCTCGGTGAATAGACGAATATCTGGAATTTGGTAACGGTTCATAGCAATGCGCTCAATACCCATTCCGAAGGCATATCCTGTATACACCTCTGGGTCTATGCCGCTTGCTTTTAAAACATTAGGGTCTACCATTCCACAGCCCATCACCTCTAACCATCCTGTGCCTTTGGTGATTTTGTAGTCGATTTCGTTTTCAAGACCCCAGTATACATCAACCTCAGCGCTTGGCTCGGTAAACGGGAAGTAGGACGGACGCATTCTGATCTTCGCCTTGCCAAAGAACTCTTGAGCGAAATACATCAAGACCTGCTTCAAATCCGCAAAACTTACGCCCTTGTCGATATATAGTCCTTCAATTTGGTGGAAGATACAGTGGCTGCGTGCGCTGATGGCTTCGTTGCGGAACACGCGTCCTGGCGAGATGGTGCGAATAGGGGGCTGTGCGCTTTCCATGGCACGGACTTGGACACTAGAGGTGTGTGTTCTCAAGGCCCAATCCGGATTGCGTTGCACAAAAAATGTGTCTTGCATGTCGCGTGCCGGGTGCTCTTCAGGGAAGTTTAGTGCTGAGAAGTTGTGCCAGTCGTCTTCAATTTCAGGGCCTGTGCTGATGTTGAATCCAATGCGCTTGAAGATGTCTACGATTTCATCGCGAATGGCGTTGATGGGGTGAATTGCGCCCAATTCATAGGGCGTCCCAGGACGCGTCAAATCTCCGTTTACCCCCACCGCTTGACTATTATCCAAGGATTCTAAAGCCTCCTTGTGTTTGTCCTCTGCAAGTGTTTTCAGGGTGTTCAGCGCAGCGCCAAATGCCTTCTTCTCTTCTGCCGGTACATCGCGAAAGGCTTTAAAAAGCTCGGTAATTGCCCCCTTCTTACTCAGGTATTGCAAACGGAACGTTTCTGCTTCTTCCTTGGTTGTTAAGGCAGTAGCTTCTACTTGGCTTTTTAAATTTTCGACTCTATCCAGCATAATTGTCTACTTAAATACGTTTGGATTGTTGTAGATTTGGCGAAATTACTGAATTCCACGCATGAAACGGTTTATTCTTTTACTCTTGGTTGGATTGTTTTTTGGCTCTTGTGAAGAAGAGGCCACAGAATACTTTGTGAAGGTCAGGGTGACGAACGAAGATGGCGTGCCTATTCAGAATGCCGCTGTAAAGATGTTTGCGCCAGTAGCCGGCTCTACAGAGTGGTATAGTTTCACTGGGCCAAATGGTGAAGTCGTCTTCCGATCAGGTTTCGAAGCCTACTACGACCTCAAAGCGTGGAAGATGGTTTACGAAGGATGTAACTATGTTCGTTTGGTTAAAGGCGAGACCATTGACGTAAATGTTGTAATTTACCCCATCGGAGACCCTAATGGTTGCGTAGAATAATGAAAAAGTTACTCGTACTTCCTTTGTTGGCGTTCTTGCTTTTGAGCAGCTGCCAGATCGAAAACCCTACTTATCCTTTCCGCGTGAAGGTGACGAACGCTTCTGGTGTGCCCATCCAAAACGTGATTGTAGAGGCCAGCGTTGATGTTCCTGGATACCGTGAAGAGGCGTATTTCATTGATACCACCGGTTTTGATGGAATGGTAGAGTTCGAATACGAGTACGAAGCGGTCTTTAAGATCCTAGCGACTCGCGGAGGAAGCCCATTCACACACATTGGTTGTGGGTTCATTAAGCTTGAGCCAAATACTACGGTTCAGTCGAAGATTATATTGCTTCCTTACGACCCTAGCGACCCTGGTTGCTAATCTCTAGAGGTACTCGTTCGTTTTAAAATAGTTCACCACCGCTTCTTTCATAAGAACGGCCTGTTCGCCTGCTTTCAAGTTTGGCAACGGCTTCAAGGATTTGAAATGAGGCCAGCCGTCATCGTCCCTTTTCTCAAACGCATAGTATCCGTAAGGCTCTAACACGGTACAAACCGCGATGTGTAAGACGTTGAGTTTTTCATCCTTTTTCAGGCGCAGATACCCCATTTGCAACTCCTGTGCCCCAATAAGCAACAACACCCCGTCCAAATCTATATCTCCATCTCCAGGAAACTGTTGGGAAAGTTTTGCAAGCAGTTGCTCCCAATCGTGTTTTAATTCTTCGCTTCTCATTATTTTGGCGCTATGGTAAAAGGTCTAGACCTCGTTTTAACTGTTTTTGCTGCTTTTCTGCTGGTCAAAGGTATTTGGAAAGGCTTTGTAAAAGAAATCTCCGGCATTTTAGCTGTGGTAGGAGGTGTTATCGCCTCTTTTCTGTTCCATGTTGCGGCCGAAGAGTTTTTAGGCACTTATATCAGTCCAAAATACTTGGGCTTTGTGTCGTACGCAATCTTATTCATCGCGGTATATCTTGGAATCATGCTCTTAGGCAACTTCATTGATCGTGTAGTCAAAAGCGTTATGCTGGGGGGCTTCAACCGGATCTTGGGCGGTTTTTTTGGCCTACTCAAAGCCCTGCTATGGGCTTCTCTGGGTGTATACGCCTACAGTGCGCTCCAAGAAGGAGTGGGGTTTGAACATCCGGCCCTGGTAGTGGACTCCATATTCTACCCCTTCCTCTTAGACTTTGTTGCCCTGCTTGAGGACGGTCTTTAGCTCAATGCCGCTACCCCTGGAAGTGTTTTGCCTTCCAAGAACTCGAGCATTGCACCACCACCTGTACTGATGTAGCTTACTTTATCTGCGTAACCAAACTGATTCACCGCAGCTACGCTATCTCCTCCACCGATCAAAGAGAACGCTCCATTCGCAGTAGCCTGAGCAACCGACTCAGCAACGGCTTTGGTTCCACCTGCGTAGTTTTCAAACTCAAAAACACCCATAGGTCCGTTCCAAATGATGGTTTTTGCCGCGGCAAGAGATTCTTGTACTCGGGCAATGCTTTCTGGTCCATTATCCAGCCCCATGTATCCTTCTGGAATCTCGCCAATAGCACACACGCGCTCAGCAGGTTGATCCGCAAAATCTTTTGTAATGAGCGTATCCACAGGAATGAGCAGGTTACAGCCAAGAGCCTCTGCTTTTTCAATGAGTGATTTGGCCAATTCTAGCTTATCGTCCTCTACCAACGAGGTTCCCACAGATCCGCCCATCGCCTTTACGAAAGTGAATCCCATACCGCCGCCAATAACAACGGAGCCTACTTTTTCAAGCATGTTGACAATAACTCCAATTTTCGAGCTCACCTTCGCGCCGCCGATAATGGCCACGGTCGTGCTCTTATCGCTGCCCAGCGCTTTAGAAATGCTTTCTACTTCTGCGCTCATCAACTCTCCAAAGCCCTTGTTTTCGTCCGCAAAAAACTGTGCAATAACCGCCGTGGAAGCATGTGCACGGTGTGCTGTTCCAAAGGCGTCGTTCAAGTAGATATCGCCTAGCTCAGCCAATTCCTTTGCAAACGCCTCATTGCCAGCTTCTTCTTCGTTGTGAAATCTCAAGTTTTCCAACAACACTATTTCTCCTGCGCCCGCCTGAACCACAACGGCCTTCGCTACATCGCCCACGCATTCGCTTGAAAAATGAACTTTAGCACCACTCAATGCCTCCACCGCATTTACCAAATGCCACAAAGACATATGGTCTTGGCGCTCGCCTTTTGGTCGTCCTAGGTGGCTCATCAAAACAGCTGTTCCCCCTGCCTGAAGCACCTTTGTAATGGTCGGCATAGCGGCTGTGATGCGCGTATTATCGGTTACCTTGAGGTCTTTATCCTGTGGCACATTAA
>JAYPCB010000015.1:0-25705 GCA_038124525.1 Cryomorphaceae bacterium
GAATTTGTGTAGGAATAATGCACCATCCCGAAGATGGCGAAAAGGAGTAGTGCTTTTTTCATAAAACGCTATTTAGGTTGTACAATGTAAGGTTATTCAAGCAGTGCTTTGGGTCCAATTCTGGATAAATTTTGTTCATAATAGAACACTCATTTCCCTATTGTGTTCTAATTTCAACACCTGAAAACAATCACAGAACAATGGACGTATTTCAACACCCGGACTATTACCTCTTAGACGAGCTGCTCTCAGACGAGCACAAAATGGTCCGCGATGCCACTAGAGATTGGGTTAAACGCTCTGTTTCCCCCATCATTGAAGATTATGCGCAACGCGCCGCCTTCCCAGAACACCTGGTCAAGGAAATGGGTGAGGTAGGGCTCTTCGGTCCCTATATTCCTGAGGAATATGGCGGCCCAGGCCTCGACCATATCTCCTATGGATTGATGATGCAAGAGGTGGAGCGCGGCGATTCCGGAATCCGATCCACCTGTAGTGTCCAAAGTTCTCTCGTCATGTTCCCCATCTACGCCTATGGCTCAGAGGAGCAGAAGCAGCGCTTCTTGCCAAAATTGGCCACGGGTGAATACCTCGGATCTTTCGGGTTGACCGAGCCAAACTTTGGCTCGAATCCTGGCGGAATGACCACTAGCTTTAAAGATGCCGGCGACCACGTTATTCTCAATGGCGCCAAAATGTGGATCTCCAATGCTCCATTCTGCCACGTCGCAGTCGTGTGGGCGAAAAATGAAGAAGGCCGCATCAAAGGATTGATCGTCGAGCGCGGCATGGAGGGCTTTACCACCCCTGAAACCCACAACAAATGGTCGCTCCGCGCCTCTGCCACCGGAGAGCTCGTGTTCGATAACGTAAAAGTACCCAAAGCCAATATCCTCCCGGGCCGCGACGGTCTAGGAGCGCCGCTTTCATGTCTAGATAGCGCCCGTTTCGGGATCGCTTGGGGCGCCATCGGTGCCGCCATGGATTGTTACGATACTGCCCTGCGTTACTCCAAGGAGCGCATTCAATTTGGGAAGCCTATTGCCGGGTTCCAATTACAGCAAAAGAAGCTCGCCGAAATGATCACCGAGATCACCAAAGCGCAGCTACTCACCTTCCGTTTGGGCCAGCTCAAAAACGAAGGACGTGCCTCCTCAGCGCAGATTTCCATGGCCAAGAGAAACAACGTCGACATGGCCATTCACATCGCTCGTGAAGCGCGTCAAATGTTGGGTGGAATGGGCATCACTGGAGACTTCTCCATCATGCGTCACATGATGAACCTAGAGTCCGTCATCACCTATGAAGGAACGCATGATATTCACTTGCTAATCACAGGGTTAGATATCACTGGAGAGAACGCGTTCGTCTAAGCGAGCCGGCCCCCAGGACCCTTCTTTAAAACTAAAAAACGCGCCCCTCGGGGCGCGTTTTTTAGTTGCTGATTCTGATGATGTTTATGCCGTCGAACGTACAGCTGAATTCCTTTACGGGGAGCGTGTAGGAGGTATCAATGCTCTGCCCGTCGAGGAGTTGGTATTGGTGGCTGTTGCAGCCGCAGGTCAAGTATAAATCGCCGTTGCTGCTCGATAGTATCCCGCAACCGTCGGCCCAATCATAGGGACAGGCCAGTTCGTAGGCGGCGAAATCGTAGAAGGCTTGGTCGTAGTATCTGCGGTAAATCATGATGCCGCCGTGGCCTGCGTTGGGCAAGTATAATTGGCCCCCGATAACCGTTAAATTGAAGCTGGATGGATCGCTCAAATAAATGGTTTCATCCACATAAGGTTCCGGAATATCGTAGTTCACATTCGTCGAATCACATCCAACGATAGTAAAAAACCCTGCAAAAACAAGGATTAACCCTTTGATATTCAATACTTGTGGCTTCTTCATTTCGGTGGTCAAGATAAGCGGTTTTTCATTGCCGAATAAGGCCTTCTGCGTATTATATTTACATCCTTGTAACCCAACATAAAGCCAGTTTTTATGGTTAAAAGATTACTCACGCTTGTTATGGCCCTCGGCATGGTCCTCGGTCACGCACAATCTCGCCCTGGTTCTCTCCAGGGAACTGTGAAGGACAAGCGCACCGGTGAAGTCATTCCTTTCGCAACCGTCATTGTCAAAGACAAGGACGTAGTAATTACAACAGGACAGACAGATTTCGATGGAAAGTACAACATCAACCCAGTAGATCCAGGAACGTACAATTTGACGTGTAAGTTCATCGGATATGCAGATTTCAACCTCAATGGCGTAAGCGTATCACCCGGTAGACCCAAGGTGGTAAATTTCGATATGACCATCGAAAGTCAGATGATTCAAGAGGTGACTGTTATTGCCAAAGAAGAGTTGATTGAAACGGGTAAGACTTCTGAAATCGTAAGTGCAGAGGAAATTAAAAACCTCCCATACCGTAACCTTAGCCAGATTGTAGGTACGACTGCAGGGGTATTCCAGCAAGACGGTTCGGGTTCGTTCAACGTGCGTGGTGCGCGTTCTTCGACGAACGTAGTCTTCATTGATGGCGTGAAGGTTCGTGGTAATGTGGATATCCCACGTGATGCGATCCAATCTACCGAGGTAATTACTGGTGGTCTTCCAGCACAATACGGTGATGTTACCGGTGGTGTGATTTCTACTACTACTAAAGGTCCTGCACCATACTACTTCGGTTCTACAGAATACTTGACCAGCTCGTTGTTCGACAATCAGCATTACAACCTAGGTGCGTTGACGCTTGGGGGGCCAATTATTAAAAACAAAGCAGGCCAGAGTGTACTTGGGTTCCTTTTGGCCTCTGAATTCCAATACAGCAAAGACGGCTCACCTCGTTCATTGCCGACCTACAAAGTGAATAATGAGAAATTAGGCGAGTTGCAAGCCAACCCTTTGGTGCCAGCTTCGAGCGGATTCGGGGTATTGAACGCAGCTGATTTCTTGACACGCGAGGATTTGGTGACCCAGAACTACCGCGAAAACGTAGCCGGCCGTGCCGTACGTATGTCAGGTAACTTAAAATTGGTCACTTCAAAAACCACAACGCTTACCCTTGGGGGACGATACAACATGAGCCAGGGTACGTCGGGCAGCCGCTTCAACGAGCTCATGAACTACGACAACAATGGCGAATATTTCCGTCAAGACGTCAGTGGTTATTTGCGTTTCCAACAGCGCTTCGGTACGCCAAGCGACACTTCAAACTCGTTAATCCGCAACGCGTTCTACACCATCCAAGTAGATTTCACTCGTAACAACGGGTACAACCGCGATGCGCGTCACAAAGACAACATCTTCAACTACGGACACATTGGTAAGTTTACAACGACCTATCGTCCGCTGTATGTGTTGGGTTCAGATACTATAACCGATCCAAACGACCCGAACTATGGTAAGGTCATGGACGCATGGACGCAGGCTGTATGGCAAAGCGTGGGTGTAGATTACGAAGCTTCTGAAAACAACCCTATTCTATCCAACTACACCTCGAATTTCTACAACTTCGTAGATAATTCTTTGATCTTCAACAGCGCACGCTCATTGGAAGATATCCGTGCAGGTGGTGGTTTGCTGAACGGTGATCAGCCTTCATCCGTTTTTGGATTGTGGGGCAACGTAGGGGGTAATCAAGCGGGATATTCGAAATTCATGAACGACCAGTTCCGTATTACCGCATCTTCGACCTTTGATATTAAAGGGCACTCGCTCATCGTGGGTGTGGAATATGAGCAGCGTTTCGACCGTTCGTACTCTCTAGGTGCCACCGGCCTTTGGACGTTGATGCGTTTGTTGCAAAACGATGCCATCCGAGAATTGGACCTCAATAATCCTATTGCCTCTTACGATAACAATGGAGTATTCCAGGATACCTTGTCGTACCCACGCCTGTTTGATGCGGGCAAGCCAAGAACTTTCGACCGCAACTTGCGTGAGAAACTAGGTATGGATCCAGACGGTACAGATTGGTTGGACATCGATAGCTACGATCCATCGACCTTTACATTGGACATGTTCAGCGCGAACGAACTTCTCAATATCGGTTCTGGACAGTATGTAAGCTACTTTGGATACGACTACCTAGGGAACAGATTGACTTCTCGTCCTTCTTTGAATGACTTCTTCTCTACTGATGTACAAGGGAATTCGAACCGTACCGTAGGTGCTTTCGAGCCTATCTACATGGCCGGATACATCCAAGATCAGTTTACCTTCGAAGATCTCTTCTTTAACATTGGGGTGCGTGTGGATCGTTTTGATGCGAACCAACCGGTATTGGCAGATCCATTTGTCTTGTACCCAGCGTATACCGTAAGCCAACTAGATGCAACTTCTCTAGCAGGCTACAACGTTCCTGAAGGGATGTCTCCGGATGCAGTTGTATATGTAGACGATCAAGAGAACCCATCTTCTATTGTGGGGTACCGTGACGGATTTACTTGGTACACTGCGGCAGGTGAAGTAGAGGCTAACCCGAAAAACATTGCAGATATCAGTGGTGGTATCAAGCCTTTCTTGAAAAAGCCGGGCATTGAAGACCAAAAGCTAGCCGTCACTGCTGACGAAAGTTTCAAGGATTATGCGCCACAGGTCACAGTGAGCCCACGTGTTTCATTCCAGTTCCCTATCTCGGATGAGGCCGAATTCTTTGCACACTACGACATCTTGGTACAACGTCCAGATCCAGGGCTGAACCGTATGAACCCGATCACCTACTTGCAGTTGGAGAACGGTCAAAACGGTAGCTTCCTAGCAAACCCTGATTTGAAACCACAACGTACCACAGATTACGAGATCGGTTTCCGTCAAAAATTGAACGAGAACAGTGCTTTGAAATTGAGCGCCTTCTACCGCGAGATGCGTGATATGATGCAGACCTTGAGCTTTACCGAGGCGTATCCTATTACCTATATCGCTTATGGAAACTTGGATTTCGGTACGGTGAAAGGATATACGGTAGCCTACGATCTGCGTCGCACGGGTAATGTTCGTTTGAACGCGAACTACACTCTTCAGTTTGCTGATGGTACAGGTTCAGGGGCCAATTCTGGTGCGAACATCGCACGTTCTGGTCAGCCTAACTTGCGCTACATCCTTCCTTTGAGCTATGATTCTCGTCACCAAGTAGTGATGAATATGGATTACCGTTACGGTGGTGGTCCAGCGTACAACGGCCCGGTTTGGTTCGGCATGCGTATGTTGGAAAACGCTGGTGTGAACCTTGTATTGAACGCCAACTCTGGTACTCCATATACTCGCCGTTCATTGGCTTATGGTTTGACCGATGGTGCAACGCCTATTACGGGGAACATCAATGGTTCTCGTTTGCCTTGGAGTTTCCGCATCGATGCGACGGCAAATAAGGTATGGAACTACAGCGAAGGTCCGTTCAGCAACTTTGAAATCTATGTTCAGGTGTTGAACGCATTGAATACTCAGAACATCTTAGGGGTGTACTCATTCACAGGTTCTCCATCAGATGATGGTTACTTGAGCTCTCCTCAAGGACAGAACGCCATCCAGTTCCAAACGAATGCACAGTCTTTTGCAGACTTGTACAACATCAGTTTGGCTAACCCAGGACTTTACAGTTTGCCACGAAGAATCCGTTTGGGTCTTCGCATTGGACTATAATATTTAAGAAGCACAGGAAAACAGCAATATGAAAAAAGCGTATCTCCTTTTACTAGCCTCAATCGCCGCCCTGCCACTATCCGCAAGAGAAGTGCAAGGTGCCGCTAAGACCGGTGAAGCCACAGGTTCTATGAAAACCGTAGAGGAATTGTGTCAGCCGTCGAAAGCACAGAGCGATTTGAGTATAAACAACGTGCGTGCAACCATCCTCGGTGGTGGCGATATGTGGTGGGATTTGAACACCGCTCGCTACGAAGTACCGAAGGGTTCAAACAAGCACTCGATGTTCGCGGGTTCTCTTTGGCTCGGTGGGGTTGATGAGGGTAACCAATTAAAATTGGCTGCCATGACCTACCGTCAATCAGGAAACGACTACTGGCCAGGTCCATTGACTACGGACGGTACAGCATCGATCAACAAAGAAATTTGTGATAAGTACGACCGTCACTGGATCATCATGCGTGAGGAAGTGGACGTACACAAAGCTTGGTTGGAGTGTTTGGACGATCCAGATTGTGACGATACCGAACTTTTCCCTGGCTATGAAGCACAGATTCCTGAAAGCATCAAAGAATGGCCAGGTAATGGGGTAGATGGCGAGTTGCCTTACCAATTAGCTCCGTTCATCGATCGCGATGGTGATGGTGTATACGATTACTTGATCGATTACCCAGCGTATGATATCGATAAAGAATACGATTGTCGCGACAAAGAAACCGATGTACTCTACGGTGACCAAACCATTTGGTGGGTATATAACGACCGTGGTAACGTCCACACCGAATCACAGGCCGGGGCCCTAGGTTTCGAAATTCGTGCACAAGCCTTCGCCTTCTCTACGAATGATGAGGTGAACAACATGACCTTCAATAACTATCGAATCATCAACCGTTCAACCTTCCGTTTGACCAACACGTACTTCTCTACGTGGTTTGATCCGGATTTGGGGAACTACACCGATGATATCATTGGTTGTGATATTGCACGTGGTCTTGGATACTGTTACAATTCAGATACAGACGACGAAGGGCCATTAGGCTACGGTTTGAATCCGCCGGCCGTCGGTTTCGACTTCTTCCAAGGTCCTTTCGCAGATTACTTTGACGGTATCGATAACGACCGTGACGGTTGTGTGGATGGTGTGAAAGATCCAGAAACAGGAGTTTGTGTCGCCGAAGACCCAACTACAGGGGTGAACGAGCGTATCATCATGAGCCACTTCATGTACTACAACAACACCTCTTCTAACATCTCTGGTAACCCTGCCAACGCTACACAGTTCTACAACTACATGAGAGCATTGTGGAAGAACGGTTCTGAGTTGATCATTGAAACTCCTTCAGGTCCTGGTGATCTAGGAAACGGTGACGGTTTCGTAGCTTCAGGTAATGGTACTTCAACACAGTTTGCCTACCCAGGTATGTCTTACGATACTACCGGTGCTTACCCTCCGTATTCTCCGGTAGATTGGTGGGAGAGCCCTGCGAACAAAGAGGATAAGCGTGGTCTTCACAGTGCAGGCCCATTCTCATTGGCACCAGGCGCTTTGAACTTCGTAACCACTGGGGTGGTATGGGAGCGTGACCTCATCAACAACGACCTTTTTGCTTCCGTTGAAAAAGTCATCATCGCAGATGATAAAGCGCAGAAGCTTTTCGATAACTGTTTCCAGGTATTGAATGGTCCTGATGCACCAGATGTAGAAATTCAAGAACTAGATCGTGAGTTGATCTTGAAACTCACCTATGGTCCTGGTAGCAATAACCTTGGGTTCAGCTACCGTGAGCGCGATCCACTAATTACAGTGAATCCTGACGACCGCGATTCTATTTTGAACGTGAATCCAGATTTCTTCGATTACACTTTTGAAGGATTCCAGATCTTCCAACTTGCGAACAGCGATGTGAGCGTATCAGACCTTTACGATCCTACACAAAGCCGTATGGTGGCGCAGTGTGATATCAAAAATGGTTTGACGCAGCTCATCAACTGGGAAGTGGATCCAGATTTGAATGCTTTGGTGCCACAGGATATGACCTTGACTTCTAACAACGACGGTGTCTTCACTTCGTTCCAGATCAAGGAGGATGCCTTCGCAACTGGTGATCGTACACTCATTAACCACAGAGAGTACTACTTCACAGTGATCGCTTACGGTCAAAATCAATTCGAAGTATTCAACCCAACAACAGCGCCAGGCGGTCAAAAGATTCCATTCTTGGCCGGTCGTCGTAACATTAAGACCTATATGGCCATTCCTCACCAGATTGATTCTGAGAAAGGCGGTACTATCCAAGTCGCTCAGTACGGAGATGGACCAGAAATCAAGCGTCTTGATGGTATTGGAAATGGTGCAGGCGAATTAGAATTGACACCAGAAGAGGTCAATACTATTTTGGCAGGTAATGCTTCTGGTCAGCCGACCTACATGGGCGGTATGGGACCAGTAGATATTAAGGTTGTGGATCCACTTGAAGTGAAGAATGGCGAGTACACGCTGACCTTTGATGGTGCGAACAACAACGCTAAATGGGAAATCACGGATGGTGCAGGAGCAATCATCGCACAATCAGATTCGACGATCTCTTTCTACAATGAGCAAATCATTCCTGGACTTGGACTTTCTGTGGCTGTACAGCAAGCACCATCGCCGGGTGGTGATAATGAGGGCATCTATGATAATGGGGTGATCTTCTCTGAGATCATTTACGAAGACCCGTCGAAAGAATGGTGGTCAGGTATTAAAGATGATAAGAGCTACTCACCATATAACTGGATTCTAGCAGGGACAAATACCTTCCCAACAGAAGAGCCTGCTACACTATATCCAGATCAAAACGGTGATGCTAAAGGGCACTTTGAGAATATCGTAAATGGTACTTGGGGTCCTTATATGTATGCCTCGGCGAACCAACGTGCTGTAGTGAATGGATACAATAACTACGGTATGGGTCCAGCAGTGAGCATCGGACGTAATATCGCTGATGCGGCTGATCTTCACTCTGTAGATATCGTCTTTACTAGTGATCAAACTTTATGGACTCGTGTGCCGGTATTCGAATTAGCCGAAGATGAAAACTTGAGCGAACACGGCGACAAGAAATTGACGCAGCGTCAAGATACCTCATGGACATTGGAGAATGGACAGCTCAAGCGTGCCCCAGCGATGGAGCCGGGTTGGTCATACTTCCCTGGATACGCTATCGACGTAGAAAGCGGCAAGCGCTTGAGCATGGCCTTCGGTGAAAACTCATGGTTGCCAGGAGAAAATGGTAACGACATGTTATGGAACCCGACAGATCGCGAATTCTTGCCACCAGGCAATACTGTGAACGGCGGATACGTATTCGGTGGTCAGCACTACATCTATGTATTCGCAGATCAAGATAAGATTGGTGGGAGCACCACGGATCTTGCCTACACCGGAGCGAACATCAACGATTGGCCATTGAAAGATTTGATGGGTGACCTAGTGAAATCGGGTGGTATTGGGAACATTGCCAAGGCCAACTTCTGGCGTTCTGTTCGTTGGATTGGTATGCCAACGCTTCGCCAAGGCATGGACTTCGATCCATATACAGAATTGCCAACAGAAACGCGCGTGCGCATTCGTATGAATACGAGCTACAATTCGCGTCAATTGGCCGATGCTCCCAACAATGGTAATCCGCAATTCTTGTTCAACACTTCGAACATTGCGACGAAAACATATGTCGACACTGTGGGATCAAGTGCGCTTGAAACCATTCGTGTAGTACCAAACCCATATTATGGATTCAGTGCTTACGAAACCTCACAGTTGGACAATACGGTGAAAATCACCAACCTGCCTGAAACCTGTACGATCAGCATTTTCACGACCAGTGGAACGTTGATTCGTCAGATCCGAAAGGACAACAGTATGACCTTTGTGGAGTGGGATTTGAAGAACACCTACAACGTACCTATTGCTTCTGGGGTATATATCATCCACGTAGATGCGGGTGAACTTGGCGAGAAAATCGTGAAGTGGTTCGGTGCAATGCGTCCAGTGGATTTGAACTCATTCTAAGAGAAGAACTATTATGAAATTGAAATCATACCTCTCTATCGTTTTAACCGTAGCCACCTTCAGTGTCGCCACTGCAGGTAACCCACAACGTGCGGGTTCAGCGGGTGCTTCGGAGCTTTTGATTAACCCTTTTGCACGCTCTGCGGGATGGGCTTCTGTAAACGTTGCGGGTGCAACGGGAATGGACGCTACTTTCTTGAACATTGCTGGTATTGCTGCGACTAACTTGAATACAGAAGTTACCTTCAGCAACACACAATGGATGGTAGGTGCCGGCATTAACATGAACGGTGCAACGCTTGTACAGCGCGTGAGTGATGTAGGCTTCCTTACTCTAGGATTGAGTGCCTTTGATTACGGGGAGTGGGAAGTAACCACAGAAGATCAACCAGAAGGTACAGGTGCCACCATTAGCCCTCAAAGTTTGGTAATTAATATGGGTTATGCTCAGCAGTTTACCGAGAACATCTACGGGGGTGTTAATGTAAAAATGTACAGCAGCTCTATTTCAAACTTGAATACTAATGGTGTTTGTTTTGATGCAGGGGTTCAGTACCGCACCGGTGAGAACGATAAGTACAAATTTGGTATCACGTTGAAGAATGTGGGGCCAAGTGTTACTTATCAGGGTGACGGTTTTGGGGTGACCTTGCCAGTACCGACCTATGGTGTAGCTTATTCTCAAACGTTCGAAAGCCGTTCAGCGAAGTTCGAATTACCAACTCAGTTGAGCATCGGCGGTTCGTACGATTGGTTGTTGCCTAAGGGTAAAGTAACCGGAGCGTTGAACTTCAGCTCAAATGCCTTTGAGAAGGATACTTACCACGCTGGTGTTCAGTACAGCTTGAAGGAATTGTTCCAATTACGACTAGGATATAAAGTGTTTGATAACCGTGCAGACGATCTGGGTACTTCTGCTATTTCAGGCATCTGCGGTGGATTTAGCTTCAATGTTCCTACGTCGGACGAAGGAAGCTTTGCCATCGATTATTCGTACCGCGGAACTACTTCTGCATTCAGTGGAATTCACTCTATTGGAGTACGCATTAGCTTGTAATTCGGAAAGTTATATACCTTTGCAGTATTAAAGTTTAAGAGAGGCCGTTTGGCCTCTTTTTTAGTAAGACTATTACAGAAATGTCATCAGTAAGTTATTACACCCCAGACGGGTTGAAAAAGCTACGCGCGGAATTGGACCACATGAAAAGTGTGGAACGCCCGCATATCTCTAATCAAATCGCAGAGGCGAGAGATAAGGGAGATTTGAGTGAGAACGCAGAATACGATGCGGCTAAAGAAGCTCAAGGGTTGTTGGAAATGAAGATTGCCAAACTTGAGGATGTCTTGGCCAATGCACGCGTATTGGATAGTGAGAACATAGATTTATCTAAGGTGGGTGTCTTGACTAAAGTCAAGTTGAAAAACGTGGCCAACGGTGCTACCATGACCTACAGCCTCGTGGCGGAGAAAGAAGCAGATATCAAACAAAGTAAGATTTCTGTGAGCAGCCCTATCGGAAAAGGTCTTCTTGGAAAGCGAGTAGGAGAGATTGCTGAGATTCAAGTACCTCGTGGTACTATGAATTTTGAAGTTCTCGAAATCACCATGGCCTAGAATATGTCGAGCATCTTCACCAAAATTATCGCTGGAGATATTCCTTGCTATAAGGTGGCTGAGGATGCACACAACATTGCCTTCTTAGACATTCGTCCCCTAAAGAAAGGTCACACGCTCTGTGTACCTAAGGTTGAGGTAGACGAACTATATGAATTGCCAGAGGAGGATTACCAACGACTCATGGCTTTTAGTCAGAGCGTGGCGAAGGCACTTAAGAAAGCGGTGCCCTGTAAACGAGTAGGATCGATGGTCTTAGGGATGGAAGTGCCCCATGCACATTTGCATCTAGTGCCAATTGAGGCCGAGCATGAGTTAAGCTTCGCAAATACGCCCTTGTCCTTGAGTAGTGAGGAAATGATGTCCATAGCGGCGTCTATTTCAGACGCTCTGGATTCTGCTGAATAAATTGTTCCCAATTTCCACTCCGGCCTTTTTTGCCGGAGTTTTTTTTGCTGCCTGCCCCGTGTTTCGGTGCCGCAATGCCTGTGGTTTGGTTGTGGTGACATACGGCCACGGCAAGGGCATCGGAGGCGTCTAAATAATTATGCTCTACTCCAGGAAACATTGCTTTAAGCATGCCGCTGACTTGCTCTTTACTCGCATTCCCATTTCCTACGATACTTTGCTTGACCAATCGCGGGCTGTATTCGAACACCGGGATCTGCTTCGACAGGGCGGTGGCCATACAAACGCCTTGGGCACGGCCCAGTTTCAGCATGGACTGCACATTCTTCCCAAAGAAAGGCGCTTCAAGGGCCATTTCGTCCGGAGTATATAGCGTGACGATTTTGGAGAGTTCTTCGAAGATTTTAGCCAAGCGGGTATAATGGTCCAATTTCGTATTGAACTTAATCACATCCATGACCAAGGGCTTAACCTCACCCTTTACAATATGAACCACACTATACCCCATAACCACCGTCCCCGGGTCAACGCCCAAAATGACTTTTTCTATGGTCTGAGGTGTGGACATATTAAATCATTAATCCTACGATTGCAGCGGTGTATAGAGAGGCAACAGTACCTGCGATCAGTGCCTTGATACTGAGCTCGCTCAAATCTTTACGTCTGGACGGTGCAATGGTTCCAATACCACCGATCTGAATACCAATACTTGCAATGTTGGCAAACCCACAAAGCATGTAGGTACTGAGGATGATGGAACGCTCTGAAGCGAATAGCCCAGCGTTCTTCATATCGGTTAAGGTCACATAGGCATAGAACTCGTTGAGGATGGTTTTTTCACCAAGTAATTGGCCCACCAATAACAAATCCTCCGGCGGTACCCCAAGAATCCATGCGATCGGACTCAACAGGGCACCCATAATGAATTGCAAGGAGAAGGTATCGTAGCGTCCATTGGTGAAATCTGCTGCCCAAGCATTCAAACCGGTCCAAGAACCGATGCCCTCGACAAAGAGGTAGTTTACACCGTACACAAGGGCGGTAAATACCAAAAGCATGGCGCCAACATTCACGGCTAGTTTCACTCCTTCTGTGGTACCGTTTGAAATGGCATCAAGGGCATTTGCACCCATATCTTGTGAGCTGATTTCTGCGACCTCTTCCACATCTTCGGTTTCAGGCAATAGAATCTTGGCACTAATCAAGGCGGCAGGAGCCGAAAGCACGGAGGCGGTCAAAAGGTGTTTGGCAAAAAATAATTGGCGTGCTGGATCATCACCGCCCAAATAACCGATATAGGCAGCCAACACACCTCCGGCGATGGTGGCCATACCCCCTGCCATCAAGCTGAGCAATTCCGAACGGCTCATCTTCGCGATATAGGGTTTTACCAGCAAGGGTGCTTCGGTCTGACCGATGAAGATATTTCCAGCAGCGGCTAGCGATTCTGCCCCGGATAGTCGAAGTGTTTTCTGCATGACCCATGCCATGGCTTTCACGACTTTTTGGAGAATGCCGAAGTAGTACAATAAAGAGGTCACTGCGGAGAAGAAGATGACCGTCGGCAATACTTGGAAGGCAAATAGGTATCCGAAGCTTGTGGTATCGGTGATTAAAGACCCAAACAGGAAGGTGGATCCTTCACGGGTAAAGTCCAACAAAGTGACTGCGGCCAGACTGAATTTTTCAAAAGCCCAGCTCACGCCAGGAACTTTGAGAACGCCCAAGGCAAGGATGAATTGGAGCCCAAGGCCCTTCACCACCATCCACCAATTAATGGCTTTTTTATTTGAACTGAAAAGCCACAACACGGCGGTGAGTACGGCGATTCCTAAAATACTTCGCAGAATCATTTGAGCTTATCTAATTTATCTCTCAGCCTAGCGGCTAGTTCATAATCTTCATTTTCCACGGCCTCCTCAAGCAATTGTTCGAGCTCCTCTCTACTTTGCTCTTCAGGAGTGTCCAATTCTTCTCCCTCCACCTCTGCTGTACCATCCGCCTCTTGTTCTTCCTGGGGGGTAATGCCGGCTTGTTCCAACAATGAATCTAGCGCATAAATAGGGCATTCCACACGTACGGCTAGTGCCACAGCATCTGAAGGGCGAGAATCAAATATTAATTGCTTGCCGTTTTCATCCACACTGTAAATACTTGCGAAGAAGACTCCATTGACCAATCGGTGAATGACTACCTTCTCCACAATAACATTCATCTCTTTGAGCATGTTGACCCAAGTATCGTGTGTCAGCGGGCGGGGAGGCGCTACAGATTTTTCCATGGCCACCGCTATACTTTGCGCTTCAGCGCCGCCTATAACGACGGGAAGCTTACGGCCTCCTTCACCTTTTTCGGCGAGTATGAGGGCATAAGCTCCTGACTTTCCTTGACTGTAAGAGAGTCCTTTTACAGTGAGTTCTACTTCATGCATTTAGTTGGCGGCCTTGAAGGCGCGCAGTTCCTCAATCAGCTGAGGAACAACTTCAAAAGCGTCGCCAACAATCCCGTAATCCGCCGCCTTGAAGAATGGTGCTTCAGGGTCAGTGTTTATGGCTACGATAGTCTTCGACGCGCTCACCCCGGCGAGGTGTTGAATAGCGCCTGAAATTCCTACCGCAATATACAGATTCGGGTTGACTTGGATACCGGTTTGACCCACGTGTTCACTATGAGGTCTCCACCCAATATCACTGACCGGTTTAGAACATGCAGTGGCCGCGCCAAGCACGTCGGCGAGCTCTTCTATCATGCCCCAATTTTCAGGACCTTTCAAGCCTCGGCCCGCGCTCACTACGATTTCGGCTTCCGGCAATGCCACCTTACCGCTGGCCACGCTCACTTCATTGGTGGTGAGTTTATCCGCACCGGAGGCTGCGACCGAAGTCATTGTGCCTGCACCTGCCTCCTCCTTGATGCCGATGGCATTAGGAACGAAGCTGATGATAGGCAATCCGTTGTTCAATGAGATCGTTTCAATTCCCTTAGAAGAGAAGGCGCCACGCTCCACCATTACAGGACTTGTGCTCGTCGGTGTGCTGGTGGTGTTGGTGCTCAACGCGCCGCTGGTCAATGCGGCAAGGGTAGGGGCAATAATTTTCCCCACTGCAGTTCCTGCGACAACAACGCCTTGAGCGTCGCCTACGAGTCCTGCCAATTGCGCGCCTATACCGGCGCCAGTTTGTGCGAGTTCTAGGGTTGCGATTTCATCGGCACCGTATTGGGCCAATGGGCTCGCGTTATCCGCCGAAGCAGAGGTGATGGCGCGTACACCGCATCCAGCCGTGTTGGCCCAGCTGCGGGCATAGCTCACTGCTTCAAATGAAGCCTTTTTGAATTGGTTGTTCCAACTTTCAACAAATACTACAATCATCATGCTTCGTTTTAGATGGATTTCGATTCTTCGTGCAGCAAGCGCACGAGTTCATTTACTTGATCAGCTGGGACCAATTTCACTGCTGGTTTTGCCGCCGGTTTGGCAAAGGAAACCGCTGCGGTATGACCGCCGCCCTCGCCTTCTTCTACTGCAAGAGGTTTGGTACGAGCCGTCATGATGCCGCGCATGTTCGGGATACGGAGGTCTTTTTCTTCAACCAATCCTTTTTTACCGCCCACGACCATCGGAAGTGAACAGCTGTACGAGGCGTGTCCGCCGTCGATTTCTGCCTTAGCGGTAGCCGAACCGCCATTGATCTCTAGACCTACACAAGCATTGACAAATGGAAGATCGAGGAATGCAGCGACCATGGCAGGAACTTGTTGTCCGTTGTAGTCGATGCTTTCCTGTCCACAAATGATCAAATCATACGCGTTCGCCTGTATGTGGTTATTGATGGACTTTGCAACTGTGATAGAGTCCGTAGAGGTGGATTTAATGAGTAAGGCTTGATCGGCTCCAATTGACAATGCTTTGCGTAAAGTAGGTTCTGTTTCTGGTCCGCCCACGTTCAGCACGGTGATGGTCGCGCCTTGGGCTTCTTTAATGTGCAGGGCTTTGGTCAATCCAAATTCGTCGTAGGGGTTAATGACGAATTGGATACCTGCAGGATCCAATGCCGAACCGTCCGCAGTGAAGTTAATCTTCGCTGTAGTGTCCGGTACATGGCTGATACAAACAAGTATATTCACGTGATAGCTGTTTTTCTGCCCCTAAAATTACTATGCATGCATAATAAATCCAAAGGAAAAAAGTAGGAATTGTTGAGTTTTCTCCCTCCTATACCACTTTGTGGTAGTCTACCTCCGCAATGCATACTATATTTGCCGCTCGACACATCTATTGACTATGAAGACAATCCAGTTTAGAGAGGCCGTATGTGAGGCCATGAGCGAGGAAATGCGCCGCGACGAGAGCATCTATTTGATGGGTGAAGAAGTAGCGGAATACAACGGAGCCTACAAGGCATCTAAGGGCATGTTGGACGAATTTGGTCCAAAGCGCGTCCTTGATACGCCTATTGCAGAGCTTGGTTTTGCCGGTATTTCTGTGGGTGCAGCCATGAACGGTTTGCGTCCTATCGTGGAATTCATGACGTTCAACTTCTCGATGGTGGCCATCGACCAGATCATCAACAACGCTGCTAAAATGAAGCAGATGTCAGGTGGTCAGATCAACGTGCCTATCGTATTCCGTGGACCTACGGCTTCTGCCGGTCAGTTGGCAGCGACACACTCTCAAGCCTTTGAGAGCTGGTACGCAAACTGTCCAGGTTTGAAAGTAATCGTTCCTTCTAACCCTTACGATTGTAAAGGACTATTGAAGAGCGCCATTCGCGATAACGATCCGGTGATCTTCATGGAAAGCGAGCAGATGTACGGCGACAAAGGTGAGGTGCCAGAAGGCGAATACCTATTGCCTATCGGTGTAGCCGATATCAAGCGCAAGGGTACTGATGTAACCATCGTGTCGTTCGGTAAAATCATTAAAGTGGCGTACGAAGCAGCAGATTTGTTGGCTGCCGAAGGCATTTCTTGTGAGATTATTGATTTGCGTACGGTTCGTCCAATTGATTACGCGACCGTGATCGAAAGCGTGAAGAAAACCAACCGCTTGGTATGTTTGGAAGAAGCGTGGCCGTTGGGCTCAATCGCTACTGAAATTGCATACAAAGTACAATCTGAAGCCTTCGATTACCTCGATGCCCCCGTGAAGCGCATCACCACGACCGATACTCCAGCACCATATTCACCAACCCTTCTCGAGGCATTTTTGCCACAGGTGGGACAGGTGATTGACGCAGTGAAATCGGCCATGTATGTTAAATAACCCAGAGCTTTTTCGACCTAGGTTGAGATAAAGACTCTAAGACTTATATTTGCAGCCCTCTTTGTAAACGCAAGGAGGGCTGATTATTTGAAATCAAACCATAGTATAATGGAAAACTTGCTTTATGTAGTCCCAATTCTTGGGCTTGTCGGTCTTGCTTACATGTTCGTTTTACGTTCATGGGTTATTAAACAAGACACTGGAACCGAAAAGATGTCAAAATTGGCTTCTTATGTAAAAGAAGGCGCCATGGCATTCTTGAATGCTGAGTACCGCATCCTTGCTGTATTCGTAGTCATCGCCGGTATCCTTCTCGGTATTATTTCTTCTGTCGTTGAAACCACACACTGGTTCATCGTTGTTGCGTTTGTGATCGGTGCAGTATTCTCTGCGATCGCCGGTAACATTGGTATGCGTATCGCTACTGATGCGAACGTTCGCACTACGCAGGCGGCTCGTACTTCTTTGCCAGAGGCGTTGAAGGTGTCGTTCCGTGGGGGTACAGTAATGGGACTAGGTGTTGCCGGTCTTGCTGTATTTGGTCTTAGTGCATTGTTCGCTTTGCTCGTAGGCTGGTTCATGACTGAAGGCGGTAACTTCTACAACGACATGACGGTTGTTTTGGAAGCCCTAGCCGGTTTCTCTCTAGGTGCTGAATCTATCGCGTTGTTTGCACGTGTAGGTGGTGGTATCTACACAAAAGCTGCCGACGTAGGTGCTGACCTTGTAGGTAAGGTTGAAGCAGGTATTCCTGAAGATGATCCACGTAACCCTGCGACTATTGCAGATAACGTAGGTGATAACGTAGGTGATGTTGCGGGTATGGGTGCCGATTTGTTCGGTTCGTACGTAGCCACAGTATTGGCTTCTATGGTATTGGGTAATTACGTCATCAACGAGCACCTTCAATCTACAGGTGAAGCGTTGGGTATGGGTCCAATTCTTCTTCCACTAATGATTGCTGGTGTAGGTATCCTATTCTCAATCATTGGTACTTTCCTTATCCGTGTGAACAGCAATGATGCTAAAGA
The DNA here is from genome assembly GCA_038124525.1 of Cryomorphaceae bacterium. Taxonomy (GTDB): domain Bacteria; phylum Bacteroidota; class Bacteroidia; order Flavobacteriales; family Schleiferiaceae; genus UBA10364. The sequence continues at coordinate 18,002 of JAYPCB010000015.1, forward strand.
GCCAGAGGTTCAGCGTGCATTGAACATGGGTAACTGGACGTCTATCGTATTGACTGCGATCGGCTCATACGTATTAATCAACATGATGCTTCCTGCAGCCATGGACATGAACTTCTTCGGTGAAGGAGTGAAGACAGTGACAAGCGGTGATGTATTCGGCGCTGTAGTTGTTGGTTTGGTCGTAGGTGCATTGATTTCTTACTTCACAGAATATTACACTGGTTTGGGTAAAAAGCCGGTTCTTGATATCGTACAAAAATCATCTACAGGTGCTGCCACCAACATTATCGCTGGTTTGGGTACAGGTATGATTTCGACTTTTGCTCCAATCCTTTTGTTCGCCGGCGCTATTTGGGCTGCTTATGCATTCGCAGGATTCTACGGTGTGGCTATCGCAGCTTCTGCGATGATGGCAACTACTGCCATGCAATTGGCTATCGATGCCTTCGGTCCTATCGCGGATAACGCGGGTGGTATCGCTGAGATGAGCGAACTTCCAGACGAAGTACGTGAGCGTACAGATATTCTAGATTCAGTAGGTAATACTACTGCGGCCATCGGTAAAGGATTCGCCATTGCTTCTGCAGCACTTACTGCATTGGCATTGTTCGCTGCCTTCGTAACCTTCACAGGTATTGACGGTATCAACATCTTTAAAGCGCCAGTTCTTGCGATGCTATTCGTAGGGGGTATGGTTCCTGTAGTGTTCTCTGCATTGGCCATGAACTCTGTAGGTAAAGCTGCGATGGAGATGGTAAAAGAAGTACGTCGTCAGTTCGCTGAGATTCCAGGTATCATGGAGTACAAAGCAGAGCCTGAGTACGACAAATGTGTTGAGATCTCTACACAAGCATCTTTGAAAGAAATGATGTTGCCAGGTGCTATGACTATCATTTTCCCTCTAGTGATCGGTTTCTTGCCGATGGTATTTGGTTACTCTGGTCAGGAGGCTGCTGAAATGCTAGGTGGATACATGGCAGGTGTTGCTGTATCTGGTGTTCTTTGGGCCATCTTCCAGAACAACGCTGGTGGTGCTTGGGACAACGCTAAGAAGTCTTTTGAGGCGGGTGTTATGATTGACGGTGAAATGACCTTCAAAGGTTCAGAAGCACACAAAGCATCTGTTACCGGTGATACAGTAGGTGACCCATTCAAGGATACTTCAGGTCCATCGATGAACATCTTGATCAAGCTTACTTGTTTGGTAGGTCTTGTTATTGCGCCAATTCTTGGTGGCGGTCACGAGAGCCATGCTGCTGGTGAAGCTACTCATACTGAAGTGCGTCGCGAGGTAATGCAAATGAAGCTTAAAGACACTAAGGTGAATATTAGCGGTGCTGCATTCGAAGGTGTTGCTATGGCTGATATGAGCATTCGCGTAGAAGGTGAGGCGGTAAATGCAACTATGGAAGTTTCTTCTGAAGATGGAGCGTTCTCTGGTACATTTACGGCAATGGAAGGCATGTTCGACGGTATGATGTTCCACGCAACGGGTACATTCACTACTGCTGATGGTGCGGAATTCCACGCTGATGCAGATTTCTTCCGCAACGAAGAAGGAGATATTCAAGATTTCCACATGGGCATTCACTAAGAGGAAAGCCTTTAGCATATTAAAAAACCCGGGCGCGGAGCGTCCGGGTTTTTTTGTGTCTATTCCTCATCGAGATGGAGCCATCTCGAGCGCTAGCCTATGATGCTATTATTCATGGCTCGCACTTGGAAACTCCCCCTCGCTCCATAATTGGACCAAGGTCGTATACCAGCGCACCATCTTGCGATATTCTTCCAAATCAATGCGCTCATTCGTGCCGTGAATGCCGCCCACTTCTTCCGGGCTTAAGGTCATGGGTAAAAAGCGATAGGTATTCTTTGACAATCCTTCGAAATTCTTGCTGTCGGTGCCGCCAATGGTCAAATAAGGGCTAATCAGCGCCTCCGGGAAGATCTCTTTCACCGCTTGTCCCAATTTCATGAAATCTTCACTCTCCGTACTCGAAGTATTGGTTGCGGCGCTGCCCATATCTTGGTAGGCCTCCACAGTTCCCCCGTACTCTGCTGCGAGCGCCTGGTAGCGCGCGAGCACATCCTCTGGAGTGGTGCCGGGCAAGATTCGGGTATTACAAACGACTCGGGCGCTCGCAGGAACCACATTATCCTTGATGCCCGAAGCCATGATGGTGGCCACAGCGGTGTTGTTAGTGAGGGCTCGTCCTGTGTGGCTCTTTTGGTAGAGGCTCAGAAGGAGGGGCTCGGTGAGGAAGCGATTGGCAAAAACGGTTCTTAGGGTCCAAGGCATTTCTGGGGCGAGGTGGTCGATGAAGCCGTTGAGGGGTTGGGAGAATTGGGGTTCGAATAGTCCTTCGCTGAGGTCATTGATGAAGTCTGCGCTTTGGGTGATGGCGGTCTGGCTATTGGGCATGCTGCTGTGGCCGCCAGCGATGTTGAAGGAAACTTCTACGCTGAGGTATCCTTTTTCTGCGGTGCCAATCAGGGCGACAGGGGTTTGCTTGATTCCTGGGATGCTGCCTGTAGAAATGATGCCGCCTTCATCGAGGATGGCTTCAAAGGAGAGTCCGGTTTGGCGGCAATGTTCGGCCACTAGGGCTGCTCCGGCCTGTCCCCCTATTTCTTCGTCTTGACCTAGGCAGAAATAGAGGTTATGAGCGGGTTGAAAGTTTTGAAAAGCGAGGGACTCGAGGGTTTCCATCAGGGCCATGAGGGAGCTTTTGTCATCGAGGGTGCCTCGTCCATAGATGTAGCCTATTTCTGGGCCTTCAGAATCACCTGAGGCACCTTCAATCGCTCCGCTAAAGGGCGGGTAATGCCATTGGTTGAGGCTTTTTTGATCGACTGGAACCACATCTTGGTGGGCGATGAAGAGATAGTTTTTGGCTTCGGGTGAGGGACTGGGCCAATGTAAGAAATAGGTGTGGGTGCTAAAGGTATCGACGATGAGGGTGGCGAAAAGGTCGGGATAGGAGGCACGAAGGAATTGGCCAAAGCCGTCAAATGCTGCGGTATCTAGCATTCGCGGGTCTTGGCTGATGGTCTTGTAGGTGATGCTTTGTTGGAGTCGTTGAAGGTCACCGCGAAGGGGTGGAAAAGCCAAAGTCCCTGTGGACGGGGTATAGCGCCCTTGAACGGATTCAAGGTTGAGTAGGGGCATGAGGCCGCCAAAGAAAAGTAGGGCCGCAAGTAATGTATATAAAAGGTATTTCTTCACAGTGGGGGTGTGCTTCGTGTGGATTTGTAACTTTGTGAAAAATACGAATAGATGTACACAGGATTACTACACTTACATCATTGGCTGCCTTTTGTTTACTTATTGTTGATGTTGGCAGTATTGGTTCAGAACTTTTTGGCCTGGAAATCGGACAATGCGTTTACCGATAAATTGGCCCGTCAAAATAAAATCGCGCTGATTCTTACCCACCTTCAAGTGACCATCGGACTGATCATGTTGTTTGGATTCAACATGGATATGTTCTCGGATATGGGCACCTTGATGGGCGATAGTGCCTTGCGTTTCAAATACGTAGAACACCCGATGACGATGATTATTGCGGCGGTGTTGATCACCGTTGGTAATGCGAAGTCGAAGAGAGGTACTACGGATGCAGAGAAAGCAAAGCCAGTAGTGGTTTGGTTTGGCATCGGTTTGTTTTTGATCGCTTTGCGATTGCCTTGGGAAGCCTTCTTGCAAGGCGCGTAAACCTCAGACATGTTAGAGCTCAAGAAAAAGGATTCGCTTCAACGTGAGCGTTGTATCCTCATTGGTATTATTAATAAGGACCAAGATGAGGAGAAGTCTAAGGAGTATTTGGAGGAATTAAGGTTCCTAGCAGATACCGCCGGGGCGGATACAATGCACATTTTTACCCAAAAATTATCTCGTCCCGATACTCGAACCTTCTTGGGTTCCGGAAAAATGGAGGAGATTAAGGGGTATGTAGATGCGGAGAATATTGACTTGGTCGTATTTGATGACGAGCTTACGCCGTCGCAGCTGAAAAATATTGAGGTCTTGTTAGAGGTGAAGGTGATGGACCGAACGAATTTGATTCTGGACATCTTTGCCGCCCGTGCGCAAACCAGTTATGCACGAACCCAAGTAGAATTGGCCCAATATCAATACCTGCTACCACGATTGACTCGAATGTGGACACACCTTGAGCGTCAAAAAGGGGGTATTGGGATGCGCGGTCCTGGGGAAACCCAGATTGAAACGGATAGACGTATCATCCAGCAAAAGATCTCCTTGCTGAAGAAGAAGCTCGAGAAGATTGATGTGCAGATGACTACCCAGCGCAGCAATAGGGGCAAGCTATGCCGTGTCGCGCTAGTGGGCTATACGAACGTGGGGAAGAGTACCCTGCTGAACTTATTGTGCAAGACTGATGTGTTGGCCGAGAATAAGCTCTTTGCCACCTTGGACACGACGGTGCGTAAAATCAACATCGACAACTTGCCTTTGCTACTGACCGATACCGTTGGGTTCATTAGGAAGTTGCCGACGCAATTGGTCGAGAGCTTTAAATCAACCCTAGATGAGGTGCGCGAGGCGGATGTGCTGCTGCATGTGGTGGACATTAGCCACCCAAGCTTCATGGACCACATCGCCAGCGTGAACACCATTTTGCAAGAGATTCAGAGCCAAGATAAGCCGACCATCATGGTCTTTAATAAGATCGATGCCTTTACGCATGAGGAGGCAGATGAGTTTGAGCTTGAGCTCACACAGCGCAATTATGATCTAGATCATTGGAAGCGCAGTTGGATGAATAAAGTCGGCGAGCGTGCCGTGTTTATAAGCGCGCAAGACCGTAATAATATTGACGAATTACGGAGAACCGTGTATCGCGTGGCCTCAGAAATCCATGCGACAAGGTTTCCGTTCAACACCTTTTTGTACTAATTTCACTCGTTATGAGTCAAGGACCAATTAAAAAGAAAGATACCCTTCAGTACCACCAAATGCCGAAACCCGGTAAGATTGAGGTGGTGCCGACCAAGCCGTCGAACTCGCAACGCGACTTGAGTATCGCCTATTCACCTGGGGTGGCGGATCCATGTTTGGAAATCGCTGCAAATCCTGAGGACGTATACAGATACACGGCGAAGGGGAACTTAGTTGCAGTGATCTCGAACGGTACCGCTGTACTGGGTCTGGGGGATATCGGTCCAGAGGCTTCAAAGCCGGTGATGGAAGGAAAGGGCGTTTTGTTCAAGATCTTCGCGGACATTGATGTGTTCGACTTAGAGTTAGATGCAGCTGATCCAGATAAATTCATCGATACGGTGAAGGCCGTGGCCCCGACTTTTGGGGGAATCAACCTAGAGTATATCAAAGCGCCCGATTGTTTTTACATCGAGAAGCGCCTCAAGGAAGAATTGGACATACCTATTATGCACGACGATCAACACGGAACAGCCATCATTACGGCAGCCGCCTTGTTGAACGCCTTGGAGTTAGCAGAAAAGGACATTGCCAAGGTTAAAGTGGTCTTCAACGGCGCGGGGGCATCAGCCATCTCGTGTGCCAAATTATACCTCGCCCTCGGCGTACAGACCAAGAACCTTTTCATGTGTGATTCGAAGGGATTGATCACTCAATCTCGTGAGTCTCTCACGGAGGAAAAGGCCATCTTCGCCAAAGACCATCCGGAAGCACAACTCGAAGAACTACTGAAGAATGCCGACGTATTTGTAGGCTTGTCGAAAGGCGGTATCGTGAGCAAGAAAATGGTGGCGAGTATGGGGCCAAACCCAATAGTTTTTGCACTGGCGAATCCAGATCCGGAAATCACGTATCAAGATGCCATCAGCGCTCGTGAAGATATCATCATGGCCACCGGTCGCTCGGACAATCCGAACCAAGTCAATAACGTTCTAGGCTTTCCGTTCATTTTCCGTGGGGCACTAGATGTGCGCTCGTCAAAGATTAACGAGGAGATGAAACTAGCCGCGGTACGTGCCATTGCAGACCTTGCGAAAGAGCCTGTGCCGGAGATTGTAAACTTGGCCTATGCAGAGAGTAATCTGTCTTTCGGGACCAATTATATTATCCCAAAACCCTTCGATCCTCGCCTGATCACCACCGTCGCTCCAGCAGTGGCTAAAGCGGCCATGGATAGCGGTGTGGCCAAGGCGCCTATCAAGGATTGGAAAGCCTACGAAAGAGTACTTAGCGACCGTCTAGGGCGGGACGATAAATTCATTCGCCTGCTCAACGAAAACGCACGACGTGCACCGCAGCGCATCGTCTTCACTGAAGGGGATCATTACCGCATTTTGAAGGCGGCCGAAATTTTGATCGCTAACGGCGTAGCTAAGCCTATCTTGCTCGGGTCGATGTCGAAGATGGAATCCATCATCGAGGAATACCAACTCGAGCTTGAAGGTGCTGAATTCATCGATATTATCGCCAACTCAGAAGGACGTGAGAAATACGCCAATGATATGTACGCCCTGCGCAAGCGCGGCGGATGGACGTTGGCGGAATGTCGCTCTAAAATCAAATCGCGCGAATACTACGGCAATATGATGCTTCGTGAGGGTTCATCAGATGCTTTGATCAGTGGTTTGACCGTAAAATATCCAACCGCACTTCGTCCTATCCTCCGCATCATCGGAATGGAAGAGGGCATTCGCAAGGCGGCGGGGATGTACACCTTGTTGACCAAGCGCGGCCCTATGTTCTTCGCCGATACGACGATCAACTTGGACCCAACCGCAGATGATTTGGTACAGATGGTGCTCAATGTTGCAGATACGGTAAAGCGCACCAACATTACGCCAAAAATTGCCTTGTTGAGCTATTCTAACTTTGGTTCAAGTAATGGTCCGGATGCCCGCAAAATGGCTGAGGTGAGCAAGCGTCTGCGTCATGAACACCCAGAGCTCATCGTCGATGGTGAGATGCAGGCCAACTTTGCATTAGATAACGCATTATTGGAGGAAAGCTTTCCGTTCTCGGATTTGGTAGGGCATAAGGCTAACGTCTTCATCTTCCCAAATCTTGCCGCCGGAAACATTGCCTACAAGATGCTGCAGAGTTTCGGTGCTGCGGAGGCTGTAGGTCCGCTGTTGATCGGTACCAAGCGTAGTGCGCACGTGTTACAGCTCGGTGCATCGGTCCGTGAGATTGTGAACATGGCTACCTTGGCAGCGGTGGATGCGCGTACGCGTAAATCCTAACCTTTAGCGGTAAAGCAATGGGCGCGACGGCGCCGCATCATTGTCCAGTGGCGCCACCTGTAAATTGAGCAGGTAGTGTCCGTCTTGGACATGCTTAGGAATGTGCAGCAACTCCGAAATGGTTCGGTGCAAGCTTAGTTCAGGCTGTGGTCCCCAAAATGCGTGATGACAGGCTAATGCCCCACCATCTTCCTCCTGATCTACACTGGGTTGATCGATCAGTACATGGTCCACACCTTGCTCGCGAAGGAATGTGCCTATGCCTGCATCGAGGTACGGCCAATCTGTATTGCTATAGGCACGTGTAGCCACATTATCTGGTTCGATTTCGGTACGCACGATCACAGATTTCACTGTGTCTTCGGCATTGGCTTCCCAACGCGCTTTGAAATCCTCCAGTGTAATTACGCCATTGTTGGGCGCCACGGTGAGTACGAGGGCTTTGGTGAAGTAATCTTTGAAATGCTGGTGAACGCTGTGGCGTTCGGGCAGAATATGACCGGC
>JAYPCB010000016.1:0-24742 GCA_038124525.1 Cryomorphaceae bacterium
AGGTCGGCAATTTTCCGGTGGTGCCCACAAAGATCATCGGGAAGATGAACAGGCTTAGGTTGCTCAAGGTCTGCCCAAATCCAGTAAAGAAGCTCTGCATCTGAAAGCCCAGCGGTTGCTGCTCTTCCACAAGCGTATCGGCGATAAAGGCGCGGTACGGCTCCATAGCGGTGTTGTTCCCGGCATCCAGGATCCAAAGAAGTCCGGCCGCCATCCATAGGGAGCTGGAGAACGGGTAAATAAGTAGGGCGATGCTACAAATGAGCGCCCCCACAAAGAAATACGGTTTACGGCGTCCCCAACGTGGACTCCAAGTGCGATCGCTCATCGCCCCAATGATGGGCTGAACGAGCAATCCGGTCATGGGCCCGGCGAGATTCAATAAAGGAATTTCATCCGGACTTGCGCCTAAGAAATCATAAATGGGGTTGACGGCACTTTGTTGCAGCCCGAAGCTGTATTGAATGCCAAAGAATCCCACATTCATATTCAGAATCTGGGAAAAGCTGAGCTTTACTTTACCAAGCATGTGTTGCGTTTTAGAGTGTGGCGATTAGGGGAAGGTCAATGTAATCAATTCTTCCCAAAGTTCCCTCTAGACGGCCTCCAAAGCATCTAAAATGGTTTGAAGTCCTTTGCCCAATTCCTTCAAAGTAATGGGAAGCGGGGGAGAGATGCGCACGGCATTGCCGGCGAACAGGAAATAATCGGAAATCACCCCGTGCTCCTCCAAATAAGCAATGACCTTTCCAGCATCGGTGCTATCGTCCAAATGCACGCAATACATAAGCCCTTTTCCGGTAAGCGCTTTGATTTTTGGATGGTCCAATTTTCTTTCGATCAACGCTGACTTCTGTGCCATCTCTTCCATCCACTGAGGATTAGATTCAATCACCTCAAAGGCCGCCAAGCTCGCCGCGCAACTCACGGGATGCCCTCCAAAGGTGGTGATGTGCCCCAAAATAGGGTTTGCTTTGATCACATCCATGATGTGCTTGGGCGCGATAAATGCCCCCAAAGGCATACCGCCGCCAAAACCCTTGGCCAAGCAGAGGATATCTGGAACAATATCGTACTGCTCAAAGGCGAACCAAGTACCTGTGCGCCCCATGCCTGTTTGAATTTCATCCAAGATGAGCAAGGCGCCCATTTTCGTACAGCGCGCTCTCAAGGTCTGCAACCAAATAGGGTTCGCGGGAAAATATCCGGATTCGGCTTGTACTGCCTCGACCACTACAGCCGCGGTTTTTGGACCTATTTTCTCCAGGTCGTCAAAGTTGTTGTAGCGCATCAGGTGCGTGTCCGGCAACAACGGATAATACCCCTGTTTAAATTCTTCCGAACCCTGAATGCTCAAAGCCCCATGTGTCGAGCCGTGGTAACTGTGCTCACAACTGATTAGCCCGGTACGCCCCGTGAACTTCTTTGCCACCTTAAGTGCGCCTTCGATGGCTTCTGCACCGCTATTTCCGAAATACACGCTGCCAAAGGAGGACGGTAATTTGGAAAGTACTTTTTGGGCCAATTTCGCTTGCAAGGTCACCGCAAATTCACCGTACACCTGTAGGTGCATGTGTTTAGCAGCTTGTGCCTGCACCGCTTGTACGATATGAGGATGGCTGTGCCCGACATTACTGACGCTAATGCCCGAAATCAGATCGAGATAGGCTTTACCATCCGGCCCATAGAGGTATACGCCTTCTGCACGCTCGATTTCGAGGCCGGAGGGCTGGTCTACCACTTGGGCGACATTTGATAGGAAGAGTTCACGGATGCTCGCCATGTTGCGAAGATAGGGAAGGGCGCGCCATTTTTGAGCCAAAAGAAACGAGTGGGGTTTCCCGCAGATCGACGTGCCGTTCACCCTTTTTTGAGGTGGTTTTAAAATGCATAAAAAAAAACCACCCCGAGGGGTGGTTAACTTTAGGTTGGGAAGTTTAGGTCAGTTTATCGCATCGGTCTCCGTCCACCGGGGGCTCCACGGTCCGGACGGTCTCCACCTTTCATACGTTCCATGAGGCGCTTGCCAAATTCTTTTTCCGCGCGCATCAGTTTCGCGGTCTTCTTCGCGCCAATGATGTCGATGAATTTGGGCAAATAGCTTTTGCGCAGCTCCTCGATCTCGACGGATAAATCGGCCAATTCCATAATGGCCTTCTCCACGTCCTTATCACTCGCGTTCTCGAAATCCTTCAGTCCTCCAAAGGCATCGCGCTGTGCTTTACGTAAAGCATGCTCCTTATCTGACATTTCATTGTACACGGGCCAAAAGCTCTGGCTTTCTTCTACACTTAGGTCAATTTGCTCGGTAATGAAGGCCACTTTAATGGCTTCAATCTTTTCGCGCTTCTCCTCGAAATCACCTGGGCGACCTTTAGGCTGTGCCACAGCCACCATCGAGGTAAGCATCAATAGGGTTAAGATTCTGTTTTTCATAACTGGTATAAATAATCGTTCGGGTTGGTATAATTCATCAATAAGTCTTCGTCAATGGACGCATCGAGGAAGTGGAGGGAATCGGGCTCAGTATAGTCCATAATATCCTCCACGGCCACGTAGCCGAGCTCGTACAATTCAAGGGCGGTGATCTCCGATAGCGTTGGGTCAGAGGGCGCCGTGTTGAAAAAGAAGAGCAAAGACAAGCTTGCAGCAACACCAACGGCAGCATAGCGCCACAAGGATACCACAGGGCGGACACGAGGCTTTTCCGTGTTCCGGTCCACCGGATGGGCCTCGGGAATGCCATGGAGCGCGGCTTTGAGCGCATCATGGTAGCCGGGTGGCATCGTATGTTTTGGCGTTGTTTTCATTAGTAGTTAGATGTAAAAGTTTACGGAAGGTTTAATGCTTGAGTTAATTGGGTGCCAATTTTTTCCTTGGCATGATGGTAACTCGCTTTCAAAGCGCCTACTGATGTTTGGGTGAGTTCGGCCATCGCATCGTAGGGCATGTCCTGATAATAACGAAGTTCAAAGACCATGCGCTGTTTGTCTGGCAGTAGGGAAAGGGCATGGGCCAATTGGTCCTCGATCTCTTCCGCCGTCCAACGCAGCGCCGTCCCATCCTTTAAATCCACTTGCGCCTCCACATTTTCCATGTACCTATTCCCACGTTTGCGCAGTTCCGACAAACTTTGGTTGCGTACAATGGCATAGCACCAAGAGAAAATCGCACTCTTGCCCTCGAACTTGTGGAGGTTTTTCCAAATACTGATAAAGGCTTCTTGCACTGCGTCGTTGGCATCGTCGTGATTTCCCAGAATGCCGAAAGCGCATTGATAGAGCCGTTCGCTGAACTGCTCTACAATTTGATAAAAAGAAGCCTCCCATTGCTGGCGCAACAGGAGGCTTTGAATGTCTTTTTGTGCCTCCATCATTCCTTAGATGATAAGAAGGTACAAAAGGTTTAATCGATTATTTACGGGCCATCACTTTTTTGGCAGCCGCCTCAATAGCCGCGGCGTTCAGTCCGTACTTCTCCATGAGTTGCGCCGGAGTACCGCTTTCTCCAAAGCTGTCGTTCACCGCTACGAACTCTTGTGGCGCAGGATGGTTGGTCGTCAACACCTGTGCAACACTCTCACCCAAGCCGCCATGACGGTTATGCTCTTCTGCCGTCACAACGCAGCCGGTTTTGCCTACTGAAGCAAGAATGGCTGCCTCATCTAGTGGTTTAATGGTGTGCATGTTGATGACTTCTGCACTGATGCCTTGAGCTTCGAGTGCTTCAGCCGCTTGAATAGCTTCCCAAACCAAATGACCCGTCGCAACGATAGTCACATCAGATCCTTCGGTCAATACATCCGCTTTTCCGATGGTGAATCCAGCCCCATCTGCAGGGGTGAAGTTTGCCACGGAAGGGCGTCCGAAACGCAAGTACACAGGTCCTTCGTAGGCCGCAATGGCTTTGGTAGCTGCCTTGGTTTGGTTGTAATCACAAGGATTGATCACGACCATATGCGGCAACATTTTCATCAAGCCAATATCTTCCAAGATTTGGTGCGTCGCACCGTCTTCTCCAAGGGTAAGTCCTGCGTGCGAAGCACAGATCTTTACATTTTTACCGGAGTAGGCAATGCTTTGACGGATTTGGTCGTACACGCGGCCTGTAGAGAAGTTTGCGAAGGTTCCGGTAAACGGAATCTTCCCGCCGATGGTCATACCTGCGGCAATTCCCATCATATTGGCTTCGGCAATACCTACCTGGAAGAATCTTTCCGGGTGCTCATCTGCGAAGGCATTCATTTTCAAGGAACCGGTGAGGTCGGCACACAGTGCCACCACATTTTCGTTCTCATTGCCCAATTCTTGCAATCCAGCGCCGAATCCCGAACGCGTGTCCTTGTTGCCTGTGTTGGTGTACTTTTTCATTCTTAGTTGATTTTCACAATGGTTGAAGAGCCTGAGCTCACTCTAAATTCTTTCGTTTTGCTGTAGCCTGTTTCCTGGGCGAATTTGCTGCGGAACACGACGAGGTATTGACCCGGTTGCAGCTGGAACACTTGGCGTTCACTGCTCTCGCTGAGGTCTGTCACCCATTGGTATCCATCTTCACGTTGCACGAAAATAGAACCATAGCCACTGGTCCCTGTCTGAAGGGTCACCATCCCGGGTGGAGGTATGGCGATCGTGGTAGTTGCACTGGCATCGATTTCAACGCCGCTTTGAATAATGCGGGGTAGGGTTAGGATCTCCAAATCATAGGTGCCGCTGATGTAGCGTTGTGTAGTTCCAAACTCCTGCACGTGCAAGATTTCATTTTTTCCGTGCGGCTTGATGATGCACGAAATACTGGTGTTCTGACGAGTGTTCGCGCGCAAATCGAGCTGACCTTGCGGGGTGGAGGCGCCAATGTGCGTGTGAGTGCCCGGGTAGATCGTAATGCTGTCCACGCGAACAGGCGGTACCGTATGCACCTCCATATCATACACCACTAGGGGATCCAGTACTAAAGTATCCGGTTGTCCTTTGTAGTTCAAGGTATGCACGAAACTCTTCTTCACCTTTTGAGAGGTGTGGTCGTAGAGGATGATCGGCACGTTCGTCTCGGTAGGTTTGCCGTTGATGTCGAGCAGGTTGATTTGGGCCGTGGTGTTGTCCAGCGCTTGTGAGATGACTACCCCTAATACGTTCTTAAAGGTGTTTTCGTCCGCAGCATCGAAGTAGGTGCCGACACATTCAAAGCTCTCCTTAAAGTTTTCATCCATTCCGATGCCGATCACGAAAGGCTTCAAAATGATGCCTTGCTTTTGCAAGCGCTGGCTGACAATACAAGGATCGCCATCACAAGCTTCTACACCGTCGGTGATGAGGATGATGATGTTGCGGCAGTTGGCACAGGGCGGGAAATCATCGGCGGCTTTCATCAAAGATCCCGCAATAGGAGTGGTCCCCATAGGGTTGATGGCGCGAAGCACGCGTTTGATTTTATAGATGTTCCCTGAGCCGAAAGGGACCTCTAGTTTGGTATCAGAACAATCTTGGGGAGGTACCGGCTTTTGGTGGCCGTAGACGCGCAAGGCTAATTGGAAATTTGCCTCACTCTGAATGCCTTGCAAGGAATCCAGCATTTGGCCCATCAATCGTTGCGCGACCTGAATTTTTGTTCCGCTTTCCCAACGGCCATACATGCTCTGTGAGCCGTCGAATACGAATAGAATTCTTGTCAACGGTTCTGGTTCGGCTTCGGGCTTGGTCTGAGACCAAAGTTGAGCCGAAGCGCAAAAGAAGAATAGTATGGCGGCGAAGCGATGCAGCATTTAGTAATCGCCTAGGGTTTCAGCGTTTTGAGCAAGAGCACTGGCCAATTGTTCGTCGTTTGGCGCTACACCGTGCCATTTGTGGGTGCCCATCATGAAGTCCACCCCGTTGCCCATTTCTGTGTGCATCAAGATACAGATCGGTTTGCCTTGGCCCGTGGCAGCTTTCGCTTCTGCCAATGTGGCAAGAATGGCATTCAAATCATTGCCTTGTTCGATCGATAGTACGTGCCATCCGAATGCTTCGAATTTTGCGCGCAGTGAACCCATAGCCAATACTTCGTCGGTAGAACCGTCGATTTGCTTTTCGTTGACGTCCACCGTACAGATCAGGTTATCTACTTTCTTGGCAGCCGCATACATGGCCGCTTCCCAAATCTGTCCTTCTTGCAATTCACCGTCGCCATGAAGGGTGTACACGATGCTATTGTCCTTGTTGAGTTTTTTCGCCTCGGCAGCACCGATCGCTACACTCATCCCTTGTCCTAGTGAACCCGAAGCGATGCGAATCCCAGGGAGGTTATCATGCGTAGTAGGGTGTCCTTGAAGGCGAGTATTGATTTTTCTAAAGGTGGCCAATTCTTCCACAGGGAAGTATCCGGCACGTGCCAACACACTGTAGATCACCGGTGAAATGTGTCCGTTGGATAGGAAGAATAGATCTTCACCCACGCCGTCCATTGAGAAGGATTTGGCATTGTGGTTCATCTGTTCGAAGTACAGGGCGACGAGGAATTCGGTACATCCAAGAGAGCCTCCGGGGTGTCCAGAATTTACGGCGTGAACCATTCGAACGATATCTCTGCGGACTTGTGATACAACGGCTTGTAGGTCTTGTGCTGACATGTGAAAAGTGTTATTTCTTATACGTTCAAAAATAAGGTATGTTGCCCGTGGGGTAATTTTTTTGATTGACCACATATACACACGTTGCTAACAAAGAATCGGACTATCTTTGCGCCCTTAATCCTCGAATTATGAAATGTGGCATTGTCGGTTTACCGAACGTAGGTAAGAGTACTTTATTCAACTGTTTGTCTAGCGCTAAAGCGCAAGCGGCGAACTATCCGTTTTGTACCATCGAACCCAATGTGGGTCAGGTTACTGTACCTGATGTGCGTTTGGAGCGCTTATCAGAATTGGTCAACCCAGAACGCGTACAACCTGCCAACGTAGAAATCGTGGATATCGCGGGTCTGGTTCGCGGTGCTTCTAAAGGGGAAGGATTAGGGAACCAATTCTTGGGGAACATCCGTGAAACAAATGCCATTATCCATGTGCTTCGATGCTTCGAAAACGACAACGTTACCCACGTCGACGGCAGTGTAAATCCCATTCGTGATAAGGAGACTATCGATACGGAATTACAGCTAAAAGACCTCGAAACGATCGAAAAACGACTCGAAAAGGCCAAAAAAATGTCCAAAAGCGGCGAAAAAGAGGCAAAATTGAATGTGGAGTCTTTGGAGCGTTTGATCAAATATGTGGAGGAGGGACGCAACGTTCGCGGCTTCGAAAGAAACGACCGTGAAACATTGTTGTTGAAAGAAATGCAACTTCTGACCGATAAGCCCGTGTTGTACTTGTGTAATGTGGACGAGAGCTCTGCAAAGACCGGAAATGCCCACGTCGAAGCAGTACAAGTGATGGCAGCGGAAGAGGGTGCGGGATGTATTCACATTGCTGTGAGCACTGAATCTGATATCGCCGAACTCGAAACGTACGAGGAGAAGCAGATGTTCTTGGAGGAATTGGGCCTAGAAGATGCCGGCGTGAATCGCGTGATTCGCGCGGCGTATGAATTGCTCAATTTGCAGACCTATTTTACCGCCGGTGTGAAGGAAGTTCGCGCTTGGACCATCAAGAAAGGCATGACTGCTCCACAAGCCGCAGGAGTTATTCACAGCGATTTCGAAAAAGGATTCATTCGTGCTGAGGTAATCAGCTATTCAGATTACGACCAATTAGGCAGCGAAAGCGCTGTAAAAGAGGCAGGTAAGATGCGCGTCGAAGGGAAGGAATACATCGTTCATGACGGTGATGTAATGCACTTCCGTTTCAATGTGTAAAACCTGTGCATAGATTCGCCTTGTACACCGCGTAAAATCGGGCACCTCTTGTTAAATTGGATTCTTTGAATTCCAAGAAATTTTATGGCACAAGAGGCACAATATACCGAGGATAATATCCGGTCGTTAGAGTGGGACGAGCACATCCGTCTACGCCCAGGGATGTACATTGGAAAATTGGGCGACGGAAAGAGTCCCGATGATGGGATTTATATCCTGCTCAAAGAGGTTCTTGACAACTCCATTGACGAATTCGTCATGGGAGCTGGAAAAACCATCGAGGTAAAAATCCAAGACGGTCAGGTTATTGTGCGCGACTACGGTCGTGGGATTCCTCTCGGTAAGGTCGTGGATGTGGTGTCTAAAATCAACACCGGTGCGAAATACGACAGCAAGGCCTTCAAGAAATCCGTCGGTTTGAATGGAGTAGGTGCCAAGGCGGTGAATGCCTTGAGTACTGAATTCACAGTGCAAGCCTATCGCGACGGCAAAACCAAACGTGCCAAGTTTGAATACGGGAAGCTCACCGAAGATGATGCCATCGAGGAAAGCAGCCAACGCAAAGGGACGAAAATAACCTTCCGTCCGGATCCTGATATTTTCCACAACTACCGCTTCATGATTGAGTACGTGGAGAAAATGATGTGGAATTACGCCTACCTCAATCCAGGGCTGACCTTGTATTTGAACGGCGAGAAATTCTATTCGGAGAACGGGTTGAAAGACTTGCTCCAGGACAACCTGGACGGGAATACCTTGCACGATATTATTCACCTGAAAGGAGAGGATATTGAGATTGCATTGACTCACAACGAACGCATGCAAAGCGAGCAATACTACAGCTTCGTAAACGGACAGCACACTACTCAAGGGGGTACGCATCAAAATGCGCTCCGCGAAGGTATAGTGAACGTCATGCGCGACTTCTACAACAAGAACTTTGATGCGGCAGATATTCGTTCTTGTGTCATTGCAGCCATTTCGATCAAGGTAATAGAACCGGTTTTTGAGTCGCAAACGAAAACAAAATTGGGCTCTTTGGAGATGGCCCCAGGCGAGGTTCACGTGAGAACCTTTGTGGGGAATTTCCTCAAAGAGCAATTGGATAATTACTTGCACCGCAATCCGCAGGTGGCGGAGATCATCCTGAAGAAAATTCAGCGAGCGGAACGCGAGCGTAAGGATTTACAGGGCATCAGAAAATTGGCCCGAGAACGTGCTAAAAAAGCTTCGCTCCACAACAAGAAATTACGTGATTGTCGTGCCCACCTGAACGATGCGAAGCCAGGAAAGGAGGACCGTCGCTTGGAAACCACCTTGTTCATTACCGAGGGAGATAGTGCATCGGGTTCGATCACCAAGAGCCGTGATGTGAATACGCAGGCAGTGTTCTCATTGAAAGGGAAGCCGCTGAACAGCTATGGCTTGAGCAAGAAAGTGGTGTATGAAAACGAGGAATTCAACTTGCTGCAGGCGGCCTTGAACATCGAGGACGGGTTGGATGATTTGAGATACAACAATGTGGTGATCGCCACGGATGCTGATGTCGATGGGATGCACATTCGTCTGCTCCTCATCACGTTCTTCTTGCAGTTCTTCCCAGAATTGGTCCGAGAAGGACACCTGTATATTCTTCAAACACCGCTGTTCCGTGTGAGAAACAAGAAGGAAACGCGCTATTGCTACACCCCGGAGGAGAAGAATACGGCCATTTCGGATTTAGGACCGCGCCCTGAGATCACACGCTTTAAGGGATTGGGTGAAATATCACCGGATGAGTTCAAATACTTCATTGGTGAGGACATCCGCCTAGAGCCTGTGATGATTAGTAAAGATTATACGTCCGACGATTTGTTGGAGTTCTACATGGGGAAAAATACCCCGAAACGCCAGGAGTTCATCATTGATAACCTGCGCGTAGAGAAAAACCTTGAAGAGGAATTGCTGAACTGATGAGTGACGACATTCAAAGCCCCGAAGATTTCGATCCCGAATTGGCCCCAGATGCTGCCCAAGAAGAAGAGGGCACCCGCATCACTAGGGTTAGCGGGATGTATGAAGATTATTTTCTTGATTACGCCTCCTATGTGATTTTGGAGCGCGCCGTTCCTGCCTTGAACGATGGTTTGAAGCCGGTGCAGCGTCGCTTGCTCCACGCCATGAAGGAGATGGACGACGGTCGCTTCCACAAGGTGGCCAACATTATTGGACAGACCATGCGCTTCCACCCGCACGGGGATGCCTCCATTGGGGATGCCTTGGTGCAGATGGGGCAGAAGGACCTGTTGATCGACTGTCAGGGGAACTGGGGGAATATTTTAACCGGTGATGGTGCGGCGGCACCTCGTTATATCGAGGCACGTCTGACCAAGTTTGCGCTACACGTGGCGTACAGCCCGAAAGTCACGGATTGGCAATTGTCTTATGACGGTCGTGCGAACGAGCCGTTGCATTTGCCCATGAAGTTCCCTATGCTCCTCGCGATGGGGGTGGAAGGAATTGCCGTGGGTTTGAGTACAAAGATTTTGCCTCACAACTTCCTCGAGCTCATCGATGCGTCCATCAAGGTGTTGCAGGAGAAGAGTTTTAAGCTCTTTCCGGATTTTCCGACAGGAGGTATTGCAGATTTCTCCAACTACAATGATGGGGAGCGCGGTTCTAGGGTTCGAGTGCGTGCGCGCATTTCACAACTTGACAAGAATACCCTGGTCATCACGGAGATTCCGTACAGCACGACGACGCAGAGTTTGATTGACAGCATTTTAAAGGCCAACGATAAGGGCAAGATCAAAATCAAAAAAATCGAGGACAACACGGCAGAGAACGTAGAGATTTTAGTGCACTTGCCCCCGGGCATCAGTCCAGATAAAACTATCGATGCCTTGTACGCCTTCACAAATTGTGAAGTGAGCATTGCACCTTTGGCATGTAGCATTCATCAGGATACTCCGCTGTTTATCGGGGTTCGTGAGGTGTTGAAGCGCAGCACCATGGCCACCCGTGAGGTACTCAAGGCGGAATTAGAAATTAAATTGTCGGAACTACAAGAGCAATGGCACTTCGCTTCGCTCGAACGTATTTTCATTGAGAATAAGATTTACCGTGATATTGAAGAAGCCGAGACTTGGGAACAAGTAATCGAGTTCATCCGTAAAGGGCTTACCCCTCACATCAAGCACCTCATGCGTGAGGTTACGGACGAGGATATCGTGCGATTGACTGAAATCAAGATCAAGCGCATCTCTAAGTTCGACAGCGACAAGGCCAATGATAAGATTTTGGAGCTTGAAGGCAAGATTGATGCGGTGAAGCATGATTTGGCACACTTGACCGAGTTTGCCATCAACTATTTCAAAGACCTTAAGGAGAAATTTGGAAAAGGCCGAGAGCGCAAAACTGAGATTGCCACCTTCGATAGCGTGGAAGCTGCGAAAGTGGTCATCCGCAACCAGAAGTTGTATGTGAACCGCGAAGAGGGTTTCGTGGGATACGGCATGAAGCGCGACGAATACGTATGCGATTGTTCGGACATCGATGATATCATCGTCATCCGAAGTGACGGCAAGTTCAGTGTGAGTAAGGTGAAGGATAAAGCCTTCTTTGGAAAAGACATTGAGTATGTAGCGGTGTGGAAGAAGGGCGACGATCGTACGGTCTACAATGCCATATACTTTGATGGAACCTCGAAAGTGAGCTACGTCAAGCGCTTTAGTGTCACTAGTATTACTCGAGACCGCGAATACGACATTACGCAAGGAAATAAGGGCTCAAAGCTGCTATACTTCACGGCAAACCCGAACGGGGAGGCTGAGGTTGTGACAGTGCTCTTAAGACAATTGGCCAAGCTTAAAAAACTCAAATTCGACCTTGACTTTGCTGAAATTGCGGTGAAGGGACGCGGTTCTAAAGGAAACATCGCTACGAAATTCCCTGTGAAGCGCGTCGAGCTCAAAGAGCGCGGGGAGAGTACACTTGAAGCACGCAAAGTATGGTTCGACGAGACGGTGCAGCGTTTGAACAGTGACGAGCGAGGCAGGTTAATTGGCTCCTTCAAAGGGGAGGACCGCATCCTGATTGCAGAGAAAAATGGTGCATTGAAGGTGGTGGTGCCGGAGCTGACCTTGCACTTCGATCCGGATATGATCTATTTGGAAAAATTAGAAGTGGATCGCCCGTTGAGTGCCGTGTATTTTGACGGTGAGAAGGGCCGCTACTTTGTCAAACGATTCCTTTGGGAAGGCGGAGATAAGGAAGAAAATATCATCACCGCACATCAAAAGAGTGAGTTAGTGTATCTGAGCAATGCGTCCTTGCCGAGGATTGAGATGGTGTACCGCAAACAAAAAGGTGCCGAGAAAGAGCCTGAAGAAGTACTGTTGAGCGAATTCATTTCGGTCAAAGGCATCAAGGCGAAAGGAAACCAGCTGACGACCGATACCTTGAACAAGATTGTAGGCTTGGAACCCCTTGATGAGCCAGAAGTGGCTGTAGAGGAGTTGCCGGATATCGCCCCTGCGGGACCTAGTGTCGAGGAACCAGAGGTAGAAGTTCAAAAAGCCGAACCTTCGGCCGAGCCGAAGGAGCCCACTGCTGAGGTGGAGAAGAAAGAGGAAATAAAAGAATCGGTTCCTAAACCTGAACCTCCAAAGCAAAACAAGGGTTCTTATAGTGCGGACGATGAAGCGCCACAGATCACTTTAGATTTTTAACATGAAACACTTACTCCTAAGCCTAAGTTTCCTGACCTGTATAGGCGCTAGTGCCCAACAGAGTTTCAACATGGTTCAAAAAAGTCATCTGACCTACTTGAACGACAACAATGATATCTGGGGATATACAGATTCGGCCAGTAGTACGGAGTATGCCTTGGTGGGGACCACCGCCGGGGTAAGTATTGTGGACATTAGCGTGGCGACGGCGCCCGTGAAGAAGCAGTTTGTTCAAGGGCCCTACAGCATTTGGCGTGATTTGAAAACGTGGGGCCACTATGCCTACGTAACCCATGATAGCCCTTATGCTTGGAACCAAATTCCGGAGCATGGGTTGCTCATAATCGACATGGACAGCGTGGATAACCCTGTGCCGACCTACAAAACCATCAATTATCCCGTAGAGTATCCTGCTGGGGTGTGGGATACGCTCAAGACAGCGCACAACCTGTATATCGATGAGAACGGCTATTGCTATTTATTTGGTGCAAACATTGGCAACGGTGGTGCATTGATTTTGGATTTGAATAGTGATCCGTGGAACCCAACGGTGGTGGGCATTTATGACGATTACTATTTCCACGACGGCATGGTGCGTGGGGATACACTTTGGGGTTCCGCCGTCTACACCGGAAAATTTGTGGTGGTGGACGTAAGTCAAAAGGATTCTGCAGTGACTTTGGCGACGCACGGTACACCAAACTCATTCACACACAATACTTGGATTTCAGACGATAATAACACCCTGTTCTGTACGGATGAGGTGGGCGGTGCTTTTTTGAGTGCTTATGATGTAAGTGATTTGAACAACATCACCGAGCTTGACCGCATTCAATCTTCATTGGATTCGGGAGTCATTCCGCACAATGCCCACGTACGCGGGCAATGGGTGGTGACCTCTTATTACACTTCAGGTGTTCAGATCGTTGATGCTAAATATCCCGAGCTGCTCGTGGAAGTGGGATACTTTGATACTTCTCCAAATTTCTCGGGTGGTGGTTTTTATGGGAATTGGGGTGCCTATCCTTATTTCGAATCCGACCTGATCATCTGTTCCGACATTGAAGAAGGCTTGTGGGTCTTAGAGCCCACCTATGTGGAGGCATCAAGATTGCACGTTGTGGTGTACGATAGCATCACCAAAGCATCGATGAGCAATGTTAACATTTCCTTTGATAAGCTCGGTAAAGTTCTAGAGAGCAACATTGACGGCCTAGCGGATATTGGTACGCCGTTGCAGGTGCAAGATAGCTTGATAGTAAGCATGCCTGGATTTGTGACGCATCGACAGCAATACCAGTGGGTAGGAGGGATTTTCGATACGGTCAGAGTGGCTTTGCTCAACGTCAACAATGTTGGTATAGGCGAAGAAGCCGAAGCACCTATTGTGATTCAGCCGAATCCTAGCCAAGGACAATTCACCTTAAATGGGGTAGAGGATGCAACCTTTGCCTTGTACAACACCGCTGGTGTGAAGGTCTATGAAGGTAAAACCATGGGCAGCAATGTGGAATTGCCACAACTGCCGCACGGTCATTACATTCTTGCATTGGACGGGAATTACGAATTCCGCCGCTTCCCGTTGCTTTTGTTGCCTTAGAAATTCGTTGTATATCCCTTTTCTCGGTAGAAGTCTTCTATTATGGCGAGGACTTCCTCTGGTGTGTCTACCAGGTGGAGTAGGTCTGTATCGTTGGGTGAAATCTTACCCGTTGCCTTTAAGGTGTTTTCAACCCAATCCTTAAGTCCGGCCCAAAAGTCTTTGCCGACGAGGATCATGGGGAATCGGTCAATTTTTCCAGTTTGAATCAACGTCACGGCTTCGAATAATTCATCCAAGGTGCCAAACCCGCCCGGCATAACCACAAAGGCTTGGCTGTATTTGATGAACATGACCTTGCGCGCGAAGAAATAATCAAAGTTGAGGTTCTTGTCGTGGTCAATATGAGGGTTGGAGCTCTGTTCGAAAGGCAGATCGATGTTCAGACCAACAGAAGGTCCTTTGCCCTTTTGAGCGCCGCGGTTTGCGGCCTCCATAATACCAGGTCCCCCGCCGGTAATCACACCAAAGCCGCGCTGGGCTAATTGGAAGGCGATTTTCTCTGCTGCTTGAAGGTATTGGGGTTCTGTTTTATCGGTGCGGGCGCTACCAAAGATGCTGACACTGGGTCCGATACGGCTGAGATTTTCGTAGCCGTGGACAAACTCTGCCATGACTTTGAACAATCCCCAGCTATTATGGCTCTGGATTTCTGTCCATGATTTGCGTGGTTGGTGGTTCATAAGATGTGATTTAGGTTATAGTTCCAATTCTAATTTAAGAAATTGGCCTGTAATACTTTCAGGATACTGTGCAACTTCTTCGGGAGTACCCGTTGCCACGATTCGACCTCCTCCAGAGCCGCCCTCCGGTCCTAGGTCCACAATATGATCTGCTTGCTTAATCACGTCCATATTGTGCTCGATAATGATGATGCTATTGCCTTGGCTAACCAAACGTTGTATTACTTCCATCAGCACGCGCACATCCTCAAAGTGCAGCCCAGTGGTGGGCTCATCCAAGATGTATAACGTATTCCCGGTATCTTTCTTACTAAGTTCTGTGGCCAATTTTACGCGCTGCGCCTCTCCACCACTAAGCGTAGTACTCGGCTGTCCTAATCTGATATATCCCAGACCTACATCGACAAGTGTACTTAGTTTCTGATGAATTTTTGGCACATGTTCGAAGAATACCAAGGCATCCTCAATACTCATGTCCAAGACATCCGAAATACTCTTGCCCTTGTAGCGTACCTCCAACGTTTCACGATTGAAGCGCTTGCCCTGACAAGTCTCACAGTGCACGTATACGTCGGGGAGGAAATTCATTTCAATGGTTCGCAAACCAGCCCCTTCACAGGTCTCACAGCGACCGCCCTTGACGTTAAAAGAGAAGCGTCCCGGCTTGTATCCACGCACTTTACTCTCTGGCAGCCCTGCAAACAACTGTCTAATCTCCGACCAAACACCGGTGTAGGTGGCAGGGTTGGAGCGCGGGGTACGGCCAATAGGGCTTTGATCTATATCAATGATCTTATCAACCTGCTCAATGCCCTCAATGCGCTCGTACGGCTGAGGTTTATTCAGTGCTCGGAAAATGGCAGCATTTAAAATAGGGTAGAGCGTGCCGTTGATCAGGGTAGATTTTCCACTACCGCTTACCCCCGTAACACAGGTCAACACGCCCAAGGGAATCTCGAGATCTACATTTTGTAGGTTATTCCCATTGGCCCCATATAATTGAATACTCCCCGTAGGCTTGCGTCTTTCGGCAGGCACAGGAATGGATTTCTTTCCATTGAGGTATTGGGCCGTGAGGCTGTTGGAAGCCTGAATGTCTTTAAGTTTTCCTTGGGCTACGATTGCGCCACCGTGCAATCCTGCTTTTGGACCTATATCCAAAATGTGGTCTGCCGTTTCAATCATGTCCTTGTCGTGTTCGACCACCAGTACACTGTTGCCTATATCACGCAGTTGTTGAAGCGATTGAATCAATCTGGCATTATCGCGCTGGTGCAGCCCAATAGAAGGTTCATCTAGGATGTATAATACATTGACCAGTTGTGATCCGATCTGAGTAGCCAGGCGTATACGCTGGGCTTCACCACCGCTAAGGCTTCTTGCGCTTCGGTTGAGGTTGAGGTAGCCAAGGCCGACGTCCAAAAGGAATTGGCTTCTTGCCTTAAGTTCTTTAACGATCTCCTCGGCAATGATCCATTCCTTAGCGCTGTAGGTACTTTTCAGGGCATCTACCCATTGTCCAAAGGCGGTGAGGCTTTGCGTACTAATATCTGCGATGCTTTTTCCGCCTATCTTGAAGTGCAAGCTCTCCTTGCGTAATCTCGCACCATCACAACTGCTACAGGTCACATCGTCCATGTAATCGTCTGCCCAACGCTGTATGGAGCGACTCTTGCTTTCGCGGCTTTGGTTCTCGATGAAGTTCGTAATGCCTTCGAAATTCAGCTTGTATTCTTTGGTCACCCCAATGGCCTTGTGTTCCACGGTCATAACCTCATTCGACCCTTTCATGATAATTTCCATCGCGGTCTCTGGGATTTTTGAAATGGCGTCGTCCAAGGAGAATCCGTGCTTGAGCGCGATGATCTCCAACTGGTTAAACATCCAATTCTTCTTGTACTCCCCGATAGGGGTAATGCCACCTTTGCGGATCGAAACGGCCGGATCCGGAATGATCTTACTGAGATTGACCTCCTTGGTGGTGCCTAATCCGTCGCATCGTGGACAGGCGCCTTTTGGACTGTTGAACGAGAAGGTGTTGGGCTCGGGTTCTTGATAGGCGATACCGGTTGTAGGACACATCAATTGCCTAGAGAAATAGGCTAATTCATTGCTGTCTAAATCCAATACTGCAATAGTGCCCTTGCCGTGTGCCATCGCAGTTTCTACGCTCTGCGCTATGCGGGACTCTGCCGTAGCGGCCACACGAATGCGGTCTACGACGATTTCAATATCATGTGTTTTATAACGGTCTAGTCTGTATCCGCTGCTCACTTCTACGACCTCACCATCTACTCGGGCCCTGATGAACCCCATGCGAACGATCTGCTCAAAGAGTTCGCGGTAATGTCCCTTTCTGGCTCGTACCACTGGCGCTAGAACGGCCACCCGTTTGCCCACAAAACGCTCAGAGATCAACTCGACAATCTTTGCGTCCGTATAGCTGATCATGGCTTCGCCAGTCTTGTAGGAATAAGCGGTCGAGGTGCGTGCGTACAATAGACGTAGGAAATCACTCAGTTCCGTGACCGTACCTACGGTCGAACGAGGGTTTCTCGAGGTGGTTTTTTGCTCAATGGCAATGACTGGGGAAAGCCCCTCAATTTTATCGACGTCTGGACGTTCCATATTGCCAAGAAACTGACGTGCGTAGGCGCTAAACGTCTCCATATAGCGACGCTGTCCTTCTGCGTAGATGGTGTTGAATGCGAGCGAGCTTTTGCCTGAGCCACTGAGACCGGTAATGACCACGAGAGCATTTCGTGGGATTTCCACGTCTATATTGCGCAAGTTGTGAGATCGCGCACCGTATACCTCAATATTCTCACTCATTATTTCTTCGGTAACCAGAGGGTAATGGTTTGCCCTGATGCGTTGTAGGTCCAATGATCATCGCGGATCCATGGATTGTACTCGCGCAAGGTTTGGTAGGTAGCGCCATGCTCTATGGCCCATTGAATCCAACTTTCTACCGGTCCTTCCACCGCAATGGTATCCATCGCTGGAAGTCTATAACCCTGGTCCTCATGGAAAACATATCCGAAGGCATTAAGGTTCTCGTGAATGTGTTTAACCGCTGCAATGCGATAGACATAGCGGGCTGTTTCTGAATTCAAAAGCAGGTCGTAATAAGTATCCACTTGCTGTTCCTCCAATCGACGTTCGGTGCCGGCCATGCCCATGTTGTAGGAGGCGGCTGCGAGGGTCCAATTCCCAAATCGCTCATAGGCTTCGTTCAAATAAGCACAGGCCACTTCCGTGGATTTAACGATATGGTAGCGCTCGTCAATATCCTGATCCACAACAAGGCCATTTTCTCTGCCCGTAGTTTTCATAATCTGCCAATATCCAGCAGCACCTGCAGGGCTCACCACATTTTGCAGTCCGCTTTCTATGAGAGCCAGGTATTTAAAATCATCCGGGATGCCATTTTTCTTGAGAATGGGCTCAATGATGGGGAAGTACTTTACTGCACGCTTGAGCATCAAGAGATTGTTGCTCTGCCAATAGCTGTTCACGAGTATTTCTCGGTCCAATTTTTCTTGGACGTCTAACCTATGCAATGGGAGCGCTTCGTTGGCAAAAAATAATTGGTTAGGAAGGGCAAAGGGCTTGACCGTACTCGGACGCACTTCCACAGGGTGTGGTGCATCATTCACGGCATTAGGGAATACAAGAATGGCCATCATGCCCACAGCGGCACCGATGATTGCATAATACCACTTACCCCTCATAACTGAATGGCGTTTCAAAGTCTTTGAATGACGGTCCTTCCGTATCCTTTGCGCTGAGTTGTGGATCACTTATGCCCCAATCAATACCTAAATCCTGGTCGTTCCAATACAAACTACCCTCATCTTCAGGGCTGTACGTGTTGGTGCATTTGTATAAAAATACAGTGTGGTCCTCTAAGGTTGCGAAGCCGTGTGCGAAGCCTGCCGGTATCCACAACATCTTTTTATTTTCTCCGCTTAATACCACCTTGTGGTGCTGGCCATAGGTGGGAGATCCTTTGCGCAAGTCGACGGCGACATCTAAGACACTGCCTCGTTGCACGCGCACCAGCTTTCCCTGTGCCATGGGCGGGCGCTGAAAATGCAAGCCGCGCAATACGCCCGCATTCGAAAAGCTTTCGTTGTCCTGCTTGAACGCTACTTGAATGCCCTCTTTATCGAAGGCTTCATCACTATAACTTTCAAAGAAATAGCCTCGATGGTCACCGAACACGCGAGGTTCGATTTCGTACAAGTCTGGAATGGCAGTTGGGATAAATTTCATGTATCCAAAAATACACGGATAAGTTTAGGAAAGTAAAGGATCGACGCCTTCTTTCAACAACTTTACGATTTGTGCTGTGTGAGTCTGAAAACTCAAGTGTGTGGCATTAGAAATTACCCAGTCATGATCCGCTTTTTCATTTTCAAAAGGGAAGACCACATCATGATCTCCGCGAATACTATCCACCGGGCAAAGCGGTGCTGGTCGCTCCCAATTCAATACCTCTTGAAGTACCCAACGGTAGTAGGCACAAGGGAATTGTTCCATCATTTCGAGCACGTGGTCTAATTCGGCTTGCGGACGGCTATTCAATCTAGCCATGAAGAAAATGAACTTGCGAATACTTTCTTTCGGAGCCCATTTCAACATACCCGTTTTCGCTAATCGACCGTACAATGGACGTAGCGGAGTTTGGTAATGGACAGAGTTTAAAATGACGACGCGCTGAACCTTGTTGCGCGAAGCCCACTCTTGGGCGATGATACCGCCAAGGCTAAAGCCAAACAACAAATCATTCTCACCGATGGAGTGCGGGTCCAACATGCGGTCGGCATAGGAGGCAATAGATTCGTTCTCCTTAGGCATGATCCACTCGAGATAAGTGGCCTGCCAAGGGAAAGAAAAGTGTCTGTAAATACGGGAATCGGCCCCCATTCCTGGAAGGACCCATACGCGAGCTTCAGCCATTGCCAATGTTGTGTTGTATTACTTTTAGAACATCGTCAAAGACGCCTTTGTTCGTGGCAATGATGCTTTTTGAATCAATAGGTGCATTACCGCCTTGGTAATCACAAACTTGACCACCGGCTTCGCGCACCAATAAGATGCCCGCCGCTACATCCCAGGGACTCAAGCCATATTCGAAATACCCTTCAAACCTCCCACAAGCCGTGTAGGCAAGATCGACGGCCGCGGTGCCAATACGTCGGATGCCGCGCGTTCGAGGATAGAAGTATTCCAATGTTTTTTGAAACCCAGCGACACCGGAAAAATCGTAATAAGGGAATCCGGTGGCCAGCAAGGAGTCTTTGAGTTCCGTTGTGGTGGAAGTTCGAATTGCTTCGCCATTCAATGTGGTGCCGCCATCCTTTATTGCGCTGAAGCATTCATCCATACCGACTTCATAGACCACCCCCAGAACAGGTTCGTCCCTATGCATTAAGGCAATACTCACACTAAAGATAGGAAGGCCGTGGACGAAGTTTGTCGTGCCGTCGAGCGGATC
Organism: Cryomorphaceae bacterium; assembly: GCA_038124525.1. Classification (GTDB taxonomy): domain Bacteria; phylum Bacteroidota; class Bacteroidia; order Flavobacteriales; family Schleiferiaceae; genus UBA10364. The sequence continues at coordinate 20,323 of JAYPCB010000016.1, forward strand.
GATGACCCAGTAGTAATTTGTGTTGGTATTTTGGCCGACTGTGCCTTCTTCGGTAAGGAAGCCCGCCTCAGGCAATAATTTACTGAGGGCAGCAACTAAAAGTTCTTCTGCATTTTTATCTACATCACTAACTAAGGCATTCAGGCTCTTGAGCGAAACGCGCTCCTGAGAAAATGTGGCTTGTTGTGTTCTTAAAAAGTGACCCGCTATTCGGGCAATATCTTCAACCTGGGGGCGTAGGTTAGGAAGGTCGATCATTGTACTCTTGTTGCAGTATAAATCATTCGTATGCTCTTACACATACCCTGTAAAGTATCGGATTCCGACTCTTTTGAGTCGTAGTAAGACAGCACATTGGTTCGTTGTACGTCTTCAAATTCAACTTGGCCTAAGAACAATCCTTCTCTTACTTTGAAGAGATCGCTCTGCAGGATAAGGCCTTCTTTTTGATGGCGGCTGCGAAGACTTCTCCAATATCGGGAGAACTCTTTTTCGCTGCAAAGCGGTCTAAATTCTAGAAAAATCAGTGACATGTTCGGCGTGTTTCGGTACCTCTAAGGTAACAATTCCATCCGGACCTATGTCATTTAATTTCAATGATTTAGTAGTATTTGCCCATTGTGGGTTCCAATAGGTCTTTACACGCACATAATTATCAGTGTAGCCTAACATGTAACCTTTTTTATTTTCGGCTTCGAATAGTACCGGGCGTACTTGGCCTAATTGGCTTTCATAAAAGGCGCGTTTCTTCTTTTCGCTAAGAATGCGGAGCATTTTATTGCGACGCTTGCGTTCAGGAATTGGAACTACGCCTTCCATGCCAGCGGCTGGTGTGTTTTCACGTTCGCTGTAGGTAAACACATGCAAATAGCTGATGTCGAGTTCGTTGAGCAGATTGTATGTCTCTGCAAACAGCTCGTCTGTTTCTCCTGGAAATCCTACGATAACGTCCACGCCGATACAAGTGTCGGGATTGGCGGCTTTCACGGCTGCCACACGTTTGCGGTAAAGCGAAGTCATGTACCGACGCTTCATAAGCTTTAAAATGGTATCCGAACCGCTTTGAAGGGGAAGGTGGAAGTGAGGGACGAACTTTTGGCTTTGCGCGGTAAAGGTGATAATCTCATCGCGCAGCAAGTTCGGTTCAATGCTCGAAATACGCATGCGTTCCACAGGGACTTGGGCATCTAAGGCTTGTACTAATTCCAAGAAAGTGCTCTCGTGCTTCTTGTTTCCAAACTCTCCCTTCCCGTAATCTCCAACGTTTACTCCGGTAAGCACAATTTCTGGGATACCGGCTTCGGCAATCTCCTCTGCCTTGGCCACCACATTTTCAAGGGTGTCACTTCTAGAAATGCCGCGCGCCAAGGGAATGGTACAATAGGTGCATTTATAATCACAACCGTCTTGCACTTTCAAAAAGGCACGCGTTCGATCGCCAGCGCTGTAGCTTGATACGAATGTGTTTGCATCCTCAATTTCACAGCTGTGCACTTCTGCATCTCCTTTGGTTTTCTCTAAGGCGCCTAAGAATTGGCGTACGTTGAATTTTTCAGTAGCTCCTAGGACAAGGTCAACGCCTGGGAGTTCCATGATTTGCTCCGGTTTTAATTGGGCATAACACCCGACCACCACGATAAATCCATCGGGATTCGCACGCAAGGCTCTGCCGATAATGTTCCGGGTCTCTCGGTCTGCATTTTCCGTGACGGAACAAGTATTGATGATGTATACGTCGGCTGGATCTTGGAATTCTACGCGCTCAAATCCGCCTACAACCATGTCCTTGGCAATGGTTGAGGTCTCCGCGAAATTCAGCTTACAGCCTAGGGTATGGAACGCAACACTTGGCATTAAATAAGATTTACTTCGGGGTGTAAAGTGATGCCAAAACGCTGTTGGATATCGTCAATGATTTTTTGGGCCAATTCTAATAATTCCGCCCCACTAGCTTCACCATAATTGACCAATACCAGCGCTTGTTTTTCGTGTATTCCGGCATCACCATTACGATAGCCTTTCCAACCCGCGGTATCGATGAGCCATCCTGCTGCTAGCTTAACGCCATTCGGTGCCGGATAAGAAGGCATATTAGGGTAGCGCTCGGCCAAGCTTTCTGCGAGCTCCTTCGAGACCACAGGGTTTTTGAAAAACGAGCCGCTATTGCCTATTTCTGCGGGATCTGGAAGTTTACTTCTGCGGATGCTGATCACTGCATCGCTGATTTGCTTTGGAGTAGGATCAGTTATGTCCCTTGTTTCGAGCTCTGCTTGAATGGAGCCGTAATCTGTGCGAAGCTTGTGATTCTTTTTTGTGAGTGCTAGGGTAATGCGCGTGATGATGGCTTTGCCCTTCCATTCATTTTTGAATATGCTGTCGCGGTAACCAAAATGGGCCTCTTCTTTTGATAGCGTAAAGAATTCGCCACTCTCGACTAGGACTCCTTCGCACTTCACAAAAACGTCTTTCAACTCTACGCCATAGGCCCCAATATTCTGAACGGGTGCTGTGCCGCAATTCCCGGGAATTAAGCTGAGGTTTTCAAGTCCACCTAATCCTTGCATGAGAGTCCATAGCACTACCTCGTGCCAATTCTCTCCTGCGCCAAAACGGATGTGCACGACCTCGTCGTCCTCGAAAACCACACGTCTACCATGGATATCAACCTTGAGCACATCGCCTTCCACATCCTGGGTCAGCAGCATGTTCGAACCACCGCCAAGCACTAGGGCAGGGGCGCCATGATGTTTAACGTACGTACTGATTTCATCTGCGCTATGTGCCCAGATAAGGCGGGTTGCCTTTTGGTCGATTCCAAAGGTGTTGAGTTTGACTAAGCTTTGATTGAGTTGTACAATCACGGTTTATGGGTTTTATCTGGTGCGGTGTGGGTACACCTCTAATGCTGCTTTTAAGATAGCAATACAATCCGTCAATGCCTCGGTATTTAAGACATAGGCAAGGCGTGCTTGATTTGCGCCCAATTCTGGCTTGGCATAAAATCCAGCCGCTGGTGCCATCATTAGCGTTTTTCCGTCATGGTTAAAATCACTGAGCAGCCATTGTGCAAAGTGTTCCGCGCTTTCTACCGGGAACGAGGCCACGGTATAAAAGGCTCCTTTTGGCTTCGGACAAAAGACTCCTTCAATACTATTCAAGCCATCTACCAATACATTGCGACGCTCCACATACTCGGCATTCACCTCGTCGAAATAGCTCTGTGGCGTTTTCAACGCCGCTTCACTGGCAATTTGGGCATAGGTCGGCGGCGACAATCTCGCTTGCGCGAATTTCATGGCAGTTGCCATAAACTCCTTGTTCTTGCTGACTAAGCAGCCGATACGCGCGCCACACATACTGTATCGCTTCGAGAAGCTATCTACCACAATAGCGTGCTCTTCCAAGCCTTCCATGGCAAGGACGCTGTGGTGAGGCTCACCGTCGTAGGTGAATTCGCGGTATACTTCGTCTGCAATCAAGAAAAGGTCGTGTCGCAGCACGATGTCGCGAAGTTGTTCTAATTCTTTTTTGCTGTACAAGTACCCCGTTGGGTTGCCAGGGTTACAGATTAAGATTCCTTTGGTTTTAGGGGTAATAGCGGCCTCGAAGGCAGCTACTGGCGGCAGGGCAAACCCGGTCTCAATAGAAGATTCAACGGGGACGACTTTTACCCCGCTTGCGGTCGCAAATCCATTGTAGTTGGCGTAGAACGGTTCGGGAATGATGACCTCATCGCCTTCGTCCATGGCGGATCCAAAGGTGAACAACAGGGCTTCCGATCCACCGGTGGTCACGATGATTTCATCGGTTTGTACCGGAAGGTTCTTGCCGTGGTAGTACTTCGACAGTCCCTCTCTCAAGGAAGCAAATCCCGCGCTGTGGCTGTAGGCCAAAACTGGTACGTCTGCTTCTTTTATGGCGCGTTGTGCCTCCAAAGGGGTTTGAATATCGGGTTGTCCAATGTTCAGGTAATATACTTTGTTGCCATTGCGCTCTGCTTGTTCTGCGAATGGAACGAGTTTGCGAATAGGGCTGGAAGGCATGCGCCCGCCTTTGACTGAAATCTTTGGCATACTTGGGTCGTATTTAATGCAAAAAGCCCTGCAAAAATACAGGGCTTTCTTGGATATCCGTAAGTAATGTTCGGGATGTTATTTTGCAATAACGCTTCCGCCTTTTTTCTCTGGAGTAGTCTCCTGAGCTTCAGGGTTCATTACCTGTCCTTTGATGGTCAAAACCACGGTTTGATTCGTCGCATTTGACTGTACAGTAACTGTTTTGTGGAAATTACCCATGCGGTTGGTGTCGTACTTCACCTGGATCTCGCCTTCTCCACCTGGGGCAATAGGCTCACGAGTCCACTTAGGTGTAGTACATCCACAAGAAGCGCGTACAGAGTTTAGGACCAAAGGCTCAGTAC
>JAYPCB010000017.1:0-23488 GCA_038124525.1 Cryomorphaceae bacterium
AAGTGCTTGGGGGTGCTGAATTCCAGCACGACCAATTGTCCTCCAGGTTTCAACACGCGTTTCATGTCGCGCAAGCCGTTTTGTAGATTCTGGAAGTTGCGCACGCCAAAGGCAACGGTGATGGCATCAAAAGTGTTGTCCGCGTAGGGCAGGTTTTCACTATCGCCTAGTTCCAAGACAATCTTCTTGTCCAAACCTTTTTTATGCACTTTTCCGCGGCCCACCTCGAGCATGCCTTCGCTAATATCTGCGCCGGTAATGCTTGCGCCTGTTCCTTTTGCAAGGGCGATGGCCAAATCTGCCGTTCCGGTAGCCACATCCAGTACAAGCGACGGTTCGTCGGCAGCCACCATCTTGACCACTTTCGTACGCCAGCCCTTGTCGATGTTCAACGATAAGAGGTGGTTCAACAAATCATAGCGCTTGGAAATGTTGTTGAACATGTCCGCAACTTGCTCTTTTTTGTCCGATTTAGGGTCGTAGGGTTTAATGTTTTCTGCTCCCGCCATTTTTACTGAATTGATGCGCAAAGGTAGGCCATAGGACGTAACTTCGCAGGTATGAGTAGAAGAAGAGAAAAGTCATCGAATCCGGACGAGAAAAAACGGAAAATGTTGACCGCCAAAGATTTGGGACAACTCAGCAAAATCATGGCCTATGTGAAGCCGCACGCCGGACTTTGGGCCCTTGGATTTTTCTTCCTCTTGATCACCATGGGCACTTCCTTGCTCTTCCCAAAACTCTTGGGAGGACTGATGTCATCCTCGGCGGATAATTTGCGCAACAACATGCTGCAGATGATGGGCCTGTTGGCCGTTCAAGGTGTGGCGGGATTCTTCCGGGTAGTGTTGTTTGTAATGGTGACTGAAAGGGCCTTGGCGGCCATCCGCGGCGACCTTTATACCCACTTGCTGCATTTACCCATGTCGTTCTTCACCTCGAAACGAGTGGGGGAACTGAACTCTCGAGTGGCTTCGGATACTGCGCAGATTGGGGAAACCTTGACCACGACCTTGGCTGAATTCCTGCGTGGATTGAGCATGGTCATTGGGGGCATCGCCATTTTGGCCTTCACCTCCATCAAGTTGACATTGTTCATCGTGGGCGTGATCCCACCGCTCATTATTGTGACCTTTATTTTTGGCCGATTCATCCGCAAATACGCCAAGAAGGTGCAGGACGAAATCGCCGAAAGCAATACCATAGTGGAGGAGACCTTCGCGGGCATTCAAACGGTGAAGGCATTTGCGAACGAGGCGTGGGAGCGTTCTCGCTACCGCGAGCGCATTCAGAAGGTGGTCGGATTAGCCATCACTGGGGGGTATTACCGGGGTGCCTTTTCAAGCTTTATCACTTTCGGTTTATTCGGTGCCATCGCCTTGGTCATTTGGTTCGGGGCTGGGATGGTGCACGAGGGAGAATTGGCCGCAGACAAACTCAATGAATTCATTTTGTACGCCCTCTTTATCGGCGGATCTATCGGCGGCCTGGCCTCTGTATATGCCCAGTTGCAAAAGGCCGTTGGGGCGACCGAGACTATATTTTCGTTGATGGACGAGGAGCCGGAATTGGTCGGTGGAGAAGATGTTACCGCCGCGCAGGTGGAAGGCATTTCTTTCAATGAGGTCCAATTCTCTTATCCCTCACGCCCAGACGTTCCCGTCATTCAGGGATTGAGCTTTGAGCTGCCCAAGGGGCAAACCCTCGCGCTCGTGGGCAAAAGCGGTTCAGGGAAATCTACGGTGGCTTCCCTATTGATGCGCTTTTACCAAAGCCAAGGCGGACAAATCTCCTCAGGAGCTGATGCCCTAGAATCTTATGATTTGCAAGCCTGGCGGAAGTCGTTGGCCCTCGTGCCTCAGGATGTGCTGCTCTTTGGCGGCAGCATACGAGAGAACATCACCTATGGCAAAACATCGGCAAAGGAAGAAGAGATCATTCAGGCAGCGAAAGAAGCCAATGCTTGGGAGTTCATCGAAGGTTTCCCGGAAGGATTGGACACCAAAGTAGGGGACCGCGGGGTGCAGCTCAGCGGTGGCCAGCGTCAGCGCATTGCTATCGCCCGCGCTCTGTTGAAGGACCCGCAATTGCTCATCCTGGACGAGGCGACCAGCGCATTGGACAGTGAAAGTGAGCGATTGGTGCAAGAGGCATTGGACCGATTAATGCAGGGCCGCACCTCCGTCGTCATCGCACACCGATTGAGCACCATCCGCAAGGCCCATCAAATCCTTGTGATGGAGCAGGGGCAAGGTATTGAGCGTGGTACCCATGAGGAGTTGATGAAGCTCGACGGTGCCTACGCGGAGTTGATCCGATTGCAAGATGTATTGGGCAGCGATACCTCGTTAGCAGAGAATGTAGATTAAGGTCTTGCCGACCCAAAAACCATTAGTAAATTGAAGGGATGAAATTATTCGAGAAATATCCAGCTTTAAAGTGGCTCACCAACAAATACGCGTTGACGGGTTTGGGCTTTGTGATTTGGATGATCTTTCTCGATGCGAACAACTATTTCATTCACGCGGAATTGGACCAGCAAATAGAAAACCTTGAAAACGACATCGAATTCTACGAAGAAACGTTGGCGGAAGAGCGAGAGTTGCTGCACCAGTTAGAAACAAATCCAGAAGCCTTTGAACGCTACGCGAGAGAAAACTTTGGCATGCACAAAGAAGGTGAAACCATCACCATCATAGAATACGAAACGGAGCAGGATGAGTAAATCCACCCACAGAACCTATCCGGACGGGACACCCGTTCAACCGCTATATACTGAAGGACCACCACAACAACCCGGATTTCGGGAAGAACCTTGGTGGACCATGGTACAAGAGCACCTCGTAGACCGTGAGTTTCAAGCCAATGATTGGGCCCTCGAGCGCCTAAAGCAAGGCGCCAGTGGATTGTTGTTCTACCTCACCGAAGAGCATTACCTGCCCCGTATTCTCCGAGATATTCAATTGCCCTACATCAATCTAGGACTGGTTGTGGAAGGCAGTGGACCCGCCGTGATGGAAGCATTGTTGCACCACGCGCACGGGGAAATTCTACCGGTGGATAAACTCCAAGGCTACATCAACATTGATCCCGTAGAAATCGCCGCGCGCACTGGCTACTGGCACGAAGAGAAAATGTATGAACTAGGGGAGCTCAGTCGCTTGACCCCTCCCCAATTCAAGTTCATGTGCTGCAACGCTAATTTCTATGGAAGTTGTGGCGCCTCTGTAGCAACCCAGCTTGGATTGGCAGCTGCTCACTTGGATTTTTACCTCGATAACTTCGGAAGTGTCGGTTACACCCAATATTGGCTGGCCTTGAATGCCGGGACTCACCCCTTCGAGGAAATGGCTAAGATTCGAGGTGCCAGAGTACTTTGGAAAAAACTTCTCGAAGAGTACGACTTGCCACAGGTACCGCTGACCATTTACAGTGAAACGGCGACGACCCACCAAACGGCGTTCGACCTGCATTCGAACCTCTTGCGCGCCACCTCTAGTGGTTTTGGTGCCATCGTCGGGGGTGCGGATCAAGTACAATTGCGTCCTTACAATAGCGTCGTTGCCTGGGCAGATGCGGAAGCTGAACGCTTGGCGTTGAACCAGCACTTTATGCTTGCCTATGAAAGTCATTTGGACCAAGTCAGCGATCCTGCCGCCGGTTCCTACTTCATCGAGCAGAAAACGGCCGACTTAGTCGAAAGCGCTTGGCAGTACCTGCAGGACATCCGTCAACAAGGCGGCATCATAGAAGCGTTACAAAGCGGCACCATTCAAGATCGCATCGCCGATGAGGTCGCTGCCGCGCAGCCTAGTGAGGTCTTAGGCGTGAACTTATATGGGTTAGAAGGAGAAACACTCCCGGAGGGCTATGTAGCCCGTGCGCCTAAAACTAGAGCGGAACACCAAGCCAAATACCAAGAAGCGGAATTTGAGCCGTTGCAACCCGTTCGCTGGGCCGCCGCAGCAGAGTTCGAGCGCATTCAACATTCTTCAAAATCGTAAGTCATGACTGATCGCAAATCTTGGATGACCCCAGAACAAATTGCCGTGCAGCCGGAATATGGCCCGCAGGATTTGAAGGATGCACAACATTTGGGAACCCTTCCGGGGACCCCGCCTTATGTACGTGGACCCTACAGTACCATGTATGTAGGACGCCCTTGGACCATACGCCAATATGCGGGCTTCTCTACGGCGACCGAATCCAATGCGTTTTACCGCAGAAACTTGGCTGCCGGTCAAAAAGGATTGTCCGTAGCCTTCGACCTGGCCACCCACCGCGGTTACGACAGTGACCACGAGCGCGTACAAGGGGACGTAGGGAAAGCGGGCGTTGCCATTGATTCTGTGGAGGATATGAAGGTGCTGTTCAACGGCATTCCATTGGACCAAATGTCCGTGTCGATGACCATGAACGGTGCAGTTTTGCCCATCATGGCGTTTTACATTGTGGCGGCGATGGAGCAGGGGGTGGAATTGGCCCAATTAAGTGGTACCATTCAAAACGACATTCTCAAAGAATTTATGGTGCGCAACACCTACATCTACCCGCCTACACAAAGCATGCGCATCATCTCGGACATCTTCGCCTACACGAGCGAACACATGCCGAAATTCAATAGCATTTCCATCTCAGGATATCACATGCAGGAGGCCGGTGCACCCGCCGATATCGAGATGGCCTATACCCTTTGTGATGGGCTGGAATACGTGAAAACGGGCATGGCGGCAGGCCTGGATATCGATGCTTTTGCACCACGCCTAAGCTTCTTCTGGGGCATTGGCATGAATCCTTTTATGGAGATTGCCAAGATGCGTGCTGCTCGTTACCTCTGGTCCAAGCACATGGAGGCCTTAGGAGCTAAAAACCCAAAATCACTGGCCCTACGTACGCACAGCCAAACCTCGGGTTGGTCCCTAACCGAGCAAGATCCGTTCAACAATGTGACGCGCACGGCCATGGAAGCGATGGCGGCCACCATGGGTGGAACCCAAAGCCTACACACTAATTCCCTAGATGAGGCCATTGCTTTGCCGACGGATTTCTCCGCACGTATTGCCCGCAATACTCAGTTGCATTTGCAATTGGAAACCGATATTACCTACACTGCCGATCCATGGGGCGGCTCCTACTACGTGGAAAAGCTCACTGCGGACCTCATCGGTCGCGCCGAAGCTCTTATGGCTGAGGTAGCAGAGCTTGGCGGAATGACCAAGGCCATTGAGGCGGGTATTCCAAAACTTCGTATCGAAGAAGCTGCCGCGAAAAAACAAGCACGCATAGATAGCGGGGCCGATATTATTGTTGGGGTAAATGCTTTCAAAACCGAGCAATCCACAGAAATAGATATTCTCGAGGTGCAAGGTGAAGAAGTGTTGAAGCAACAGCTAGAAGGACTTCAAGCCCTCAAGAAAAATCGCGACGACCAAGCCGTAGCAGCGGCCCTCGACGCGCTGAGCCAATGTGCGAAAAGTGGCCAAGGAAACTTGTTGGCCATGGCGGTGGAAGCAGCCAAGGTCCGTGCAACACTTGGTGAAATTTCCCTAGCTTTAGAGCAGCACTGGGGTCGTTATGTTGCGAAAACACAGACCATCAGCGGTGTATATTCGAACGAAATGAAGAAAAACGAAGATTTTGAAGCGGCTCGTGCTGCGTCCGATGCGTTTGCAAAGAAATTCGGTCGTCGACCACGCATAATGGTGGCTAAAATGGGGCAAGATGGACACGATCGCGGCGCCAAGGTAGTGGCTACTTCATTCGCTGATCTCGGTTTCGATGTGGATATGGGTCCGCTGTTCCAGACCCCTAAAGAAGCTGCCAAGCAGGCCATAGAGAACGATGTACACATTTTAGGGATCAGTTCATTGGCCGCAGGCCATAAGGCACTTGTCCCAGCAGTCATGGACGAACTCAAGGCGCTAGGCAGAGAAGATATTATGATCATCGTCGGTGGGGTCATCCCAGCACAGGATTACGATTTCTTGTATGAGCGAGGGGTGGCCGGCATCTTTGGACCGGGAACGCCCATTGCCAAGGCGGCCACGTCCATCCTCGAATTACTCCTGAATATGGATTAAAGAAAAAGCCCCGCGCAGCGGGGCTTTTTTATGGTTTGTGTTGCTAGGCCCGAAGCCTAGAACGAGTGTGCCAATCCTTCCCAATCTCAAAAGTGAGGGAACACGAAGTTCCTCTGCAGGGCATTGGAGTGGGCGGTCTGTTACTAGGCCCGAAGCCTAGAACGAGTGTGCCAATCCTTCCCAATCTCAAAAGTGAGGGAACACGAAGTTCCTCTGCAGGGCATTGGAGTGGGCGGTCTGTTACTAGGCCCGAAGCCTAGAACGAGTGGACCCTTACTTTTGCGCCCGTTTGCGATCGTGCTCGTTCAACAAGATCTTTCTCAAACGAATGCTCTCTGGGGTTACCTCTACGTATTCATCTGGGCCAATGTATTCCATGGCTTCTTCCAAGCTGAACTTGATAGGGGTGGCTAGGGCGGTGTTGTCGTCCTTACCGGCGGCACGCATGTTGTTGAGCTGCTTGGCCACACAAGGGTTCACCACCAAATCGCCTGGCTTGTTTTGCTCTCCGATGACTTGGCCACCGTAGATTTCATCACCTGGTTCGATGAAGAATTTACCGCGGTCTTGGAGTTTGTCCAAAGAGTAGGCACTGGCCTTTCCAGCTTCCTTGGCAATAAGTACACCGGAAATACGACGTTCCATATCGCCTTTGTACGGCTGGTATTCTTTCAATCGGTGCGCCATGATGGCCTCACCTGAGGTGGCTGTGAGTACGTTGTTGCGCAAGCCCATCAAACCGCGCGACGGGATTTCAAATTCCAATCGGGTCAAATCGCTCTTTGGTTCCATCACGAGGAGTTCACCTTTGCGACGGGTCACCAGTTCGATGACTTTACCTGAGGACTCTTCTGGACAGTCCACGGTGAGTTCTTCAATAGGCTCGTGTCTCACGCCATCGATGTCTTTGTAGATCACCTGTGGCATACCTAATTGCAATTCGTAGCCTTCGCGACGCATGGTTTCGATGAGGATACCGAGGTGTAGGATACCGCGGCCGTGAACAATGAATTGGTCCGCAGAACCCGTCTCATCTACTTTCAAAGCCAAGTTCTTTTCGATCTCTTGCATCAAACGCTCACGAATCTTCTGTGAGGTTACGTGCTTACCTTCCTTTCCGAAGAACGGCGAGTTGTTGATCGAGAACAACATGCTCATGGTTGGCTTATCAATTTCCATGTGCGGCAATGCCTCAGGGTTTTCGGCATCCGCGATGGTATCGCCAATTTCGAATCCTTCAATACCGTTTACCGCAACGATCTCTCCTGCGTGTGCTTCGCCGGTCTTGCTTTTGCCCAAACCTTCGAAAGTCATCAATTCCTTGATGCGCGCTTTTTTGATGGTGCCATCGCGTTGGCACAAGCTCACCGGCATGTTCTCGCGAATGGTTCCACGCGTCACACGACCTACAGCAATACGACCTGTAAAGGAGCTGAAGTCCAATGAGGTGATCTGCATTTGCAAAGAGCCTTCGCTTACCTCTGGCGCAGGGATGGTCTCCACAATAGTGTCGAGCAGGTAGGTGATGTCGTCGGTTGGCGTTTTCCAATCTGGACCCATCCACTTCTCCTTACCCGATCCGTAAACGGTGGTAAAATCGAGCTGCTCTTCTGTAGCGTCGAGGTTGAAGAAGAGTTCAAAGACTTGGTCATGGACCAAATCCGGCGTACAGTTCGGCTTATCTACTTTATTGATGACCACCACTGGTGTTTTGCCTAAAGCCAAAGCTTTCTGCAATACGAAACGCGTTTGCGGCATAGGGCCTTCGAAGGCATCCACTAAAAGGATTACCCCGTCGGCCATGTTCAATACACGTTCTACCTCGCCCCCAAAGTCGCTGTGCCCTGGGGTATCGATGATGTTGATCTTGGTATTTTTCCATTGAATGCTGACATTCTTGGAAAGGATGGTGATCCCGCGCTCACGCTCGAGGTCGTTGTTGTCCAACAGGAGGTCGTCCACTTGTTGATTATCACGGAAGAGCTTCGCAGTGTGAAGCATGTTGTCTACCAAGGTGGTTTTACCGTGGTCAACGTGGGCGATGATGGCGATGTTGCGCAAATTCATGTGCTGAAAAAATTTGCGGCAAAAGTAGGCTCTTTTATTGCGATAGGCTAACTTATTAAGAACCAGTTTTCACCCTTAATCTTTAATTGCCATGAAAAACTTCCTTTTTGGGGCACGAACTTGGCGTGTCCTTCTTTGCCTGAGCTATGTGCTTAGGGTCCAATTCCTTACTGCACTCCCCGCCGACACTACCTCCTTCGATTTTCGAACCATAGGTCACGGCGCACAGAGTTTCCAAGCACATCTGCATATCGATAGCCTCGGTGGGAGTATGAATTTGATGCCTTTTTGCGATCAGATCTTCTACGGGTCGCTGCGCGACCCGTACATCGTACTCGAAAAATCATCGAATTTCCTCTCGTCCGGCTGCTTTCCCTTACGCTCATACTACCCTTTGAGAATTGTGGGCGAGGGGTGGTTAACCAGCAGCGGCGACAAGGGGTGGTTCTTCGTGCCGCCAAACGTCCTCCCGGGCGACACAAACGTGTTTTTGCCAGGGGCGGGGCCTCACAAGGTCTATTGGCTCAGCGCCGACCATCCCGACGGTGTAGGGGTGGAAAGTATGTGGGACGGCAGGCGGGTGAAATCCATCTACAAAGACGGCCGATGGATCAAGCGGATTCGGCTGCCATAATCGGACAGAATTCACTAAGTTGCACCTTCAACGAATACGCATATGTACAGCACACCTTGGATGAGCGATATCGTGGTCGGCACTATGCGCTGGGGACTTTGGGATGCCAAATTTACCACGGCGGAATACGAGGCCATTATTGCACACTCGATGGAATTAGGGTTTACCACCTTTGACCATGCCGATATTTACGGAGACCATACTACCGAAGCGGAATTTGGGGCGGCGTTGAAGCTGCACCCGGAGTGGCGCTCGCAAATGGAATTGGTCACAAAATGTGGCATTATTAGAGTGTGTGATCAAAAGCCAGATCATTACGTGAAGGCCTATGATTTCACCAAGGCGCACATCCTCAAAAGTGTGGACGACAGCTTGACCAACCTGCACACGGATTACATAGATGTTTTGCTATTGCACCGTCCCGATGTATTGATGGATCCCGATGAGATCGGCGAGGCCTTTGAGCTGCTCTACCAGAGCGGCAAGGTGCGCAGTTTCGGAGTCAGCAATTTCACTCCTTCACAGGTGAAGCTGTTGCAAACCACCGTGCCAGTGGGCGTACATCAGATCGAAGTATCGGTCAAGGAGGTCAGTGCCTTTGATGACGGCCGCTTGGACCAGTGCATGATGGATAATATCATCCCAATGGCTTGGTCGCCCCTAGGTGGCGGTGCACTGCCTGTAGAACTTATGAAAACCTTAACGGCCATGGCGGCAGAATTTGGGGTCAGTCCTCAAGTCTTAGCCATCGCGTGGTTGTTGCAGCACCCTGCTGGCATTTTGCCGGTAACGGGGACGACGAAAATGGAACGCCTCACAGAAGTAAAAGAAGCTTTGAACCTACAATTGGACCGACAGCAGTGGTATTCAATTTACCAGGCATCAACCGGAAAAAGCTTGCCTTAAATTATGGAGCACAACGAAAACCTACTTCCAGGTGCAGCCAACTACGAGAGTCATGTTGGACTGAAATTTCAATTGTACAATTCGCTCTTCTTGACGCTTCCACTCGACGGCATCAAGAACACAGGGATTTTCATTCCTGTACTGAACGAATATTGTCTGAATAGATTGGCCGAGGGACACAGTCCTAAGGAGATCATCGAGCAGTTCTTTGACGAATACAAGGACGGCGAGAACGAGCAGGAGCAAATGGACTTCTTGTTCAAGGTTATTCAATACATTGAGCGCCAAGTCGTGTTGGTGGATGCCCTAGAGGACGCTGCCTACAGCAAACTGAACAATCTCGGTGGGAAAGGTTCCTTGAGCGAGTTTATGATTCGCATGGAGCGCGCAGGAAACCTGAATGAATTGATGAATCGCTTGCAGGCATTCTCCATCCGTCCGGTGCTGACTGCTCACCCGACCCAGTTTTACCCGGGCCGCGTACTGGCCATTATCACGGACCTTACCGATGCCATTCAAGCGAATGACCTCACGGCCATTCGCACGTATTTAAAGCAGCTCGGGAAAACTCCATTCTTCCAAAAGACAAAGCCATCCCCGTACGATGAGGCTATCAACCTCATCTGGTATTTACAGAACGTGTTCTATCAGAGTGCCGGAGATATTACAGCTGAGATGCGCCGCTCATTACCGAATTGGGACGGGACGTTGAATTTGATCAACCTCGGGTTCTGGCCGGGTGGTGATCGCGACGGCAACCCGTTTGTGAGCGTGGATACGACCTTGCAAGTGGCGGGCCGACTGCGCGATGTCTTGTTGCAATGCTATTACCAAGATTTGCGAAGGTTGCGCCGCCGTATTTCATTCTCAGGGGTGTACGAAGAGCTCATGGACATCGAAAAGATGGTCTTGAAGTGTATCCGCCACCAAGAGGAATGGGATTTCGTGAAGTTCCGCAGTGCCTTACACAAGGTACTTTCGGATTTGCATGAACAGCACGATGGCATCTTCGTGGAGCTCGTAGAAGAGCTCTTGGATAGAGTGGCACTTTTCGGATCGCATTTTGCGAGCATTGATATCCGTCAAGATAGCCGCGAGATCAAGCGAGCCTTTGATGCCTTGGCCGAGCAATTGGGGGTAGCGGTACCAGAAACTCCTGGCGAGTTGTTTGCGCTGCAAGCAGCCTGGGACGGCACCCTTACCGGAGATGACCGCATTGATGATACCTTGCAGAGCTTCCGCGTGATTCGCGAAATACAAGCCAAAAATGGTCCTAAAGGGGCCCACCGTTATATCATCTCGAACTGTCGTGGTGCCATGGATGTGGCGCGCGTGTTCGCCTTGGCGCGATGGACTGCCTTCGGGGACGAAAAGATCACGGTGGACATTGTGCCGCTCTTTGAAACCATCGACGATTTGGTCGGTGCAGGTGCTTCGATGAATACTTTGTATTCTGAAGCCAATTACCGCGCGCACCTCACCCAACGCGGCAACAAACAAACCATTATGCTCGGGTTCTCAGATGGAACCAAGGACGGTGGATACATGAGTGCCAACTGGAACATTTACCGTGCGAAAGAAAACCTCACGCGCATTTCAAAGCAGCACGACATCGATGTGCTCTTCTTTGACGGTCGAGGCGGCCCGCCAGCACGTGGTGGGGGTAATACCCACAACTTCTATGCGTCCTTGGGCTCACAGATTGCATCGTCAGAAATCCAATTGACCGTACAAGGTCAAACGATCTCGAGCAACTTCGGTACGCCGGAGAGTGCGCAGTTCAATATGGAGCAGCTCATCACGGCTGGTTTGGAAAACATCTTGTTGACCGATGAAACCAAAACCTTGGAGCCTCAGGAGCGTCAGCTACTCGAGGAATTGAGCGACATCAGCTTGAAATACTATACCGAACTCAAGGAGCACCCGCTCTTCACCGAGTTCTTAGAGGAGATGAGCCCGCTCAAGTACTACGGTATGGCGAACATCGGTTCACGCCCGTCGAAGCGTGGCAAGGCCAAGAAGCTTGAGCTGGACGACCTCAGAGCCATTCCGTTTGTGGGGGCTTGGTCACAGCTGAAGATGAACATCCCGGGATTCTATGGTCTGGGTAAGGCCTTCCAAGATTTGAGCGAAGCGGGCAGGTTGCATGAAGTGCAAAGCCTTTACCGCAAGTCCAAATTCTTCCGCACCCTCATTGAAAACTCGATGCAGAGTATGTGTAAGACCTTCTTCCCGTTGACTTCATATATGGCGGACGATGCCAAATTTGGTGCCTTCTGGGGAGTGCTCAACGATGAGTTCGAGCGCACAGAGAAGTTTGTATTGAAGGTCAGCGGACAGCCGGAATTGTTGAGCAATAATCCTGGTATTAAGGCCTCCATCGCCTTGCGCGAGAATATTGTGCTTCCACTGCTGGTCATTCAGCAATATGCGTTGATCACCCTTCGCGAGCAGAACCTCAGTGACGAGGTGCGTGCGAAGTATGAGAAGATGGTGGTGCGTTCCCTCTATGGAAACATCAATGCCTCTCGAAACAGCGCGTAGCGCAAAATGGTACACTCCATAAAAAAGGCGCCCGCAGGGCGCCTTTTTTTATTCTTGGAATTTCAAGTCATACCGCCAGCCGGCGTATATCTGACGACCCATAATGGGACCCCAAACTACCGAGGCATCGAATCGCCCGTCAAACGGTAAGTCGCCGCCTACTACAGGGTTTAATTGGCGAACGTTTAAAGCATTTTGAATCCCTACGTAAATCTGTCCGAAAGTTCGTCCTTCTTTACTAATCTGACCATTGAGCATGGTGAAAGCAGGGCTGCGATTTTCGTATCCAACATCCGGTAGTCGTTGCGAGCTGTTGTAGGTGGCATTGATTTCAATGCCCATTCCTTTTCTGCCTGAGTAGCTGGCGCCAACATAAACCAGATGAGGCACGTTGAGAATGACTTCTTCAAGAGCTAAGGGGTTCTCGCGGTACGTATTCAAATCACGCTGCTTAACGTCCTGATAGCGATAAGCGACTTTTACTAAGGTTCTGTGGAAAAGCTCGTATTGCCCTCCTAATTGTGCGGAAAGAGAATAGGGACTGTACATCAAAATTTGGCCGATATTATCATATTGCCTACTGTAGGGATCGCCGGGAGTTTCGATTCTCATCGTATCCGTGCTGCCGTCTAAATCAACCACGACTTTTGAGTCGAATTGGGTATAATAGATGTCGGCATACCATTGTAATTCTTTGTACAATACGTCCTTGTTCCAGGCCACACCTACACCATAGGTAGTACCACTTTCAATGGGAACTACATTTCCTTCTAAGAGTACGTGTCTATTGTTAGCCATGTAGCCCATGTATTCAGCGCCAAGGGTGGCTACTCTATACGAATAGCTTGCTTGACTTCTGAAAGACCAGGCCTTGTGATTGTACTTGAGGTGGAGTCTAGGCACATAGTAAAAGTTACTTCCTACTCGTGGCCCGACCATTACTCGGTCATAACGTTGTCCAAGAATCATACTCAATCCTTCGCCATCTGGTGAGTTTACATAACTGTACTCCCCGTAAATACCTGTGACGAGCCCGTCGTAATCACCATTATATCCCCACATAGCTTGGGAGATCGAGAAACTATTGAAATCCAATCCTCCTTTCAATGTGTGACGTGTGTCGAAGATATTGTCTTGGAAGATCAAGTTTCCGTACAGACGCTGCTCCTTCCCAGTAAAGACACGGTTGCCGAAGTAACTGTCCAAATCTTGGTAGACTGCACTTAGCTGTGTTCCAATACTGCGGTTGATGCCGCCGTCAAGGAAATAACCGCGTTTCGCCCAAAGTTCATACCTGTTGGTTTGTAGTTCATGCGACCAGATCGGAACCAGTGTTGGGTACCCGTAGAGGGTACTACCTCCTATATTTTTTATAGCACTTGCTTTCACCCCGAATTGGGCCTCGCTAAACTTACCGCTGTGCTTCCAAGCATTTTGAACGAAAATGTGCTGCGACAATGGCGAATCTAAATACCCGTCATTGTTACCGTCCCAGCGGAATAATTGCTGGCGGCCGTGCACCATCACATTCGAAGACCATCGCTCACTTTGCTTCCAAGTGTAGATGGCATTTTGCTCAAATCGCCCGGGTCCGGCAAACAAGTTAAAGTGAGCCTTCTGCTTGGTGAAGCTCGGGCGTAGCTCGTAATTGATTTGTCCACTCATCGCCCCCGCTCCATTTACCACGCTACCCGGACCTTTGGTCAACTGAATACTTTGGATCCAAGCGCCAGGAATAAGGGCAAGACCTAATACCGACGACAGTCCGCCCATGGTTTGTAGGTTGCCTCGGGTATAGAGCGCGTAAGGGCCTTCCAATCCAAGGAGCCTGATTTGCCTAGTACCGGTTACGGCATCGGTAAAAGAGGCCGAGATAGAAGCGTTGGTTTCAAAGCTTTCGCTGAGGTCACAACAAGCTGCTTTGCGCAACTCCACTTCCGAGATGAGTTCTTGGCTAAGAATGGCTTTCTTGGAAAGAGATACACCGGGATCACGATCAATGGGAACCTCTTCAAGTGTTTCGAATAGTTCTATCGAGGACGTATCCACGACTTGAGCGCTCATCGACCCTACGGAAAGTAGGCCGATCAACACTCGTAAATAACGAAAAGTCATGGCTTAGTGCTTGTGCTTTCCGCCGTGTGCGTGGTGCTCCTCGTGTGTTTCGCCAGGTTTGCAGAGTGGATCACCCAAACCGTGCGAAGTTCTTAAATCAGCATCTCTGTATCTGCAGCATCCATGTATGTTCGCATATTGCTCGTCTGTGGCCAAATGATCTTTAACATCATGACCCGCTTCGTTGATGGATGCGATGATTTCCTCTTCGGTAATTTTGTCGTTGCGGAATGCCAAGGTTAATTGGTGCGTTTCACGGTCCCAATCTGCTTTTTTAACTCCTGGCAAGTAGGCTGCATTTTCGATGCGCTCCTCACACATGCCACAAAGTCCGTCGACTTCAATGGTGGTTTCAGTGAATTTGCTTTGTGCCCCGAGGGCCATTGCGCCACAAAGTGCGATAGATATAAATAGTGATTTCATTGTACTTGATTTTTTGTGAATTAAGGATGTTGCAAAGGACAATCCTGAAATCACGCGTACAATGTCAATCTATGAAGAGCGATATAGAGTGGTGGTCCTGTCGATTGCACCACACGAGTAGTGTTCAAGATAGGGCCGTCTATATGTTGACGCTCTGTGTATTGAACAATTTCAGGTGTTATAAAAGGCAGTGCAACGCTTACCTCACTGCTTTTGACCATCAGGTCTAATGAGGTGTAGGTCGTTTCGCAGCAATCTTCTTCACTTTTTTCTGTCTCGGTGCCACATGAGCTGGTTTCAGTATGGCAGCAGGAAGGTTCGGTGTTAACGGTATGATGATCCTCGTGTGTAATGCCGAGGTGCACAGAACTCTCATGCTGACAGAAATGCAATAATCCTACTGCACCGGTGGAGACCACGGTGTAAAAGAGTGTGAAAACCAGTAGGATGAATCTTCTCATGAACACGAAATTACTCAATACCTTAGCGACAAATGCAAAAACTATGCAAAAAGTACTCTTACTAGGATCAGGAGAATTGGGTAAAGAAGTAGTCATCGCTCTGCAACGATTGGGTTGTACAGTGGTGGCATGTGATGCCTATGAAGGTGCCCCGGCCATGCAGGTGGCGGATCATTTCGAAGTGTTTTCCATGTTGGACGGAGATGCGCTCGGGGCGGCGGTAAGGAAACACGCCCCGGATATCATCGTCCCAGAAGTAGAGAGTATCCGTACAGATAAATTGTACGAGTTTGAGCAAGCGGGTATACAGGTAACACCGTCTGCAAAAGCGGCAAATTTCACCATGAACCGCAAGCTTATTCGCGATTTGGCGGCCAAGGAATTGGGCTTGCGAACCGCGCCTTATGCCTATGCCACGAACATCGAAGAGTTTGAATCGGCTGTGAAAGAAATAGGTTTGCCTTGTGTGGTGAAGCCGTTGATGTCCAGTTCGGGTAAAGGGCAGAGTGTGGTGAAGAATGCTAGTGAATTAGAGGCGGCCTTTACTTATGCTATGGAGGGAAGCCGAGGCGATTTGAAGGAAATTATCGTGGAAGGGTTCATTGATTTTCATACTGAAATCACCTTGCTAACGGTTACCCAAAAACACGGGCCAACGTTGTTTTGCGCACCTATTGGACACCGTCAAGAAAGAGGCGATTACCAAGAAAGCTGGCAGCCGTGTGCTATGGATACGGCACAACTGATCGAGGCACAACGTATGGCCAAGAAGGTGACGGAGGCGTTAGGCGGAGCTGGCATTTGGGGCATTGAGTTTTTCTTAAGCGATGATGCTGTGTATTTCTCAGAGCTTAGCCCGCGTCCGCATGATACAGGTATGGTCACCTTAGCCGGCACTCAGAACTTCAACGAATTTGAATTGCATGCTCGTGCCTTGTTGGGCTTGTCTATTCCAGAGATTGAATTGAGATATCCAGGGGTTAGTGCGGTAGTACTAGCTGAAAAAGACGGTGAGCCGGTATACGGCGGATTAGACAAGGCCAGTGCTGAATCGCAAGCAGATTTCAAGATTTTTGGCAAGCCTACCACTCGCCCTTACCGTCGTATGGCGGTAGCGCTGGCTTATGATAGAAGCGGTGAAGAATCTATGGTGGCGCTAAGAGAAAGAGCGGCTCGTATAGCCTCGTTGATTACAGTGCACTGATTTTTGCACGAATGGCCTCTTCGAATTTGTGGATGCCGTCCTTATTTAGGCCATCGAGAACTTCTCCCTGCATGCGATGGTAACGGAGACCTCGCTTAAATGCGTCGACAATGTTGGGGTTGCTACTTTTAAGGTAGTTGATGGAGCTGTAAGAGAACAGCGCCACACTGTGGTGGTCTGTGATTTCAAGAAGTGCCCCATCGTTTATGGTCAAGTAATCACACAACGTCATTTGGTAGGGTTGACCCTGAGCGGTTTGCTCGTTTTTAATGTCTTGGACCAATTCTCCCAACACCTCTTCCAATTCTCTCTTCATGGCAGAGACTAATCGGTCACTTGCCAACCCTCTATTTTTGACATAGTGAATTTGATTGATCAAATTGTCGAAAGAGGAAAGCGTCCAAAATTCGGTCACTTTTAATTGACGGCTTAACTCGCTTAACTCATGGCCCTTTTCGAAGAGCACTTGTGGTGTCTGGCTGGGGTCAAACCTATCGTTTCGGCGCATGTGTTCGTGGTTCCACAAGTAAAATCTGAAGGCGCTCAGAGTGGGCCTGTCCATATATCGGTAAATAGGGACCTCTTTTGCTGTAAAGTACAATTGAGCGCCGGGTACCTGTACCGCCTCATTCAAATTACGTCGCGTGTTTTCGAGGTAAAAGTCGATATCGTCGTACCCCTTGATTGGAGGAAGAGTCGTACAAACCACCACCAACGAATTTTCTTCGGCATTCTTTCTCAAGGCATCGATACTGAGCGAAAAATGATCCGCCAATCGAATGAGCTCGTCCGTGGTCAATGGGGTGGTGCCCGTTCTTTTGCGGTACAGCGAAGCTCTAGAACATCCGAGCACTTCCATGAGTTCTGCCGTGATTTTACGCTTACCTTTGGAGGAGCTAAAAATCTCGTCGAACAATTGAGTTTGGAATTCGTTCGGAGTATACATGGCCATTAACTTCTGAGTTAAAGTTAACTAATTGCACGAACCCTTGACCACAACCTCCTTAGAATCTTCGGTTTTAGATAATATTCCTGGGCAAATACTTCATTTGCCTACGGGGGAAATGTTGCCTATGACTACCCCTGAACTGCGCAGAAGCAGTGGAAAATATTTGACCCTTCGTGGATTGCGATTGTCTAATGCGATCATTCGCAAAGGCATTTTGCAGGTAGCAGGTAGCCCTTGGTTACCGGGTTTTTGGAACCTGAGTGCGGAACAAGCTGAGGTGGCCCTTCAGGCCTTTAAGGGCCAGGGCGCAACATGTACGTTGTTTTTGTCTTTCACGGATGCCCCCGTAAGTTCCAAAGGGTGGCACAGTTACAAGGGGGATCCTTATATGGTGCTGCCTGTTTCTTGGTCCAGCTTCGATGAATATGTGGCTGAGATGAAGAAAAAGTACCGTGCGCGTGTTCGTAAGGTGCAAAAGAGTAATGAAGGAATACGCGTTGAAGTATTGCCAAAAGAGGGACCTCAGTTTGAACAATGCGTAGCTATGTTGGAGGCTACCTTAAGAGATAAGGTGGTGGCCTTGCCGGGGAACTTGGAACATTTGCTCGGAACGTTTAATCGATGTTTCGGTGGGTCGTTTAAGTTGTTTGGTTTTTACAGCGGTGAGAAGCTGGTGGGTTTTATTTCCTGTATTGAAGATGGTCCCGTGCTTCGAGCCATGCATTTTGGTCAAAGTGATGATGCACCTGAGGACTTTTACAGTCATGCGATGTTTACCCTAATTGGACACGGAATAACGACCGGTGTAAAAATGGTGCATTTAGGCAGGACTGCCACTGAAATTAAGAGTACCTATGGCGCCGTGCCGGAAGAGAACTATTTCTCCTTCTACAGCTCTAGTAGATTCTTCCAGCTCCTGATGCGACTGGCGGACCGCTATTACCGCCCAAAAGCTTACACCCTCCGAAGTCCTTTTGGAGATGACTCGAAATAGACTATCTTCAAGGCAACAACAAAACACTACCATATAATGAATGAAACGTACCGCAAGGTTTTCGAAAACAACAGAAAATGGATTGAAAGCCACACCTCCAAAAAACCTGATTTTTTTGAGCATTTAGCGAAAGGGCAAAGTCCAGAATTTCTTTTCATCAGCTGCGCAGATTCTAGGGTTCCTGTGAATAATATCATGGGGCTAGACCCCGGGGAAGTTTTTGTACATCGAAATGTTGCCAATCTTGTGGTTAATACTGATATGAATATCCACAGTGTCATTCTTTACGCTATTATGCATTTAAAAGTGAAGCATGTTGTAGTCTGTGGTCATTATAATTGCGGCGGTGTTGCAGCTGCAATGGGAAATCAAAGCTTAGGGTTAATTGACGGATGGTTACGAGAGATTAGGGACGTTTACAGGCTTCATGCAGCAGAACTTGACGCGATAGAGGATGAAGGTGCACGTTATAATCGCCTTATCGAGTTAAATGTATTTGAGCAGTGTAACAACATTCTTAAGACGGAGTACTTTCAAAAAAGTCATGCAGATGGCGGTGCTCCATCTGTGCATGGCTGGGTTTTTGACATTTCAAAAGGTGAATTAATAGATCTTGATTACGATTATAAGGGTCAGATGGATAGAATGAAGTCCATTTACGACATCAATGGATAAAGTTGAAATATTTTCAAATAAATGGGGCGCCTTTACTGTAGCAAGTAGAGGCGCTTCTTTGTTGTCGTTGCAAATAGGAGGGAGAGAACTGCTCCACGATTTTGGCGATCATTGGCACCAGTGGGCCGCTGGAGCCGTAATGTTTCCGTTCCCAGTGCGTATGGCATCAGGGACGGTGATGGTATTCGAAGAAACTGAATATCATTGGCCCATCAACGATACGAAACACCGCGCGGCGCTCCATGGTTTTACGCCTTGGGAGGAATTTGAATTGGCCCAACTGCCCAGTGGTATACAAGCTAGCTGGAACTATAATGGTTCAAAAGAACATTATCCTTTTCCTTGTCGATTAACTATTCGCTATACTCTTGATGAGCAAGGTCTTACCCTGAGCGGACGCGTTGAGAATCTTGGCAAAGCAAATTTGCCTTTTCATATGGGGTGGCATCCCTATTTCAAGACCAATGCCCCAGAGTTACACTCAGCGCCGGCCCATCGATTGGAGAAGAATGAAGTGAGCCATCCGGGCGAAAAGATTCCTGTTGAAGGATTTGATTGGACCCAAGAAGTGGACGGTGCCTTCTTTATGGAAAAGGTCGAGCTTGGGGATGTTAGTATCCAACCACTCTCCAACATTACGCAGGTATTTCGACCTGCGGATGCTCCATTTGTGGCTATTGAGCCGATTACTGGCCTAGGTCATTCAGATTTTCCTTGGCGTACTGTGCCGCCAGGAGAAGCGGATGAGGTGGTGACGACTATTCGCGTAGGGAAGTAAGGGTGCCTTCTTTAAATCCTTCGAATTCTAATTTGTTGAAGGGCTCCTTCGGGAAGAAGGTAGCCGTCATGGCCGTCAATCCGTCGTCGGCCAAAAGTTCAAGGCTCATGACGTCCATGTACATCTCGTATTCAGCGCCAGTGGTTTTCCTAGGGCTGCTCATGATGTTCTTGAAAGAAGGCTCAAAATCTACCAATCCGCATTTGGAGCGGTCGATGTAAATGGAATCTACACTGGTCCAAATGTCCAGGGTGTCGCCAGCAGCGGAAGTCAATCGCAGCGACCATTGCGGCTCCGCAGAGAAATTAATTCCAAAAGTATTGGCGCCACGAAGTCCCATCGTTGGTTCGAGATTGGCTTGGAAACCGTGCCCGCCGTCCAAGCGGAACTGTTGTTTGATATGGAATTGGCCATCAAGCTCCGTTAGAGATAGTTCTCTCGGTAAGGTCATGCTGCTGCGCCATTTGTAGGTAGGAACCACTTGGGCATAGTCCCAATTGCTCATCCAACCCATAAAGAGTTTCTTGCCGCGATCGGTAGGGGCGTTCCACCAGTTCACGCCGGCGTAATTATCGCGTCCCCAATCCATGTAGCGCTGGTCGTCGTGCTCAGCAGTGAAGGCTGTGCCGTCCCAGTGACCTACGAAGTATTGCGTACCTGATCCGCCGTTTGGCGCGCCGCTACCTATACTGACTAGAAGGATGTCCTTGCGGATGCCTTCTTCGGTAGTAAGCGAAAAGAGCTCTGGGCATTCCCATACACCTCCGTGGTTGCCGTGTTCGCCAGAGAATTGGCTTAAAGGTTTCCAATCCAATAAATTTTCACTGCCGTAAAATGCAATTTCTTGACCCACCGTTAGGGCACTTATCCACTGCTTGCCGTCCCACATCATCTTAGGATCACGGAAGTCTTTTAATTCCGGGTTAGGAAGGACAGGGTTGCCATCGTAAAATTCATAGGTCATCCCACCGTCGAGGCTGTAGCTAATGCCTTGGGTTTGCACGTCGCCCGGGCGCTTGTGGAAGGTGTACATAGCGATGATGGGAGGGGTGCTGTCCACGGCCAAGCCGCTCACATTAAAGGTGTCAATGACTGCCGACCCACTAAAAATGTAGCCCAGGGCCGTATCCGGATAAATGGCAATGGGATGCTCGGTCCAATGCACCAAATCTTTCGTACTCGCGTGTCCCCAATGCATAGGTCCCCACTGATTGCCCTCAGGGTAGTATTGAAAATACAAATGGTAGGTCCCGTCTTTATAAAACATGCCGTTCGGATCATTCATCCAATGCGCCTCTGGCGAAAAGTGATAGAGCGGGCGATATACCTCAGAGGTATCGGCACTCGAAGTTTGATTTGGGTCCAATTCCGTTGGTGTGCATGCCGCGCAATACAGCAGGGCGGCTAGAATGAAATATCTCATGTTGCGTCGATAAAGGCTTTAAATTCGGTTTTGCTAATAAGCGGGTTAGCTCCTTCTTTACTGGCGACCATAGCGCCAAGGGCAGCGGCGTAATCTAGCGTTTGTTGCGGCTCCAGTAGGTGGGAAATACCAAAGAGCATGGCGGCTAGAAAGCTATCTCCTGCACCCACGGTATCTTTTACTGTTACTGGAAAAACCTTGCTTTGAAGTGTACCAAGATTATTCACCCAAAGCGCGCCTTGGCCACCTTTAGTTACGATGAGTTCTTGGGTGCCCATGCGTTCCTGCATCGCTTCGAAACCCAGCTCTGGATGAGCATCCAATGCTAACCACTGGGCAAGTAGTGCATATTCTTCTTCGTTCAC
Source organism: Cryomorphaceae bacterium (assembly GCA_038124525.1). Taxonomy (GTDB): domain Bacteria; phylum Bacteroidota; class Bacteroidia; order Flavobacteriales; family Schleiferiaceae; genus UBA10364. Next base: position 21,619 of record JAYPCB010000017.1, read on the forward strand.
TTTGACGATTTCGGTGCCTTCAAGTAGTTCTAAGATGCGATCTGAATCGATAAAGGGTGCTCTGAGGTTGAGGTCAAACACGCGCACGCTGGCCCGAGCTCTGAGCGCTTTCAGCGTTTTGAAGCTGTATTTGTTTCGAGTTGCTAAGGACCCGTGCAAGAGCAGATCGCCCGGCTCCAATGAAATTTCCGGCGTACCAATGAAATCCCAAGCGCTTGGCTCGTCAATGGTGTAGCGAACCTCCGAAGGATTGGAGGTGTCCACTGTGACCGTTCCAGTAGGGTGATCGCCTCTGGTGATGAAGCCTGTATTGACACCGCGCTCTTGTAGAATGTCTAGCAGTGTCCCTCCGCGCTCATCATTGCCAATAGCGGAAATGACGGCGCTTTCCAGTCCCAAATTCTGTGCGTGGATAGCGACGTTCATGGGTGCTCCACCCGGCTTAGCACCGCTGGGGAAGAGGTCCCACAATACTTCGCCAAAGCAATAGAGTTTAGGCATCTTTCGAGGTCAATTGGTCTTGCAATTCCTCCAAACTAACGCCCTTTGTTTCCGGCATCATGAAATGCGTGAATAACAGTTGCAGGACCATAAAGGCTGCAAAGAAGGCGAATACAGTCCATCCTGGGAACGCTTCGATTACTACCTCACCGAGCATGGTGATCAGTGCGGCGAACACCCAGTGCGTTCCGGTACCCCAAGCTTGACCGGCCGCGCGCACGCTGTTCGGGAAGATTTCGGAAATGAATACCCAAATGACGGCACCTTGGCCTACTGCATGGGAAGCGATAAACGTGAGAATGAAGAAGAGGTTGAACCCGGCCGAAGCCTCAGTTTTGAACCCATAGGCCACCATTGCTAGAGAGATGATGTAGCCGACCGAACCGATGTACATGAGCGATTTACGTCCCATTCGGTCGATTAGATATAAGCCCACGAAGGTGAATATGAGGTTGGTTCCACCGATAGAGATGGAGGAAAGAAGGGAGTCCGACGAGGCGAACCCTGCATTTTCCAAAATCACCGGTGCGTAGTACAAGATGAAGTTGATTCCGCTCAATTGATTGAAGAAGGCAAGTAAGAAGGCCAAAAGGAGGCTCTTGTTGTATTTGCCGCTGAAAAGACTTTTGCGGCTGGTTTCCTCCGAGGTGTGGTTTTTTATTATGTCCAATTCCGCTTGGGCTTTGTCCACATCACCATGAATAAGTTGCAGCGTAGCGAGCGCTCCGGCTTCGTCGTTTTGTTGAACCACAAGCCAGCGAGGAGAATTGGGCACCCCAAAAATCAATAGACAATACAACGCGGCTGGAAGTGCTTCTACACCTAGCATCCAGCGCCAGTCGCTATTGCCACCAACGCCGTCCAGGAGGTAATTCGAGATAAAGGCGATGAGGATACCGAAGACAATGTTGAACTGGTACAATGCCACCAAACGGCCCCGAGATTTCGCAGAACTGATTTCACTGATGTAGGTGGGGGCTGCTACGGTTGAGGCACCGACGCCGACGCCGCCAAGGAATCGGAAAAAGGAGAACATGTAGGGATCGGTCGCTAAGCCTGAGCCCAACGCACTTACTAGGTAGAGTACACCCACCCAAATGAGGGTTTTCTTACGGCCGTATTTCTTGGTGGGAATACCACCGGCTAAAGAGCCCAGCACGGTTCCCCAAAGTGCCATGGACATGATGAAAACGCCATGAAACCAAGCGGAGGTTTGCCAAAGTTCTTTGATGGGTGCATTTGCACCGGAGATTACGACAGTGTCAAAGCCAAACAAGAAGCCGGCTAAGGCCACCGTCAGGGACCAATTCCAAGTTTTGTTCATTTCAGAGTGAGTTAACGAGCTCACAATGTAATGAAATATTTTGCC